>CABUSR010000010.1 GCA_902494245.1 uncultured Collinsella sp.
CGATGGGCAGGATTTGAGTGCCCAGGCCACCTTTAAGCTCGAGGTGCCTTCGGCCGACACGGTGACTGACGACCAGATCGATGCCGCCGCCAAGTATGCCGAGGAGGGCGGTGCGAGCTCCGCCGCGGCTGCCAAAGTGCTCCAGCAGGCAGCAACCGCGCGGCGCGACGCCGCCGTCAATGCCGTGAGCGCGCAAAAGGCACAGGCGTCCCGTGATGCTGACACTCGCCACAAGGCAACCGACCTCTACCAGCTCGATATTCCCGTCGAGTGGTACGGCAAGGTCGCAACTTGGCAAAACGGAAGCACGCTATGCATCTATCTGGGCGACGACGCCAATACGCCGCTCGTGACGCTCGTCGCGGTGCGCGAGGGCGAGAGCTTTACGCCCGATGAAGGCGATACGGTTTTGGGTGCGGCCAATCTAGGCAACGGTTATACCGTCTACGCCAGCGGCCCCGTCTATCCGTACGTGGTGCCCCAGACCATCAACGGGCGGACGCAGAATCCCGTGTCGACCTACCCCATGGATACGGCCATTGAGCTTGTCGAGCTGACGACCGGCAACCGCTATACGTATAGCCAGATCAAGAACGACCTGGTGGGTAAAGACGGCAAGGCCGATGGTGCCACTAAGCTCGAAACCGACTACCTCGCGCAGATCCTGCTGCCGAGTATCAAAGCCCAGGACTAGCCTGGCGCAGCAAGGTGCTCCCCAACCGTGATGAAGGAGCCAGGAGGTCCTGACCCCACAGGCCCATAGATGATTAGGCAAGGAGCCACTTCCATGCGGGCATAACGTGTACCACACCGTGCTCGCATGGAATATCGGTCTGTTCATCCATGGTAACGATTGCCGACTCGCCAAGATCAAACTGGGCCATCGAGGCATCAAGCGCGGCGATTTCGCGCTCGCGCGTTTTCTCACTTGCCATATCCGCACTCACCTGAATCAGGCTATAAGCCCGCATGAGAAGCGCATCCCCAGCCACAAAGTCCACCTCATGGCTTTTGCTCTTCTCTTTGATTAGCAGGCGGCAGACCGAGCCGGTCCTCACCGCGGGAGTCCTTCTTCTTAGCGCATTGAACACTGCGGTCTCGAGCCTCTGGCCCTGGTCCAATGCCGATGCGGGAGAGAATGCTCCAAACATCGCAGGGTCGACAGCGTAGACCTTAGACGCAGACCGCATGTTATTTGCCAGTGAACGCGTGAACTCCGGCACAGAAAATAACAGGTAGGCGTCCTCATAATACTCAAGTAAGTCGCTGAGCGAATTACGACTGACGGGTATCTGTCTGCTCTTGAACTCGTTGTACACTTTGTTCACTGACAGCTCTCGTCCCGAAGATGCCATACACCGCGTCAAGAACAGCGATGCCAGGCGAGGGTTCTTGACGTCGTAACGTTCAACGACGTCCATGGCGACCGTTCGCGAAGCATATTCCTGTAGCAGCTGAATCGCGTCTGCAGGCGTCTGCTCAAGTGTCGCGATGAATCCCCCTCGTTCAAGATACCCGATCAGATGATGTCGAAGCAGCGCTGCATCGCTCGGGGAAAAGGTCGCATCTGACTCGAGAACGCTCCCCGTCTTATATCGAACGTATTCCGAAAAACTCAACGGAAAAAGCTCTCGCACAAGGGAACGACCCCTGAACTCGCTCTTAAGTTCTGAGGACAGCATCTTAGAAGAAGATCCCGTCACATAGACGGTCGCTTTCTCCGTATCGACTACACGCCGCAGAAACGCACCCCATTCGGGGATTTCCTGGATCTCGTCAAAGAAAATGTAAGCGCCCTCGATTCGAGCAACAGGATACAGCGCATAGAACGTGTCGAGCACGTCCGCCAGCAGCGATGGCTCATACGGGCGCAAGCGCTCATCCTCAAAATTGAAGTAAAGCATCCGGTCAAGCTCGACGCCCCGGCCCTGAAGCCGCTGCATCTCCTGATACAGGCGATACGTCTTTCCACAACGGCGGGCCCCCACAACCACATTTACGATGTTGTCGCGCTTTGGCTCCTGTGGGTTTTCCAGATCAAGGTCTCGCTCAAAGACCTGCGGAACCCCCTGCTGTTCAAAGTCCTTTATTTTCTGGGCGATCAAGTCGTTGAATGCCATGATTCTCCAATCTTGCTCTCTAGCTAATCAAAATTATACTGATTCTTGATTAATTAGAGAGCAAGATTGTGTGTAGCTTGATTAACACTTAAGCAAGTTTTATCACCGTTATTGCTCCGAAGGATATCGAGTGGCTAAGAGGACAACCGAGCTCGAATGCGGCTCCCCGAGCAGTCAATTTGGGACGGGGCTTTTTTGACTGCCCTCCCCTGCAGAAAAATCCCTAACGCAGTTGCGGTGAAATAGGGACTGTTTTTGCTGGTCAAACCGCAAAACAATCCCTATTTCGCCGCAACTTATTGGTGGCCTTTTGGGTGGCACTCAGCGCCACGGGTCGGCTTCGAACATCGGCTCGCGCTCGGGGCGGCGATCGCTGTAGGGATCGTAGCCGTCGTCGTCCTCGTTCTCGGCACGGATGTAGGGGTCGCGCGGCTTGGGCGCCGGCTTAGGCGCAGGCTTGGGTGCGGCGGGTGCGGCATCGGTCGCCGGCGCGCTTGTCTTGATCTCGTCTTTCATCTGCATATCTCCTTGCATCGCATCCGTTCAACAACATCGATTGTCGCACGAAAAAGGGCGGCGGACCCAATTGGATCCGCCGCCCTTGGCGTTTAGAAACGGCTGGCAGATTTTAAGGCATGTCCCAAAAATCTACTCGGCATCGGGGACCTCGTAGGTGGCCGCCGGCGTGTTATCGCACACGACGGTAAAGCCGCCGTCCTTATCGACATCGACCGTCACCTGATCGCCCTCGCGCACCGTGCCGTCGATGATGGCGGCGGCGATGGCGTCCACGACCTCGCGCTGGACCAGACGCTTGAGCGGACGGGCGCCAAAGACCGGGTCCAGGCCGCCCACGGCGAGCATCTGCTTGGCCGCCGGGGTGATGGCAAGCGTCATGCGCTCCTTGGCCAGACGCGCGCGGACGTCGGCAAGCTGGATGTCGACGATCTTCTCGATCTGCGCCATGCCGAGCGGATGGAACACCACGATGTCGTCGATACGGTTGAGGAACTCGGGGCGGAAGGTCTGAGCCATGACGGCGTCGACCTGATGGCGCATCTCCTCCTCGTCCTTACCGGACAGATCGGCGATGGCCTTGGAGCCCACGTTGGACGTCATGATGATAATCGTGTTCTTGAAGGACACCTGGCGACCCTGGCCATCGGTCAGACGGCCGTCGTCGAGCACCTGCAACAGCACGTTAAAGACATCCGGATGGGCCTTCTCCATCTCGTCGAGCAAGATCACGGAGTAGGGACGACGGCGCACGGCCTCGGTGAGCTGGCCGCCCTCGTCGTAACCCACGTATCCCGGGGGCGCACCGATCAGACGCTGGACGCTGAACTTCTCCATGTACTCGGACATGTCGATACGCACGAGTGCGCGCTCGTCGTCGAACAGGCACTCGGCAAGCGCCTTGGCGAGCTCGGTCTTGCCCACGCCAGTGGGGCCCAGGAAGAAGAAGCTGCCGATGGGCTTGTCCGGATCGGAGAGGCCCGCACGGCTGCGACGCACAGCCGCGGCGACGGCGGAGACGGCCTCGTCCTGACCGATGACGCGCTTATGCAGCTCGCCCTCCAGGCCCTTCAGCTTGTCGAGCTCGCCCTGCATCATCTTGGACACGGGCACGCCGGTCCAGGCACTCACGACCTCGGCGATCTCGTCGGAGGTCACCTGCTCGTTGAGGCCCTCGCCGTCCTGCTGCTTTTGTGCCTCGAGCGCAGCCTCGGAATCCTGAATCTGCTGCTGCAGGCCCGGAATCACGGAGAAGCGCAGCTCGGACGCACGGCCCAGGTCGCCGTTGCGCGTTGCACGCTCCTCTTCGCTCTTGGCCTCGTCAAGCTGGCCCTTAAGCTCCTGCACGTGGTCGATGGCGTTCTTTTGGTTGAGCCAGCCGGCCTTTTGCACATTGAGCTTTTCCTGGACCTCGGCAATCTCCTGACGCAGGGCCTCCAGACGCTCCTTGGAGGCGTCGTCGGTCTCCTTCATGAGTGCCTGCTCTTCGATCTGCAGCTGGGTGAGTTGACGTGTGGTGGCGTCGATCTCGACCGGCATGCTGTCGAGCTCCATGCGCAGGCGGCTTGCCGCCTCATCGACCAGGTCGATGGCCTTGTCGGGCAGGAAGCGGTCGGCGATATAGCGATCGGAGAGGTCGGCAGCCGCCACGAGCGCGCTATCGGTGATGTGCACGCCGTGGAAGATCTCGTACTTCTCCTTGAGGCCACGCAGGATCGAGATGGTGTCCTCGACGGTGGGCTCGGAGACCATCACGGTCTGGAAACGACGGGCGAGCGCCGCGTCCTTCTCGATGTACTTGCGGTATTCGTCGAGCGTGGTCGCGCCAATCGCATGCAGGTCGCCACGGGCGAGCGCCGGCTTGAGGATATTGCCGGCGTCCATAGAGCCCTCGGTGGCACCCGCGCCCACGATGGTGTGGAGCTCATCGATGAACAGGATGACCTTGCCTTCGGATTTTTGAACCTCCTTGAGCACGGCCTTCAAACGGTCCTCGAACTCGCCGCGGTACTTGGCACCGGCGACCAGCGCGCTCATGTCGAGCTCGATGAGGTCGCGGTCGCGCAGGGTGCTCGGCACGTCGCCGGCCACGATACGCTGGGCGATGCCCTCGACGATGGCGGTCTTGCCGACGCCCGGCTCGCCGATGAGCACGGGGTTGTTCTTGGTGCGGCGGGACAGGACCTGGATGGTACGACGGATCTCGTCGGTACGGCCGATGACCGGATCGAGTTTGCCGGCGCGGGCCAGGTCGCAGATGTTGCGGCCGTACTGCTCCAGCGCCTCAAACTGCGTCTTATCCTCGGCAGACGTCACGCGGTCATCGCCACGCAGCTCCTCGTAGACCTGTTCGATGCGCTCCTTGGTCACGCCTGCGTCGCGCAGAACGCGGCCGGCCTCGCCCTTGTCCTCGGCAAGTGCCATCAGCAGATGCTCGGTCACCACAAAGCTGTCGCCCATCTTGGTGGCCTTCTTCTCGGCCTTCTCGATGACGCGGACGAGCTCATTGGAAAGACCCATCTGCTGGCCCTCGCCCGAAACCTTGGGCGCGTGGTCGATGGCATCCTGCGTGGAGCGTGCGAGCTGGGCCGGGTCAGCGCCGATGCGCTCGATGATCACGGAGATATTGCGCTCGCCGGCACCGAGCAGGGCGGACAGCAGGTGAATCGGCTCCACCGCGCCGGCCTGCGCGTCAGCAGCCGTGCTCATGGCGGTCTGCAGCGCCTCGCGCGACGTCATTGCTAGCTTATCGATTCTCATGGAATCACCTCTCTTGGGGCGGCCGCCCTACGGGGCGGCTTCACGTTGTTCGAGAAGTATTGTTGCCAGCTTTGCGCGATCTTATACACAAATCTAAGTCTCTATATATAAGATTTTCTGAGTGTTCCCACGGCATGCAAACCACCACAAAGGGGACAGGCACCTTTGTGGTGGTCGCGGTCTCTACTCCTTCGCCGAACCCGTGCTTCCCGATTCGGCGTTCCAGGGCATCTCATCCTCGAACAGCCATGTACGGGCAGACCCACTATCGCGTGCAGCCTGCGGATCGGGCAAGCAGGTCTGTTCATAGGCATCTTGGATACACTGGCCCATAAAATCGTTGAGCTCGGTCTGGTCGCCCTCCATGACATAGGCGACATCGCCGTCCATGATGTAGATGCCCGGACCCTCATTGTCCTCGTAGCCCGGATCGTACGAGACATCACATAACTTTGCGCCGTTTGCAGTGTCCAGCTCGATGGAAGAGTGGCATCCGCCAACCATGTCGTTCGCTTTTGCCCGATAGGACGCATATCCATACCAGCGCTTAAAGATTTTGCCCTTGAGCAGCTCGGACGCCCTGTCGATCAGACCAGAATCCGTGGTATAGCGCATAGCCCCAAGCTGAATGCGTGGATAATTACTAATGCCCAGCGCAGCCGGTTGCTCATCAAAATCAACGGTAATGGTCTCAGGCTTGTCGTCGCCGGTCAGAAGTTCGACAGATTGAGTCACAGGCTTGACCACCGGCTCCGTCACCGCAGCAGGTAGAAATGCCATACCGACAGCGCCCGCGCCAACCACAGCGATCGCAAGCGCCAAGACAATCAATCCAATACGGGCAGGACTTCTCACAGCAAAGCACCTCACAATGCAAACCCGCGCCATTTGTCCTAATGATACCGCCGGCTAACACTATCACCAAAAGAAGCCGCGCGCTCCCCACCACCACAAAGGGGACAGGCACCTTTGTGGTGGTTTTCGACGCTAACGGTCGACCATCTCACGCCATGAGATTAAACTTGAATTGTTCTCTGAACATATCCATTTCTGCCTATCCTCAACAGCTCTTTGTCTCGAGGAGCGCATATGAAGCCGTCTCATTCCACCGGTCGCAACGTCATCGCCATTCTCGCCATACCCATCGTGATGCTCTTCCTTATCGTCATCACGCCCTTTTCTTTTGGTATCGCCTCGCCCTTCGATCTTTGCGGGATGATCGACGCCGGCTCGCGTGCCACCTCGCTCTCCTTTGTCTGCCGTGGCGTGTTCTACGAATATGCAATTCCCACCGGAAGTTGGCAGTCCAAGTTACCGTTGCTCGGCAAGGTCGACGGATGCTCTCCTTATTTCTGCCTCGAACCTCAGACAATGAATTATCTGATCGACGACCAGCCCCTTGACTCCATCACCCTCGCCTACGACTACGCACCAAACACCGATGAGCGCCACATGAACCAAGTCCTCGACAAGCTGCTTGGACAGTGCGGGCTCACCGCGGAAGCCGGTCGAACCATCTATAGCAACCAGAAATTAAAGCGAACAGAACTCCGCCGTGTCGGAAAAATCAAAGGGCGAAACGGGGCCGCCTACTGGGATGCCTGGGCAACACGCGACAAGGGCGAATTCGGACACAGCACCTATATGGTCACTGTCTACACCAAAGACGGAATTAAGGACAATGTTGACGATTTCGCGTCATCCAAACTCGGCATCCCCAAAACAACCAAACCCGCCAGCCCAGATGAAATTCTGTAGAGGTGCCCATTAACATGCCGCTCAACGATCACAACAACATCGAGCTCGTCCCCACCGCCACAAAGGTGCCTGTCCCCTTTGTGGCGGTTTTCGACAAAAAGAAGCCGCCCCGATAACAGAGGCGGCATCAAGCAAGCCTATTTATTAGCGTCCCTCAAGACCCAACGAAAACGCAGCGATGGAATCGAGAACCGACAATAGCCCGTTCGCACAGATAGAGGCGGAGATTCAAGGTCAGAGTCCGGCTTAAACGGCTTAGCTATCGCACGTCACAACGTTCTCGTCGTCCTCCCTATCGTATTTATAGTGCTTACTGTGAAAATAGTGAGTTTAGTGAGAATAGTATCGCTCAAGACTCGTGAACTGAATTATTGACCTCTCGCCCAGAATGAGTGGGGCAAATATTCCTATTAGAGGTCAAATCGAAGCCCAATAGGGCCTTTTCGCCCCGTCATTTCGACCGATCGCTTTCTTTTGAATATTGTCGTAAGCTGGTATCACTTATCTTAATGAATGCATACTGTTTGCGAGGTACCCGCCGTGAAACGCTCCACCTATATCGGCCTGCTCGTCTTAGCGTTTGCGATTACCGCAGTCGGCGTAGGAATTATCTATCTCGCATTTCTCCCTGCCTCGGCAACGCAGGCGGCGGTTGAAACCGTAAGCTACCCCATCGAAATCCTCACCGATATCGTCAAACCCGATTCGATCACCGTCGATTTCGACGGTACGCCCGCAGCGCTTGGGGTCAGTAACTATCCCCGAATCGAACTTGGAGCCACGCGCTATACCCAAGATGAGCAGCTTATCGGTAAGGCAACCAGTTTACTCAAAGGCAAGACGTTTAAGCGGTGGTACGGCGCCGCAACATATCGAGCCAAGAACGGCCAAATGGTTGGCGGGTATCATTCGACCCTTGAGCTCGATGCGGCAAACGGGAGCAAATTGTGCAACGTCTCATACGACCCCGGCTGCGTGGACAATGAAGGACCGGGGGTCTATATCTCGGATGGCGACGTAATCTACGTCATGGAGGGCGACCAGACGGCAGTCGTCGATTTTATGGATCGGTGTACCGAGGATGCCTACGAACAAACCTGCGAGCCCGATCCGCAGACAGCGCGCAACAGTGGCTCGGCACGCACTTGGCTATTTGACGATGAAATAACCTGGACCCCATCGAAATAAGGACCCGCCGGGCAGGCACCTTTGTGGTGGTTTCGGCTCCGATGTTCCACTGTCTCGATCTGTAACATCTAGCGGCCCTTTTCGATCCTAGATGTTACAGATTGAGATGAAATGATCGGCGGCGATCGTTTGTCTCAATCTGTAACAACCGCTCGTCAAATAGGGGCCCAGATGTTACAGGTCGAGACAAACGGAACCACCGCAAAGGCGCCTACCCCTTCATGGTGGTTTTCGACAAAAGAAGCCGCCCCGATAACAGAGGCGGCATCAAGCAAGTCTATTTATTAGCGTCCCTCAAGACCCAACGAGAACGCAGAAATGTAGCCCGGGGCTTACCCTTTCCCGAACGCGACCCTCGCGAAGCGCGTGAGCGGGCGGGAAAGGGTAAGCCCCGGGCGGACAATTAAGTGCGTTACTCGGCAGCGGCCTTGAACTTGTTGTAGTTGATCAGGCAGCCGGCCTTGACGATGGCACGCTCCTCTGCCGTCATATCGGCAATGTAGAGCTCAATCTGCTCGACCGCACCGTCGGCGCGCACCACGTAGGCGGCGATGTCCTTTAGGTCACCGTCGAGCGCGGCACGGATACCCGGCACAAAGACATAGTCGCCCACCTCAAAGCTGGGCTCGGCCTCCATCTGGAAGGGCACCATACCCCAGTTCATCACGTTGGAGCGATAGCGCTTGGTGGCGTACTCGTGGACGATGTTGGCCAGACCGCCGATCACGCGCTGACAGCTCGCGGCCTGCTCGCGGGCGGAACCGTCACCGGGCTTCTTGGCATAGAGCATGGAGCCGTACTCAGTCGCCTTGGCATCGGCCGCGACACCCGCGCCGACCAGCGCCTCAAACACGCCCGCAAGCTCGGCATCGAGTGCCGCCAGATCGCCTGCTGCCTCGCCGGCAACGCGGCGCTTCTCCACGGCGTCGACCTCCTTGGAGCGACCCACGTAGGCCGGATCGCGACGGCTGAGCGTAAACTCGGCCAGGCCCAGCGGGTTGGAGCGGAAGGAGCTCGTCTCGCCCGAAGGAATGAGCTCGTCGGTCGTGGTGACCGGATCCATGATCTTGGAGCACACCTTGAGCAGGATATCGTCGCCGAGCGGCTCCATCGCGGGCCACGGCTTGATGTTGGGACCCTCGACCAGCTCGTCGGCAGGCTCCGCCTTGCCAAAGCCCCAGTACACGCGCTTTTTGTACGGCGCGTCGTCAAAGGTGTACTCGCAGGCCTCGTCCCAAGTCTCCTCGGGCAGGTCGGTCGCCGGCGTCAGGACGCCGCCGTTGGCAGCCGTCGCCGCAATGGAGCGGGCGTCCATCAGGGCCACGGCGCTCAGCTGGCCATTGCCCGGCTTGGAACCCTCGCGGTTGGGGAAGTTGCGCGTAGTGTGGCGGATCGAAAGGCCGTTGTTGGCGGGCGTGTCGCCGGCGCCGAAGCACGGGCCGCAGAACGCCGTGCGCACGATCGCGCCGGCCTCCATGAGGTCGTAGATGTAGCCGCGGCGTGTAAGCTCGAGTGCCACGGGCTGGCTCGTGGGATAGACCGACAGCGAGAACTCGCCGCAGCCGGTGTTGGCGCCCTTGAGCACGCGGGCAGCCTGGACCACGGAGTCGTAGTTGCCGCCCGAGCAGCCGGCGATAACGCCCTGCTGCACGTGCAGCTTGCCGTCGACGATCTTGTCGAGCAGGCTAAAGTGCGTCTTGCCCTCGCCGATCTTGGCGGCCTCGAGCTCCACCTCGTGCAGGATGTCCTCGAGGTTCTCGTTGAGCTCGTCAATCTCAAAGCCGTTGGAAGGATGGAACGGCAGCGCGATCATGGGCTTGATGCTCGACAGATCGACCTCGACGCAGCCGTCGTAGTAGGCGACATCGGCGGGCTTGAGCTCGCGGTAGTCGTCGCCGCGGCCGTGCATGGCCAAAAACGCGTGTGTGTCCTCGTCGGTGGCCCAGATGGAGGAAAGGCAGGTGGTCTCGGTGGTCATGACGTCGACGCCGTTGCGATAGTCAGTCGTCATGCTCGCGATGCCGGGGCCCACGAACTCCATGACCTTGTTCTTGACGTAGCCCTTGGCAAAGACGGCGCGGATGATGGCGAGCGCCACATCGTGCGGGCCGACGCCGGGGCGCGGAGCGCCCGTGAGGTAGATGGCGACGACGCCGGGATAGGCGACATCGTAGGTGTCGCGCAGCAGCTGCTTTGCCAGCTCGCCGCCGCCCTCGCCCACGGCCATGGTGCCCAGGGCGCCGTAGCGGGTGTGCGAGTCGGAGCCCAAGATCATCTTGCCGCAGCCGGCGAAGTTCTCACGCATAAAGGAGTGGATGACCGCAATATGGGGCGGAACGAAGATGCCGCCGTACTTCTTAGCAGCGGAAAGGCCAAAGACGTGGTCGTCCTCGTTGATGGTGCCGCCCACGGCGCACAGCGAGTTATGGCAGTTGGTGAGCACGTAGGGCAGCGGGAACTGCTCCATGCCCGAGGCACGCGCCGTTTGGATGATGCCGACAAAGGTGATGTCGTGGCTCGCCATGGCGTCGAAGCGGATCTTGAGCGCCTCGGGATCTCCGGACGTATTGTGTGCCTGGAGGATCGAATACGCGATGGTGCCACGCTTGGCATCCTCGGGCGTCTGCGTAATACCGCGCTCGGCAGCCTCGGCCGCAGGCACAACCTCGCTGCCGCCGCGCAGGTAGATGCCGTCCTCGTACAGCTTGACCATACTGTCTCCCACTCTGCCCGAAAGGCTCGGGCGCATAGCATACATTCATTCAATATCGTGCCATAGAACAGTTGCGAGTGGGTTGCGAATCTGCACGTTCACTTTATCTCGGTAAAGTAAAGGACGAGCCCCTTGCATCACTCTCCTAACAAGGAGTGTCCCAAAGTGCCGGCACAAAAGGAACGTCCCCAAGTGCCAAATGCCGCAAGAATGTCCCCTTTGACTAGTCATTTAAGAACGTCCCCAATGACTACCCTGCCGTATCCGGAGCAAGGCAACGCCGCAGGTAGAGGACGGACAGCGAGCGACGTCCAGAGCGAACAAGTTGGCATGAAAAAGGCAAGGCATAGACCTTCTGGTCATGCCTTGCCTTTTGAATGACAAATTGTCGCTCTGGACGTCGAGCAGCGTCGGCCCGTTACGCGGTTTGGTAAAACCGCGTAACTACAAATCCCCGCCGGCGCCCAGCAGCTTGCGCATGACTTGCTCGGGGTTAACTGAGCCGTCGCGCGGGGCCAGGGCGGTGATCTTCTTTTGCATCTTGTACTCGTGCAGCTCGTCCTCGAGCTGGCGTACGCGGGCGCGGAGCTTCTCGTTCTCGCGTTCGCGCTCCTCGGCACGCTCCTTCATATCGAGGATGCGCACCACGCCGGCGAGGTTGATGCCCTCGTCGGTCAGTTGGTTGATGAGCTCCAGGCGCTCGATATCGGCACGCGAATACAGACGCGTGTTGCCGCCCGAGCGCTGGGGATTCACCAAGCCTTTGGACTCGTAGACGCGCAGAGTCTGCGGGTGCATGCCGGTCAGCTCGGCCGCCACGCTGATCATGTACAGCGGTTTGTTCCTATTGTCCTCGGCCATGCTACCTGACCCCTTTCCGTCTCGTTATCGTCCATCATAAGCCCGTGGGCGCGGGCGTGCGCCGCGACCGCCCTAGTACGTCGCCTTGTAACGGTTGACCTTCTCGCGATAGTCGCGTGTGTCGGTCTCGCGCAGCTTGGTCATGGCATCGCGCTCGTCATCGGATAGGTTCGTGGGGACCTGCACCTTGATCTCGACGAGCAGCGCGCCTGTGCGGCCACGGTGCTTAACGTCGGGCGCCCCCATTTCCTTAAAGCGGAACTTCTTGCCCGTCTGGGTACCCGCGGGCACCTTCAGACGAACCGTCGCACCGCCGGGCGTCGGCACGTCCACCGTGCAGCCGAGCGCCGCCTCGTAGACCGAGACCGGTACCTCCATGGTCACGTCGGCACCTTTGCGCTTAAACAGCGGGTGCTCCTCCACATGCGTGGTCACGACCAGGTCGCCGCGCTCGCCACCCGCAACGCCATACTCGCCGCGACGCTTGTAGCGCAGCTTGCCGCCGTCGACCGCACCCGCAGGCACCGAGACCGTAATGGTCTGCTGCTCACCTGTCGAGGGAATGCGATAGGTGACCTTGTGCGTCACACCGCGAAACGCGTCCTCGGCCGTCACATCGACGGTCAGCGACAGGTCGCCGCCCTTGCGAGCACGGCTGCGGCCAGCGCCGGCACCGGCAGCGCCCGCAGCCCCGGCAAAGCCCGAGCCCCAATCGCTGCCCCAGGCGCCGTTGCCGCTAAAGATGCTGTCGAAGATGTCGCCCCAGCCGCTGGCACCCGCGCCGGCACCGTAGCCGCCGCCATACGCGCCGCCCGCGCCCGGCATACCGCCAAACATGAGCATCTGGTCGTACTCTTTGCGCTTCTTCTCGTCCGAAAGCGTCTCATAGGCCTCGCTGATCTCCTTAAACTTGGCCTCGTCGCCGCCGGCATCGGGGTGATATTTTTGCGCGAGCTTGCGAAACGCGCTCTTGATCTCTTTGTCGGAGGCGCTCTTGGATACGCCCAGGATGTCATAGAAGGTTTTGCCTGCAGCCATCGTAGCTCCTCTCCTGTTACGTCCGCCGTCCATGCAGACGACGGCTCATGCTTTCATATGGCACTAGGCCAGAAAGGGCCCCGGGTGTTGCCCCGGGGCCCTTCTCAATTACTCCTCGGTGCTCTCGGCCGTATCGGCCGCAGCATCCTCGGGCGCCGCTTCGGGCTCCGGTGCGGGGCGCTTCTCGCCACCGTAGGTCACCGTCACCATCGCGGAACGCAGGATGCGGTCCGCCATGCGGTAGCCCTTCTGGTACACGTCGTTGACGGTCTCGTCGTACTGCGACGCGTCCTCGACGCGACCCACGGCCTGGTGCTCGAGCGGATCGAACGCCTCGCCCTTGGGGTCGATGGGCTCAACGCCCTCGTGCGCAAACACATCGAGCAGCTTGGCATGCACCGCGTCGACGCCGTCGACGAACTGCTTAAAGTCGTCGGCAAGCTCCTGGCTGCGGGCATGGTCGATCGCACGCTCGATATCGTCGACCACCGGCAGCAGCGCGGTGACGAACTTCTCGGTCGCGCGCTCGCGCTCGGCGATACGCTCATTGGCGGTGCGGCGACGGAAGTTCTCCCAGTCGGCCTGCAGACGGGCGGTGCGCTCGGTGGCGTCCTTTGCCTTGTCCTCTGCGGCCTTCTGAGCCTCTGCCGCAGCATCGAGCTCGCTGCGCACGTCGGCGAGCTCCTTTTGGGCCTGCTCGAACTTGAGCTTAAAGTCGTTGTCGGCGGCTTCCTCACCGGCGCGGATAGCAGCTTCCACCATCTCGTCCTCGGTCATCGTCGCCTCCTTGTTGGAATCCTCTACCTGGTTCTCGGCAGCCTCGGCGGCCGCGGCCTCGTTGGCCTCGGTATCGTCGACGGCCTCTACGGGAATCTTCACGTCCTTCTCCTCAGAGTCAACGGGGGCGGCGCCAGCGGCAGCCGCCTCCGTGCGAGCTTTACGGGCGGACATGATTACTTGTCCTCGTCGTCCACAACCTCGTAGTCGGCATCGACGACGTCATCGTCGGCAGGCTGGGCGCCGGCGGCACCGTCGGTCTGCTGCTGAGCGTCGGCGTAGACAACCTGGGCCAGCTCATAGGCCACGGACTGCAGGGACTCGCCGGCGGCCTTGATGGCCTCGACGTCAGAGCCCTCGAGCGCCTTCTTGGCGTCGGCGATAGCGGCCTCGGCCTTGGACTTCACGTCAGCGGAAACCTTGTCGCCCAGCTCGTTGAGGGTCTGCTCGGTGGAGTAGCACAGGCTGTCGGTCTGGTTGCGGACCTCGACCTCTTCCTTCTGCTTCTTGTCCTCCTCGGCATGAGCCTCGGCGTCCTTGACCATACGATCGACTTCGTCGTCGGACAGAGCAGTGGAGCCGGAGATGGTGATCTGCTGCTCCTTGCCGGTGCCCTTGTCCTTAGCGGAGACCTTGACGATACCGTTGGCGTCGATGTCGAAGGTGACCTCGATCTGCGGCACGCCGCGGCGGGCAGCCGGGATACCGGTCAGCTGGAACTTACCGAGCGACTTGTTGTCGCGGGCAAGCTCACGCTCGCCCTGGAGCACGTTGATCTCGACGCTGGTCTGGTTGTCGGCAGCGGTGGAGTAGACCTCGGTCTTGGAGGTCGGGATCGTGGTGTTGCGGTCGATCATCTTGGTCATGATGCCGCCCATGGTCTCGACGCCCAGCGACAGCGGGGTAACGTCGAGCAGCAGGATGCCCTCGACGTCGCCGGTGAGCACGCCGCCCTGGACGGCAGCGCCGTCGGCAACGACCTCGTCGGGGTTCACGGACATGTTGGGCTGCTTGCCGGTCATAGTCTTGACGAGCTCCTGGACGGCGGGCATACGGGTGGAGCCGCCGACGAGGATGACCTCGGTCAGATCGGAGAGCTTAAGCTTGGCGTCGCGCAGGGCGTTGGTGACAGGCTGCTTGCAGCGCTCGAGCAGGTCGCGGGTGATCTTCTCGAACTCGGCGCGGGTCAGCGTGTAGTTGAGGTGCAGCGGGCCGGACTGGTTCATGGTAATGAACGGCAGGTTGATGGTGGTCTGCTGGGCGGCGGAGAGCTCCTTCTTGGCGTTCTCGGCGGCCTCCTTCAGACGCTGCAGGGCCATGGGGTCCTGACGCAGGTCGACACCGTTCTCCTGCTGGAACTTATCGGCCATCCAGTCGATGACGCGCTGATCCCAGTCGTCGCCGCCCAGGTGGTTGTCGCCCGAGGTGGACAGAACCTCAAACACGCCGTCGGCGAGGTCGAGAATGGAGACGTCGAAGGTGCCGCCGCCCAGGTCGAAGACCAGGATGCGCTGGTCGGTGCCCTGCTTGTCCAGGCCATAGGCAAGAGCAGCAGCGGTCGGCTCGTTGACGATACGCTTGACGTTGAGGCCGGCGATCTTACCGGCGTCCTTGGTGGCCTGACGCTGGGCGTCGTTGAAGTAGGCCGGGACGGTGATGACGGCGTCGGTGACGGTCTCGCCCAGATACTTCTCGGCGTCGGCCTTCATCTTTGCGAGCGTCATGGCGCTCACCTGCTCAGCGGTGTAATCCTTGCCCTCGATGTCGACGACGGCACGGCCACCCTGGCCCTCCTTGACCTCATACGGCACGGTCTTGATCTCGGAGGTGCACTCGGAGTACTTGCGGCCCATGAAGCGCTTGATGGAGAACACGGTGTTCTTGGGGTTGGTGACAGCCTGGTTCTTAGCGGCCTTACCCACGACGCGGTCGCCGTCGGCACGGAAGCCCACGACGGACGGGGTGGTGCGGTCGCCCTCGGCGTTCACGATGATGGTCGGAGAACCGCCCTCGAGGACGGCCATTGCGGAGTTAGTAGTACCAAGGTCGATACCAAGAATCTTGCCCATTAGAAATTCCCTCTCTCTTGTGCGTTTGCACCGACTCGGCGGTCTGCCGAGCGGTGTTTCGGCTTGTCTTTCAGGATGTAGTGTATCCCCTTATGGGCCGGAATATACAAAATCTAAGTCAATTCATATAAGATTTCTTATTGCCGAGAGTTTAGGTTCGCAAATACGCAGGTAGACGCACTGTTTGAGTTCTCGGCAAATCTATCGAGATCTATGTAGAGATGGCTGAGGTTTGGGTCCGAGGGTGCCTGGGGCTGCCTTGCGGAAAGCTCGTCCCGTTTTGAGCGTGGATTCCGGGTCGCAGTTTCCGCTAGCGGGTCCAACCGGAAACTGCGACCCGGTTTTCGGCAAAATAACGGGATGCCCTTTCCGCAGGCGCGCTCAATAGCTCAATATTTCAAGTCACCTTTAGCTAACATTTGCGCAGCTCAACGGCCCCACCTGCGCGTTTTTTAGTAAACCTTGGCATACTCGGCGAACGGTATGAAGATGCCGGTCAGAGGGTATTGCAAACGGTCGCTCCCGTGGTATGTTTTTGCCCGAATCAAACCGGCGCGCATCGCCTGTAGCGTCGGTCAACAGAGAGGAAACTACCATGGCTCATCCCGTAATTGATGCCGACGAGTGCATCGCTTGTGGCGTTTGCGTCGACTCCTGCCCCGCTGGCGTTCTGGAGCTCCAGGACGTCGCTACCGTCGCTGACGAGGACTCCTGCGTCGCCTGTGGCGCTTGCCAGGACGCTTGCCCCGCTGGCGCGATCACTGAGATCGTCGAGGAGTAACAACTCCCCACTTGCACACTCAAAAGTACACCGTGCACAAAAAAGGAGGCTTCCGCATCGCCGCGGAGGCCTCCTTTTTGTTTGTGCGGATAACTAATTTGGCACCGCTGCAGATTGCCGCTTAGGGGCGTTTGCAGCATCGGCTACGATAGGTCGTCTTCGTAGGGCATGAGGTCAGCCAAGTAGCCTTTCTCCTTGAGCATGGCCTCGATCTCGTCGAGGGTCTGCTCGTCTTCCGCCGCGATGCGATGGAAGTGGTAGCCGCTCGTCACCGTTAGTAGTGGAAAGCTCTTGCCGCTCTCGATATCGTGCAGGTAGCGCTCAACATCGCGACGATTGCGGATGTCCAGGTCGGCCGTGATCTTACCGTACACGCGGTGATTGACGATCACGTTGAGCACGGCACCACCGGCGTCGACGATACTCGTGAGCTCATCGCCTGCCTGCTCCACGCCGTGGCGAACCTTGACCAAGCGCGTGGGAACAGCCGGACTGCTCGCCGCCTCCTGCAGCACGTAGCCGCGATTGGTCGCCACGATATCGTGCCCATCGGCGCGCAGCAGGGCGATGTCTTGCACGACAATCTGGCGGCTCACACCCACCTCACGAGCAAGTGCGCTGCCGGAGACGGGGCCCTTGGCTCGCTCGAGCACGCCCATGATGGCACGGCGACGCTCGCGGGCGTCCATTATTTACCGTCCAGCAGACGCAGGTGCTTAAGCGAGAGGTCGAGAATCGGCGCAGAGTGCGTCAATGCCCCCGAGCTAATGTAGTCGACGCCCAGATCAGCCAGGGCGCGGATATTGTTGGCATCCACATTGCCCGAGCACTCGGTCTTGGCGCGACCGGCGATAAGCTCTATGGCGGCGGCCATGTCGTCATGGGTCATGTTGTCGAACATGATGATATCGGCGCCGGCCTCCACAGCCTCGCGCACCATGTCCAGGTTCTCGCACTCGATCTCGACCGTCGTGGTAAACGATGCATGGGCGCGCGCCATCTCGATCGCACGCGTCACGCCACCGGCGGCATCGATGTGGTTGTCCTTGAGCATGACGGCCGTCGACAGGTTGTAGCGGTGGTTGCTGCCGCCGCCGATCTCGACCGCCGCCTTCTCAAACACGCGCATGCCCGGCGTGGTCTTGCGCGTGTCGACGAGCACGGTCTTGGTGCCCTCGAGCGCCGCGGCCATGCTGTGCGTGTAGGTAGCGATGCCGCTCATGCGCTGCAGGTAGTTGAGCGCCACGCGCTCGCCCGAAAGCAGCACGCGCGCATCGCCGCGCACCTGACCCACATGGTCGCCGGCGTGCACCTCGTCACCGCCGGCAACGTCGAACAGCACCGAGCTCTGCGAATCCAACAGCTCAAAGGTGCGGGCGAACACATCCAAGCCGGCGATGATGCCGTCGGCCTTGGCGATAAGCTCAACGGTAGCGGGACGCGCCGTGGGGCACACGCTCGCCGTGCTCACGTCCTCAAACGTGATGTCCTCGCGCAGAGCCTGCAAAATCAGATCATCGACGACGAGCTTCATGGTAATGGGATTCATGGTCTACTCCTCCACGGCCTGCGTGCCGGCGGCACGGGCCAAATCATCGATTGCCAGGGGATCGGCGCTCAGGGCGCGATGACGGCCATCGAGCGCGGGATCGCCCGCCTGCTCCACGGCCAGTGACTCGCCGGTACGCATATACCACGCGGCGCGACGACCCCAGACCAGCGCTTCGAGCAGGCTGTTTGATGCAAGGCGATTCTTGCCGTGAACGCCGTTGCAGGCCGTCTCGCCCGCGGCGTAGAGCTCGGGCATCGAGGTGCGGCCGTCCTTATCGACCCATACGCCACCCATAAAGTAGTGCTGCGTGGGCGTAACGGGGATGGGCTCGTCCAAGATGTCGCGGCCGTCCTCAAGGCAGCGCGCGCGAATGTTGGCAAAATGCCCGGTCACCACATCGCGTTCGACGGGGGCGAAGCTCAGCCACTCGTGCTCGGTACCGTCCTGCTTCATCTGCTCGCGAATAGCGGCGGCGACCACATCACGCGGCTGAAGCTCGTCGGTAAAGCGCTCGCCGGCGGCGTTGAGCAAAATCGCGCCCTCGCCGCGGCAGCTCTCGCTGATCAGGAAGGTGCGGCCCGGCTGCGGCGAGAACAGTCCCGTGGGGTGGATCTGCACGTAGTCCAGGTGCTCCATCTTAATGCCATGCTCCTGAGCGATGTAGCAGGCATCGCCCGTGAGCTGCGGATAGTTGGTCGAGTGGTCGTATACGCCACCGATGCCGCCCGTCGCCCACAGCGTGTGGCGGGCATGGATCTTAAACGGCTCGCCGGCATGCACGCCCTCGGCAGCATTTGCCAGCTCGTCGGCAGGACGAACCGAGTTGTCCTCGTCCACGGAAACGGCGACGACACCGGCACACACCGTGGCGCCGTCACGCTCGCCCGTCAGGATATCGGTCATGGCCACGTGCTCCAAAATCTGCACGTTATCCAGCTTGCGAACGGCCTGGAGCAGCTTGGTCGTAATCTCCTTGCCGGTGATATCGGCATGGAAGGCAATGCGCGGACGGCTGTGCGCGCCCTCGCGGGTAAAGTCGAGGCTGCCGTCGGCCTTGCGCTCAAAATCCACGCCCAGCGCTAGCAGGTCGTTGATGACCGAACGGCTCGAGCGGATCATGATGTCGACGCTCTCACGGCGATTCTCGTAATGACCGGCGTGCATGGTGTCCTCAAAGAAGGCATCGTAGTCCGATCCCTCAGGCAGCACGCAGATGCCGCCCTGCGCGAGCATCGAATCGCACTCGTCGACAGCGCCCTTGGAGAGCATGATCACACGCGTGCTCGTCGGCAGATTGAGGGCCGCGTACAGGCCTGCCACGCCGCAGCCGGCAATGACGACGTCGCACTCCATATCGGGGTATTGCTTGGTTTCCACAGGAATCCTTTCCCTTGAATGTGACAAAGGGACTGTCCCTTTGTCACATTGTTCTAGCGCGCTGCGTACTCGAGCATGCGGTCGAGCGTGAGTTTGGCCTGGTCGGCAGCCTCGTCCGACACGCCGATCTGCACCTCGCCCTCGCCCGTCTCCAGGCAGCGCACGAGCTTTTCGAGCGTGATGAGATCCATGTTGACGCAGGTGGGCTGCACCGCGGGGAAGTAGAACTTCTTGCCGGTGCCCCGGCAGCGGCGCTCGAGCTCGTAGAGCACGCCGCGGACCGTCACGATAATGAACTCGCTCGCGTCGGACTCCTCGGCATACCTGATGATGCCGGTGGTGGAGCCGATGTAGTCGGCCTCGGCCAGAACGTCGGCCTTGCACTCGGGGTGCGCCAGCACGAGCGCGTCGGGGTGGGCCTCCGTCGCGTCGACGATCTGCTCGACGGTGATGATGTGATGGCGTGGGCAGTAGCCGTTGTTGAGGATGACGTGCTTTTGCGGCACCTGCTCGGCTACGAAGCGTCCCAGGTTTTGGTCGGGAATGAACAGGATATGCTGCTGCGGCAGCTCGGACACGATCTTAACGGCGTTGGAACTGGTGACGCACACGTCGCTCCAGCTCTTGATCTCGACCGTGGAGTTGACGTAGCAGACCACGGCAAGGTCGTCACCGTACTCGGCGCGCGCCGCGTCGACCGTCTCACGCTTGACCATGTGCGCCATGGGGCAGTCCGCGCCCGGCTCGGGCAGCAGCACGGTCTTGGTGGGGCTGAGCAGCTTGGCACTCTCGCCCATAAACTCCACGCCGCACAGCACGATGGTCTGCTGCGGCAGGCTCTTGGCAAGCTTTGCCAGGTAAAAGCTGTCGCCGACGTAATCAGCCACGGCCTGTACCTCGGGCGCCACGTAATAGTGCGCTAGGATCACCGCGTCACGTTGGGTTTTTAGTTGTTGAATGGCCTCGACAAGCTCTGCGGGCACCAGTGCCGCGCGCTCCGTTGCCGTCGTTGCCGATGCTAGGCCGGCCGCGATATCGCGTGCAAGCTCCGACGCATCCATGTTCGCGCTCTGTGCCATCAAGGCCCCTCTCTTTTGGCGAATCTTGGGGCTTTAGTATGACACCTAGGTTTACAGCTGACAAGACAGCTGTAAACCTAGGTGTAAAGTTGAAATAAAGATTCAATCATGCGGCAGGTCCATTTTCGAACTGGCAAGCTGAGGATAGCCGAGCTCTCGATAGCGCAGGAGGCATCTTTCGCCACCGCAATACCGCTCGGCGCGAGTTGCGCGACGTGGGGCGCAAATGGGACACGCCTCCGCGAGCGGTCCGCACCCAATGTGGCAAAATCGAACTACTAAGGGGGCTCAGAATGCTCAAGATTATTGCCTGCGACGACGACGTCGCTTTTCTAGATAGACTGCACCGGATGATCGACCGTTGGTCGAGCGAGACGGGCACGGCGGTCGATGTTGCGCTCGTCACGCGCGGCGAGGACCTGCTGGCCCGCCATGCCGCATCGCGCGCCGACATCATCTTGCTCGATATGATCATGCCGCTCGTCAACGGCATGGACACCGCGCGCGAATTGCGCCAGGCCGATACCGCCGTGCGTCTGGTGTTTCTCACCTCATCGCCCGAGTTTGCACTGGAGTCCTACGAGGTCCGCGCCTTCGATTATCTGCTCAAGCCCGTGGCTTACGAACGCCTAGCGCAGTTGCTCGACGAGCTTTCGAGCATGCGCCCGGCGGCAACCGACGAGCTCGTGATCAAAACTTCCTTTGGCTACCACGCCCTGCGCCTGTCCGACATCGAATATGCCGAGGCGCGCAACAAGCACGTGGTCTTCCACCTGCGCGACGGACGCGATATCGAGGCACTTGAGTCGTTCCGCAGCGTCGAAGACCGTTTGGCGCAAAATGCCACCTTCTTTAAATGCCACCGCAGCTACCAGGTCAACCTGCGCAATATCGATCACTTTGACCGCACGGACATCGTCATGCGCTCGGGCGCGTGCATCCCGCTTTCGCGCAGCTGCAAGCAGGGATTCCAAGACGCCTACTTTGCGGTGCGCTTTGAGGGTGGGAGACACTGATGGTCTCCACGGTCGAAATGATCCTTTGGGCAATCCACCACGCCACGACGCTGCTCTTTGGCGTCTTTGCCTCGGCGGCGCTGTGCGGTGTCGAGATCAACCGGCGTCATGCGCTTGAACTGGTGCTGGTCGGTGCCGTAACTGGATGCGCATTTGGCCTCGCCAATGCCGTCGGCGGCGAGCTTTTCGCCCGCCAGGTATATCCACTCGTCGTGCATCTGCCGCTCGTCATCTATTTGTGCGCGCGCTACCGCCTGAGCCCGCTGCTTGCCGTACTCGGCATTACGAGTGCCTATCTGAGCTGCCAGTTCAGCAATTGGATGGGCATTGCCGCATTTGCCGCAACCGATTCTCAGATCGCGTACTATCTGGCGCGCATCGCGACCACACTCGCCGTCTTTGCCGTCCTGTTGCATTGGGCCGGCGACATCGGTCCGCGCTTGGCGATTAAAAGCACCACCGAGCTGGGCATCCTTTTAATCCTGCCGCTCGTCTATTACGTCTTTGACTATGCCACCAACGTCTACACCACGCTGTTCCACTCGGGCTCGGTGGTGACGGTTGAGTTTTTGGCATTTGCGCTCTGTGCCTTCTATCTTATGTTTCTTGCCGTTTACCTGCGCGAATACGAAGAAAAGGAAACCGCCGAGCGAGAGCGCTGGATGCTCGAAACCCGCGACAGCGCCGCCATCAAAGAGCTCGAGGCTTGGCGTCAATCTGGGCGCGAGCTGTCGATTCTTCGCCACGATATGCGCCACTTCCTACGCGGCCTGGCCGCTTTAATTGAGGAGGGCCACACCGACGAGGCGCTCAAACGCATCGATGAACTCTGCGAAGTCGGCGATCGCACCGCCGTACGCCGCTTCTGCGCCAACGAGACCGTAAACATCGCGCTTTCGTCATTTAACTCGGATATCAATAGAAACGGCATTACCGCCAACCTGCGCGCCGCCGTACCCGAAACCATCCACGTAGGTGACGCCGACCTGTTTAGCGTGCTCTCAAATGCCTTGGAAAACGCTATCACCGCTGCAAGCGCCGCACCCCAAGGAAAGCGATTCGTCGACTTTGACCTGCGATTAGAGGACGGCCAGCTGCTGCTGTTAGTTTCCAACACGTTTGACCGCGCGCCGCGCATGGTCGACGGCATGCCCGTAGCCGGGCACACCGGACACGGCTTTGGAACCAAGAGCATTAAGCTTGCCGTCGAACGCATGAACGGCAACTGCCAGTTCCGCATTAACGGCGATCGGTTTGAGCTGCGCGCTGTGATGTAGAAGTGCGGCGCCGATCTCGAGGCGTGCCTTGCCCGCCAGACAATCGCTCGCCGGCGCTAATCCGCTACAGCGGAGCGGCCGCCGGGGTCAGCTGCTTGATGTATGCCCACATGCGCTGCTTGGCGGCTTTGTCAGTTAGCGCCGCCTCAAAACCGTCGAGCGCGAGCACGCGGCGACCCTGCACATGGGCGACCAAGCCGGGCTTGAGCATGGCGGTGTCGAAGTCATCGATCGCCACGAGCATATCGGCGTAGGTCTCGCGCATGGCGTCAGCCGCGTTGTTGTCGAGCAGTAGCACCGCCTCGGGATCCAAAGCCTCAAGCGCCTCGCGGAACAGCTCGCACGGCAGAGTCTCGCCCACCGCGACCGCTCCGTCACCCACGCCGGCGACGCTTGCCAGCACGCAAAAATCCTCGGGCGCGTAGCCGATGGCCCCAAGCGCCTTGCGCAACGCCGTGCCATCCGGGCCGGCAGCAAGCTCGCCACCCGAACGCTCGGCGTCGTCCAAATCGCCTTTGACCAGAACGATCGGCGAGCACGCGTTGCCCGCGATACGCACGCCACGGACCGCAAGCGATGTGAGCTCCTGCTCGGCCGCCTGGGCGATGGCTTCTTTTTTCTGGCTTTGTGACGTGGACATGCGCTCTCCAATCGTTTGCGTGCCCACCATTATATAAAAGAGCTGCCCGCGAGTGGTTGCTTTGCGGGCGGCTGGGTATAAGCACGGTCGTACTGAGTTTTACGCGGCCGAGCCGCGTCGCATTATGGAGGTCACCATGGCTGGCATTAATCAGATTACCCCCGAGAACTTCGATTCCATCGTTAACGACAGCCTGCCCGTGCTGGTTGATTTTTGGGCACCGTGGTGCGGTCCCTGTCGATCCCTCTCGCCCATCGTTGACGAGGTTGCCGATGAGCTGGCGGGCAAGCTTGCCGTTGCCAAATGCAATGTCGACGACAACCAGGACCTGGCCATGAAGTATGGCGTCATGAGCATCCCCACGCTGATTGTGTTTAAGAACGGCGAGGAGATTGACCGCTCGGTTGGCGCTCTACCCAAGGCGAGGCTGCAGGCGCTGCTGGAGAAGCATCTGTAATACGCTTGTTACTTACTCGCCGTCTATGAGCGCTTTTGCACCGCTCGCCGGACTTCTGGATGCACCGAGTGCAACCACGGATAGTATGGTAGTCACAAACAGCCCCCAGTGAACGGGTGCGGGTCGCACAGACTCGTACCCGTTTTCTTATGCAACTGCGCGCAGAGCGGGCGTAGTAAAATCTGAACCACTGAACTGCCCCATACAAAAGGAGATTTCCCATGCATGATGTTGGAATGAACATGAGTCAGCTTGCCATGAGCGTCAAACAGGTCGACGACACCATCGAGCTCGCTCATGAGTGGAGCCATCAGCTGCTGCATGCGACCGAGAATTTTGACATGGAGCGCATCGGCGCCAAGCTCGAGGCCGCCATGGCCGCGCTGCACGAGGCGCATGACGCGCTCGAGGGCTACGAGGAAGCCATCGAGGCCGACCACAACTCCGTCGGCTCCGTGAAGCTGGTGTAACGTGGCCGAACATGAGCACGGCTGCGGGTACGAGCACGAGCATCCGCACGGGGCGGACGGTGACGCAGGCTGCCACTGTAGTGGCTCCGGCTCCGAGCTGGTCCGCTTTTCGGTTACCGCACCGGACGACCTGCTGCGCCGTTTTGACGAACAGATCGCGCGCCGCGGCGACGTGGCCAACCGCTCCGAGGCCGTGCGCGACCTGATTCGCGCCTCGATCGCCAAAGAGCAGATGCGCACGCCCGATGAGCATGTTATCGGGTCGCTCACCATGATCTACGACCACCATACCGGCGACCTGACGCGCCGTCTGGACGAAGTGCAGCACGACTACACCGACGAGATCGTATCGACCATGCACGTACATCTGGATCACCACAACTGCTTGGAGATCCTGGCGCTCAAGGGTCGCGGCGAGCGCGTCTACGAACTGTCCGACCGCCTGCTGGGCCTGCGCGGCGTTAAGCACGGCGAGCTCACGTGCGCCGCCACCAAGCAGAGCCTGGGGCTGTAGCGGGATTTCCCGCAGCGCACCTGCCAAAAAGGGACAGGTTTGTTTTGGCAGGTTTAGAAGTTTTACCTACCAAAATAAACCTGGCCCTTTTTGGTCGGTTTTGATGAGGGGTGTCGCATGCGGCATGTGCATATTCATGTGACGGGCATTGTGCAGGGCGTTGGCATGCGACCGTTTGTGTATCGCGAGGCCATGGCGCATGGCATTTGCGGATGGGTGCTCAACGCGGGCGACGGCGTGCATATCGAGGCGCACGCTCCGGCCGATGCGCTCGATGCTTTTGTTGCCGCGCTTTCTGAGCATGCGCCTGCGGCAGCTCACGTTGAGCGAGTCGATATTGCGGATTTGGAGCCTAGCGGCTGGAGCACTGCCAATGAGCAGGGCTTTCGCATCGTAGCGTCGCAGGATCAGACCGCGCACACGACTCTCGTCTCGCCCGATATCGCCACCTGTGACGATTGCCTGCGCGAGCTGTTCGACCCCGCCGATCAGCGCTATCACTACCCTTTTATCAACTGCACCAACTGCGGCCCACGCTTTACCATCATCCGGTCGCTGCCGTATGACCGAGCGGCTACCTCGATGGACCGTTTCCCCATGTGCCCCGCCTGCGCCGCAGAGTATGCCAATCCACTCGACCGTCGCTTTCACGCACAGCCCGATGCCTGCTTTGATTGCGGGCCGCATATTACGTGGCGCGAGGCTGTGAACGGCGATGCGTGCGGGAATTCGTCCGCGACACCGGCCGTCGGCACCACACGCGAGGCCAGCGACGCTATCATCGAGCGCTGCGTTGAGCTGCTGGCCAGCGGTGGCATCGTCGCCATCAAGGGCCTGGGCGGATTCCATCTAGCCTGTGACGCTGCCAACGAGCAGGCGGTGGCCGAGTTGCGCCGTCGCAAACGCCGCAGCAATAAGCCGCTTGCCGTCATGGTGCGCAGTCTTGCCGATGCCGGGCGCCTGTGTCATATCGACGATGCTGAACGCGATCTGCTCGCCGGCAGTATCCGCCCCATTGTGCTGCTGCGCCAGCGCACTGCTGGCGAGGGCAACGGCGGTTCCCCCGACATCCTCGCCCTCGCGCCATCTGTCGCGCACGACTTGCCCGAGCTCGGCGTCATGCTCCCCTATACGCCGCTTCAACATCTGTTGCTTGCCGTGGCAGAAGCCTGCGGTATGCACGCGCTCGTCATGACCAGCGGCAACCTGAGCGAAGAGCCCATCGAGACCGATGACGATCTTGCCTGGGAACACCTCGTTGCCGCCGGCATCGCCGACGCGTTGCTCGGTAACGACCGCGCGATCCTCTCGCGCTACGACGACTCTGTAGTGCGCGTGGTCGGCGGCGCCGTTATGCCCGTGCGCCGCGCTCGCGGATATGCACCCCAGCCGCTGCCGTTGCCGGCGCTCGACGGCGCTCCGTCCTGCGTGCTCGCCTGCGGGCCACAACAAAAGGCCACGATTGCGCTCACGCGCGAAGGGACGAACGGCGAGGCAACCTGTTTTGTGTCGCAGCATATCGGCGATGTTGAAAACGGCGGGACCTTCGATGCCTGGAACGCCGCGCGCACGCGCTTGGAAGATCTCTTTGACTTGGCGCCCGCCGCCTTGGCCTGCGATGTACACCCCAGCTATCTATCGGGCCAGTGGGCGCGCGAGCAGGCGCGAAAATGCAATCTGCCGCTCGTCGAGGTGCAGCACCATCATGCGCATATCGCGAGCGTAATGGCCGAGGCCATCGCCGCGGGCCAGCTTACAACCGACGCGCGCGTCCTTGGCATCGCCTTTGACGGCACCGGCGCCGGCACCGATGGGACCATTTGGGGCGGCGAGTTTCTTGTCGCCGGCCTTGGCGGCTTTGAGCGCGCCGCGCATTTGCGCACCTGGGCGCTCCCCGGCGGGGCGGCCTCCGTGCGCGACGCCCGCCGCAACGCCTTTGCCCTGCTCAGTGAGCTCGGCCTGCTCGAGCACCCAGGTGCCGCTCGACTTTTGGACAGCCTCGACGAGCAAACGCGCAGCGTGACAGCCACCATGATCGAGCGCGACATCAACAGCCCGCGTACCAGCAGCATGGGGCGTCTCTTTGATGCCGCAGCAGCAATTCTGGGCATCTGCGACAAGGCAACCTACGAGGGCGAACCCGCCATCGAGCTTGAGGCCGCCGCCTGGCGCGCGCTCGACAACGAAATCGCCCATTTTCCCGACGACAACGCCGGCTATTTCGCATCTGGCCCATCGTGGCTAGACGGCCCCTATGTTCTGGACCAGAAAGCACTCTTTGAGGCACTTTTGGGAGGAATTGAAGCCGGAGCGCCCGCCGACAGGCTCGCACTCGACTTCCATGTCGCCGTCGCGCGCTCCTCGGCGCGCATCGCCAGCGATATCTGCGTGCACGAGGGCATCGATACCGTCGCGCTCTCGGGCGGCGTGTTCATGAACCGACTTTTGCTTCAGTTCCTCACCCGCAAGCTTAAAGACGCAGGCCTTACGGTCTTGATTCCCCAAACCGTGCCCGTTAACGACGGCTGCATCGCCTACGGTCAGGCGGCAGTCGCACGCACTCGCCTCGCACAGGTCGCACCGCAATAGGCTGTTCGGCCAGCCCGCAAGCCGCCGTCTCACAGGTGTAGCGCGTTTGCCCGCAGCGCCCGCGAGCGCTACCATCAACTGATGGATTATTGAGCGCCCGTCCAGCGCAAAGCGTATAAAAGGGGAACAATATGTGCCTTGCCGTTCCCGGTAAAGTAGTCAAACGCGACGACGACCTCAAGGCCACCGTCGACATGATGGGCATCGAGCGCCCCGTGTCGCTGCGACTCGTGCCGACGGCGCAGGTTGGCGACTATATTCTCGTACACGCCGGCTTTGGCATCCAGATCGTCGACGAGCAGGAAGCACAGGAAACGCTCGAGCTTGTTAATGCCATGTCCGAGCTGGTCGAAGAAGACCAGCTTGCCACCAACCCGGCGGAGGCTTACTAGTGGCGCCCGAACAACCGGCTCGCTCCGGTATCGACTTCTCGGCATTCCGCAATCCCAAGCTGGCTCGCGAGCTCATCGAGCGCATTCATGAGCTTGTCGGCGACCGCGCCATCAACCTTATGGAAGTCTGCGGCACGCATACCGTGAGCATCGGGCGCTATGGCTTTCGCTCCATTATGCCGGCCGGGCTCAAGCTGCTGAGCGGCCCGGGCTGCCCCGTCTGCGTCACCGCCAACCGCGACATCGACCACGCAATCGCGCTCGCCAACATAGACGGCGCCATCATCACCACCTTTGGCGACATGATGCGCGTGCCCGGATCATCCACCTCGCTCGCTGCGCAAAAAGCGGCAGGGCGTGACATTCGCATCGTCTACTCCCCGCTCGACGCGCTCGACATTGCCGAGCAAAACCCCGATCGCCCGGTCATTTTTATGGGCGTGGGCTTTGAGACCACAACGCCCACCATCGCCGCCGCCATCTTGGAGGCCGAAGCGCGCGGGCTTTTGAACTTCTCGGTCTATTGCGCCCACAAGACCACGCCGCCGGCGCTGCGCGCCATCGCCAACGATCCCGAGACCGCCATCGACGGCTTTATCCTGCCGGGACACGTCGCCACCATCACGGGCTTAGCCCCCTTTGGCTTTTTGGTCGACGAGTTCAATACCCCGGGCGTGGTCACAGGATTTGAACCGGTCGATATCCTGCAGGGCATCTGTATGCTGGTCCAGATGGTTGTCGAGGACAGGCCCGCAATCGACAACGCCTACCGTCGCGGCGTCAATGCCGACGGCAATCCCGTGGCGCGCCAGCTGGTCGAGCAGGTATTTGAGCCGTGCGATACCACATGGCGCGGGCTGGGGCTGATTGCCAACTCGGGTCTTTCCATCCGCCCCGAGTTCTCGCGCTTTGATGCCCGTGCTCGCTTTGACGTGCCCGTTGAGGCGACGGTCGAGCCGCGCGGGTGCCGCTGCGGCGACGTGCTGCGCGGGGCCATTGCGCCGAGCAGCTGCCCGCTCTTTGGCCGCACCTGCACGCCCGAGCACCCCGTCGGCCCGTGCATGGTGAGCTCCGAGGGCAGCTGCGCGGCGTACTACCGCTACCGCGACTAGCCCGGACACACCCACACACCGGCACCACCCACGATTGGAGTTTTCGATATGTCCCGTACTGCCACCGATAGCACCGTCCTGTTGGGCCACGGCTCTGGCGGTCAGATGATGAAACGCATCATCGATGAGGTCTTTCTGGATGCATTTGGGTCGCCCGAGCTGCTCGAAGGCAACGACGCCGGCGTCGCCGCGCTGCCCGCGAGCGGGCGCATAGCCATGTCGACTGACAGCTTTGTAGTCTCGCCGCAGTTCTTCCCCGGTGGCAACATCGGCCGCCTCGCCGTGTGCGGAACCGTTAACGACGTCGCGACCTCGGGCGCCAACGTGCGCTACCTGTCGTGTGGCTTTATCCTCGAAGAGGGCTATCCCATGGATAAGCTCCACCAGATTGTGCAGACGATGGCCGAGACAGCACGTGAGGCGGGCGTGTCCATAATCACGGGCGACACCAAGGTGGTCGAGCGCGGCGGGGCCGACGGCGTCTACATCAATACCGCCGGCGTGGGCGAGGTTCCCACGGGCGTGGCGCTCAGCGGCGCCAACTGCCAGCCCGGCGACGTTATCCTGGTGTCGGGCACACTGGGTGACCACGGTATCGCCATCATGAGCCAACGCGAGGGCCTGGCGTTTTCGAGCACGATCGAAAGCGATGCCGCGCCGCTCAACCACCTGATTGCCGACGTTCTGGCCGCAGCGCCCGGCACGCGTTGCTTTCGCGACCCCACGCGCGGTGGCCTGGCGTCCACACTCAACGAGTTTGCCCAGGCCAGCAATGTTGCCATGGAGGTCGACGAAGATGCCGTGCCCGTGCGTCCCGACGTGCAGGCCGCCTGCGAGATGCTCGGCTACGATGTGCTGCAGGTGGCAAACGAGGGCAAGATGGTTGCCGTCGTGCCGGCCGAGCAAGCCGATGCCGCGCTAGCCGCCATGCGCGCCGCCCGCTACGGCGAGAATGCCGCCATCATCGGTCGCGTGCTGCCACTTGCCGAGGATGCCCGTCCCGCCGTGCGCGTGCGCACCGGCTGGGGCTCGACCCGCATCCTCGACATGCTCGTGGGAGAGCAGCTGCCGAGGATTTGCTAGCGACAAAGGCTCAGGGCTATTAAAGATATTCAGATTCCAAACATGCCCGGCACGCATGCCCAGTATCATGGGGTGCGTTTTGGAACCCAATGACGGGAGCTTTCATGGCAGCAGCTTTTTCCCATGTGATCTTTGACCTGGACGGCACCATCCTCAACACGCTCGAGGACCTGGCGGCCGCCGGCAACCATACCTGCGAGATGCACGGCTGGCCCACGTTTGCCGTCGACGAGTACCGCTACAAGGTGGGAAACGGCATGCTCAAGCTCGTCGAACGCTTTATGCCTGCCGAATATGCGGGCGACGGTCGCATGTTTGAGCAGACGCTTGCCGAGTTTAGGGCTTACTACGGCGAGCACAAGGAGGACCACACCGCCCCCTATGCCGGTACAATCGAGATGCTCGACCGCCTACGCGCCGCGGGCGTTCAGCTTGCCGTGCTCACCAACAAGGACCACGTCTCGGCGGCTCCGCTTATCGAGAAGTATTTTGGTTCCGAGCGCTTTGCGCTGGTACAGGGCCGTGTCGATGCGTTTCCGCCCAAGCCCGAAGCACCCGTTACGCTACATGTGATGGAAAAGCTGGGCGCCAATCCGGCAACCACGCTCTATGTGGGCGATTCCAATGTCGATATCCTGACCGGCCACAACGCCGGCCTTAAGAGCGCGGGCGTCAGCTGGGGCTTCCGCGGCCGCGCAGAGCTGGAAGCCGCCGGCGCCGACTACGTGGTGGACACCCAGGCAGAGCTCGCGGCGCTGATTCTGGGCGAGTAACGCTGGTGCTGCTCAACCCAGCCGTCGCAATACCGTTGCGCGGAAAGTAGTCGTTGGGGACGTTCTTAAACGACTAGTCAAACAAGAACGTCACCAACGACTAGTCATTTAAGAACATCCCCAATGACTGCCATGACAACGCCGATGTTTTGGCAACGACAGCGAGCGGACACCAGAGCGAACAAATTGGCATGAAAAGAGGACGGCATAGACCTTCTGGTCATACCGTCCTCTTTGAATGACAAGTTGTCGCTCTGGTGCCCGCGCAACGTCGAGCAGTTGCGGCGTTTGGTAAAACGCCGCAACGAACTAGCTCAGCATTGCATCCATCATCTCGGAGTTGACGGAGTCGTCGGCAGACCACTCGCCGTCGTCGTTGCAGGTGTACTTGAAGATAACCGTGGTCTTCCTGGGCTCGGTGGCCTTGGTCACATCGACCATAACCTGACCGGCCATCTTGTACAGCTCGTCATCGGAAGGAACCGTGTCAAGCGCGGCGACCTTCTCCTGATACTGGGTGGAGAAGTCCTCGACGATCTTGTTCATAGACTTGCAGGTGATAGAGACCTCGGCGGTCGCGACACCCTTGTCCTCGTCGACCGTCACGTCGCCGATCTTGTAGTCAAAGCCCTCGAGATAGGTCTTGGCATACTCCTTGGGATCGATACCCAGCTGCTCGAACTCGTCGCCCGAAGCTTCCTCCAGACCAGAAAGGAAGTCGTCGCCACCGTTCTTGACCTCGTCAAACTGCGTCGTAAGATCCTCGGTGATGAGCTCCTCAACCGAAGGACCTCCACAGCCGGAAAGCACGGCCACGCATGCAACCAAGACGGCCATGAGGGGCGCAAGCAGCAGCTTCTTTTTCATGTTGTTCCTCCCAATGAGCGGCACCGCGCTTCCCGGACGCGGCACACGTTGTAATAAGTAAGCCCATACTATCCACTTATGAACACCCTCGGCAACGCGAAGGCGCGGTCGGTTCGTTTTAGCGTCCGAACGGTTTGCAAGCCCGCCCAACGCGCAATAAAACGCTTCCCCACGGTGCAATAAAAAAGGTGGCCGGAAAACCCGACCACCCTTGCACATCCTTTGAACGCCGCAGTTTACTTGCGAACGACCTTAACGATGGCGTCACCGGCGGCGACGGCGGACTCTGCCTCAACGGTGAGCTCGACGTCGGCAAACTCGGCGGTGTTGGACACGGCCACCACGACGCAGTCCTTGTAACCGGCAGCGGCGATCTTGGCGCGGTCGATCTTGAGTATGGGCTGGCCGGCCTTCACAACGTCGTCGGCCTTGACGAAGCCCTCGAAGCCATCGCCGTTCATGTTGACGGTATCGACGCCAACGTGCACCAGAACCTCGATGCCGCTATCGGACTGCAGACCCACGGCGTGACCCATGGTGACGGTCACCTTACCGTCGCAGGGAGCGTAGACCAGATCGTCCTCGGGCCACACGGCACAGCCCTTGCCCAGAACCTCGCCACCAAAGACGGGATCGGGCACGTCGGCCATCTTGATGACCTTGCCCTTGACGGGCGAGCACAGCACGTCGGCGCCAGCAGAAGCAGAGATGGAGGCCGGAGCAGCGGCAGCCGCGGGCTCAGCCTTCTTCTTGAACATGTCAAACAGACCCATATGTTTTCTCCTCTTGATTAAGCGCAACGTTGTGCGCATGCCTACGGTAATTATAGTGCCAAATGGTTCAAATGCTAAGGTGGGGACTCGAATCGCGAGCCCTTCCCGGTAGTGTTCGTGGGGCGAGCATCTCCTTTGCATCGCGGGTCGATAAGCCGAGTATCGCCTGCACACGGGACGGGCAGAAGCGGGCGCACCAAACCCGATACTTCTTTTCGCTCTCGAGTCCTGCCGCCGCCCCGTCCCTGACACTTCCTGATACCGACCGAAACGTGCCAAAATAAACCCGTCCCTTTTTGGTAGGTTTGGCGAGTGTGGATTTTCGGACGCTTAACTAACGAGCGTGGATAATCTCCCACTTTGACTTTGAGGCCGTCACCGAGCCAAAAACGGGAGATTATCCACGTTCATTTTGGATGACCCCCTTGTACCAAGCCGAGCTCCATGGTCAAGTAATAACGACTTCTCATCATTAGATTGTTTACATGAATTCTAATAACTATTTAATCCTTAAACTCGTTATTAGAATTGATATGATTAGCCTAATAACGAGTTTCCGGCACTAAAGATATGGAGGGCGCGATGCAAATCGAGGAGAACGGCCAGGGAACGCTCCGCAATAATCTATCGGGGAAATTGGCTTACTATTCGTTTTTTCCAACGCCCTTGCAATCATTGAGGCAGCTAAACCTCACCGAGGAAACCTATCGCACGCTTTCCGCATGCTCACGAAAGCTTGGAGAGCTTGAAGGCATGCTCTACTTTGTTCCCAACGCCGACATGTATCTGACAATGTACGTGCGCAAAGAAGCACTCCTTTCTTCGCAAATTGAGGGAACCCAGTGCACGTTTGACGACCTACTTAGTCCATCGCAAACACAACTCCATCATAAAGATGTCGCAGACGTCGTGAATTACGTCCGTGCTGTCGACCGCGGCGTAGAACTGCTCAAAAAGATGCCCTTGTGCACGAGACTTCTTAGGCAAGTTCATGCGGTCCTGCTGGACGGAGTGCGCGGAACGGAGAAGAATCCAGGCGAGCTGCGCTCCTCACAAAACTGGATTGGCCCCTCAGGCTGCACCATTGCAACCGCATCGTTTGTCCCTCCAAACATTGAAGATTTGAGCAACACGCTCCAGGACCTCGAACGCTTTATCAATGAGCCTCAAGTCGAAATGGATCCGATTGTGCGGGCGGCGCTCGTCCATTACCAATTTGAAACTGCCCATCCATTCCTAGACGGAAACGGTCGCCTGGGCAGGCTTCTCATTACACTTATGCTCATCAATGATGGCGTTCTTCATTCTTGCTTGTTCTATCCATCGTTCCAGTTCAAGAAAAATCGAAGCGAGTACTACCGGCAACTCACATCCGTAAGGGAGAGAGGCACTTACGAGGAATGGATAGAGTTTTTCTGCAACAGCCTTCTCGAGAGTGCGAAGGACTCGGTAGGGTCTTTAAAAAACCTTGTTGACCTCCATAACCGTTCCACAGCAACCATTACCGAAAATCTCGGAAGGACTGCTGCAAACGGGCAAAGGCTGTTGGGCATTCTTGAAGAGCACCCCATCGTCGACACCGCATTCATCGCTGCCCAACTCGATATCGGCAGGAGTACCGCGAGCTCGCTCGTCAAATCATTTGAAGAATTGGGTATCCTCCGTCCTCTCGACGAGTCAAGACAGAGATACCGGCAGTACGGGTATGAAGAGTATCTTTCGATTCTCAGGGAAGACGCCGAGCCGATTAGATAGGCATCGCAGCCCAGGCAAATTAAAGCGATCGCGGATAATCTCCCACTTTGAGCCCGCACACAGGCCAAAACTGGGAGATTATCCACGTTCATTCCTGACTAGTCATTTAAGAACGTCCCCAATGACTACTCCTTCGGAGCAAGACGACGCCGCAGGTAGAGAACGGACAGCGAGCGGGCCGCATTTGAGACAAGGTGACGTGAAACGAAAGGGCGCTGACCTTCTGGTCGCGCCCTTTAAGTTGAACGTCAGATTGTCCAAATGCGGCCCGCGCAGCGTCGAGCAGTTACGGCGTTTGGTAAAACGCCGTAACTAACGTGCTCCGTACTGCTCGTAGTAGGCGTCGATGGCGGTCTTGAGCTCGTCATCGATGACAACCTTGCCGTCGATCTCGTGGTTGTAGAGGGTCTCGACGACCTCGGCCATGGAGACGATGCTCGCGACGGGGAAACCGTACTTGGCCTCGATCTCCTTCTGCGCGGTGGTCACACCGCCCTTGCCGACCTCCATGCGGTTGAGGGACACGATCAGGCCCTTGATCTCGACATCGGCAGCAGCCTTGACCTTGGGATAGGTCTCGTCGATGGACTTGCCACTGGTGGTAACGTCCTCGACCATGACCACACGGTCGCCGTCCTTGGGCTCATAACCCAGCAGGTTGCCCTTATCGGCACCGTGGTCCTTGGCCTCCTTGCGGTCGCAGCAGTACTTGACCTCCTTGCCGTACAGCTCGTGGTAGGCAATTGCGGTCACGACGGCCAGCGGAATACCCTTGTAGGCCGGTCCAAACAGCACATCAAAGTCGTCGCCAAAGTTATCGTGGATGGCCTGGGCGTAATACTCGCCCAGCTTCTTGAGCTGATAGCCCGTCACGTAAGCGCCGGCGTTCATAAAGAACGGGGACTGACGGCCGCTCTTGAGCGTAAAGCTGCCGAACTTAAGGACGTCGGACTCGACCATAAACTTGATGAACTCTTGCTTGTAAGCCTCCATGCGGGCTCCTCTCGTAATCGCGTACGTGCCTTCCAGTTTAGCGCAGGCGAAGCGTCGATGCGGGCGCGCTTTGGGGCCACGGCATTCTGTAAAGGCTTTGTCAGGGGGAATGGTTTTCCGAACAATGGGGTTGACATGTCAAACCCCCTCATCAAGAATACGGGCGGATTAAAAAGGGGTACGAGATACCCAAAGCGCGCTGCGCTCAGCCTTTAGGAGGTGTGCCATGGAAGGCAGTCCTAGTCGAAAAACCTGCATGTCGCCCTCGGCACGCCGCGAGGACTCCGCACACGCATAAACGCCACCGGCAGATCGCCAAAACCACCGCAAAGGCGCGCTGCACCCTTTGTGGGCTCAAGAGCTTGACGTGAGCGACATCTAGGTTTTTTGAAGCAAATACGACACGTACGCTAACTCCCCTCAACAAGGAGGACCCTATGCTGATGCTCAAAACCGTCACGGTACTCGAAGCCATCTCCAAGCGCCGCCGCACGGCGCGCCCTGCCACTCATACCGGCCTGTCCAAGAACACCATATTCGCCGCCACCCATAGTGCCGAGGACGCCCTCGTACTGCTTGACGCCACGGCAAACGGCCTCACCGTCGAGCAGGCAACTGAGCGCCTGAACGCCGTCGGCCCCAACACCATCGAGGCAACGACCAAAACGCTCGCCCGCCGCATCGCCGACGCGTTCATCGATCCCTTCGCCGGCATCCTCGCCGCGCTCGCACTGGTCTCGCTCTACATCGACGTGCTCGCCGTGCCCGAACCGCAGCGCGACCCCTCCACGGTCATCGTCATCGGCACTATGCTGCTGGTATCGGGCGGCATGAAGTTTATCCAGGAAGCCCGCAGCGGCAATGCGGCCGAGGCCCTCAAGGACCTGGTCTCCAACACTTGCACCGCCCTGCGCGACGGCGAGCGCATCGAGATCCCCTTCGACGAGCTCGTCCCCGGCGATGTAATCCGTCTCTCTGCCGGCGATATGGTGCCGGCAGATGCCCGCATCATCACCGCGCGCGACCTGTTTGTGATCGAGTCCGCACTCACCGGCGAGAGCGAGGCCGTCGAGAAGACCACCGCCGTCACCGTCGTCGAGGGCGCCGACGGCTCCGCACTGCCACTCTCTGCCTGCAAGAACATCGTCTTTACCGGCACCTCCGTGCAAAACGGCGCCGCCATGGCGCTTGTCGTTGCCACCGGCTCGGACACCTACCTGGGCGGCATCGCCAAGATGCTCAACGGGCGCGGCGAAAAGAGCGCGTTTGACCGCGGCGTCTCGAGCGTCTCCATGCTGCTGGTGCGCCTGATGCTCGTTATGGCGCCGGCCGTCTTTGCCATCAACGCCGCCACCAAGGGCAACGTCATCGACGCGCTGCTGTTCGCCACGAGCGTGGCCGTGGGCATCACGCCGCAGATGCTTCCCGTCATCGTGACCACGAGCCTGTCGCAGGGCGCCAAGGACCTCGCCCGTCGCCAGGTTATCGTCAAGGAGCTGCCGGCGATTCAAAACCTCGGAGCGATGGACGTCCTGTGCTGCGACAAGACCGGCACCCTCACCGAAGACCGCATCGTGCTCGAGCGCTACCTCAACACCGATGGCAACGAGGACGCGCGCGTGCTGCGCCATGCGTTTTTGAACAGCTTCTTCCAGACCGGCCTCAAAAATCTTATCGACCTGGCCGTAATCGACCGTGCCGATGTGACACCCTCGACCGTCGCACCCGATTCCATGCTGGGCCAGAGCCTGCGCGACCGCTACACCAAGGTCGACGAGGTTCCCTTCGATTTCTCGCGCCGTCGCCTGAGCGTAGTTGTCGCCGACGCCCAAGGCAAAACCCAGATGGTTACCAAGGGCGCCGCCGAGGAAATGCTCGAGATCTGCTCCTTTGTCGAGATCGATGGCATCGCTCAGCCGCTCACCGACGAGAAGCTCGCCCAGATTCGCAAGCAGATCGCCGGACTTAACGCCGAGGGCCTACGCGTAATTGCCGTGGCGCAGAAGACCAATCCGCGCTGCGTGGGCGAGTTTGGCATCGCCGACGAGTGCGACATGGTGCTGATGGGCTTTTTGGCCTTCCTCGATCCGCCCAAAGCAAGTGCCGCGGGCGCCGTCGCCACCCTCGAGGCCAAGGGCGTGGCGGTCAAGGTCCTAACCGGCGACAACGACCGCGTCGCCGCCACCGTCTGCGAGCAGATTGGTATCGATGCGAGCAACGTCTTGCTCGGCTCCGAGATCGATGCGCTCGATGACGCCGAACTTGCCGAGCGCGCCGAGAAAACCCACCTCTTCACCAAGCTCTCGCCGCTGCAGAAGGCGCGCCTGGTACGTGTCATGCGCGAGATGCTCGGCCACACCGTGGGCTTTATGGGCGACGGCGTCGACGACGCCGCCGCCATGCGTGCGAGCGATTGCGGCATCTCGGTCGATTCGGCCGTCGATATTGCCAAGGAATCCGCCGATATCATCTTGCTTCAGAAGGACCTGGGCGTGCTCGAGCGCGGCATCATCGAAGGCCGCCGCACTTACGGCAACCTGCTCAAGTACCTCAAGACCACGGTGAGCTCCAACTTTGGCAATGTGCTGTCCGTGACCGTCGCGAGCCTGTTCTTGCCGTTTTTGCCCATGAGCGCCCTGCAGCTGGTACTGCTGTCGCTGGTCTACGAGATCGTGTGCATCGCACTGCCGTGGGACACCGTCGATGACGCCTGGACTGCCCGCCCGCGTGCCTGGGACGCCGCGTCCATCAAGGGCTTTATGCTCGAGCTGGGCCCCGTGAGCTCGCTGTTTGACATCGTGACCTTCGCCGCGCTCTTCTTTGTGGTGTGCCCCGCCGCCGTGGACGCAAGCTGGCCCGAGCTTGCCGCCGCGGGCGACGTCGCGGGTATGGCGACCTTTGCTGCGCTCTTCCAGAGCGGCTGGTTTGTCGAGTCCATGTGGTCGCAGACACTCGTGGTCCACATGCTGCGCTCCCCGCATCTGCCGAGCCCGCGCGACCACGCCGCGCCCGCACTGTGCGTTCTTACCGTGCTGGGCCTGGCGCTCGTCACATGGCTGCCGGCAAGCCCCATCGCCGATGCGCTCGGCCTCATGGCACTGCCCGCGAGCTTTTTCGCGCTGCTCGTCGGCATCGTCACCGCCTACATCGCGCTCACTCAGCTGGCAAAGCGCCGCTACATTGCACGCCACGGCGAGCTGCTGTAGCAAGCAGACGGAAAACACCCTGCCAGTTGCCGTTGCCACTACCACAGCTGCCAACGCCTCTGCCGCTGCCGTTGCCTCTGCCGCTGCCGCAATCTATCCCCTCAGCAATTGCGGTGGAATAGTTCCTGTTTAAAGCCCCGTGACTTTAATTTAGGGACTACTCCACCGCAACTTATTGGAGGATTAGCTAGTCCTTGGGCGTCCAGGACCAGAAGAAGTTGATGAGGGCCACGCGCGAGGCGGTATCGGTCTTCTTGTTGATTGAGGAAATGTGGCGATAGAGCGTGGAGCGCGAAAGGAAGAGCGTTGTGGCGATGTCCTGAACGCTCTGGTCCGAAACGACCAATACCTCAAGAATATCGCGCTCGCGCTCTGTAAGCCCAAAGGTGGCGACGAAAGCATCGAGGCGTTCATCGGACGTGAGCTCCGCTGCCTCCACGGGCTCGGGGTCGGAGCATGTGGGCGCAAGATCCCCACCAAGATCGTCGGTGGCAAGCGGCAGGCCATCCTGCATCACGGCATCATCGGCTCGTTGCCCCAACTGCCCCAGCAGCGTAATCGCAATGCCCACAAACATCACGAGCGCCGCACCGACCGCAGCCAGCACGTTTTGACTCGAGATGATCGCCACCGCCGGCGCCGTCACGAGCATCGAGCACACGTTGTTGACGACGCGACCCATGCACGGCCAAAAATATGACCAGCGCGCATAGAGCGAGACGGCGGCATATTTTGTGGTAAAGAACACCACGAAAAAGCCCGAGCCCAGATAAAAGATGATCGTGGCAGCAAGCTCGTTGCCGCCATTACCATCGACGATGAGCACAAAGAACGAAAGCGTGGACAGTATGGCGGCACATGTCATGCCGATATTCATATACGAGCGGCCGTGCAGGTCAAATAGTGCGCCAGCGACCAACGAGCTCACGACAAGCAGCAGGCGCGGCCAATCGCCCAAATCGACGGCTCCGACAGCATGCAGGGTCGTGAAGCCCGCGTTGAGAGCGGCGAATACGCTGGAAAGATACGCCGTCGCCACGGTCAGGCGAACTACGGCGCGACGGAATGCCGCCTTTGCCTCGGGATCGTCATGCCACTTGGCGCCATATTCCAGAGCATCTACCGAAAGCCCGGCAGCACTGGGTTCAAAGTTGGGATCGGACTCGTCGCGCAGCTTGGCGCGTCGAGCACCGTGGAGCAACGCCACCTGCGCGATCGCACAGACGACCAGAACAGCCTGCTGAGGAATGCCGACAGGCATCACCATGTGGTTGAGAACCTGCACCAGAACGCCCATGGCGTAAGAAAGTGCAGCGGCGCGCGCCAAGCAGGGCGTTCGCGCAAAGCGCCTCGCAAAATTTGCATGGGCAGTCGATCCGCAGTAGCCCAGCGCGCAGCACGCCACCAAACCGCCGGCAATTACCACCTCAACCTGAACCGCCATAATCAACAGCAGCAATGCCGCCACCAGCAAAACGCCCGTGACGTCACTCGTTGCGTCGATAGCATGGGGACGGCGATAGTACAGAATGGGACGCACAAAAAAGCCAATCACGCTCGCGCCGATGACAAGGCTCTCATAAATAACGACCTCGTTCGGAGACACGAACTCGGCCATGCGCACATCAAAAAGATACTCGCACGCCAAAAACGTGAAGAAGAACAGCGCCAGGCATATAATCTCCCGAATGCCCCGACGCAAATATGCGGTTGTGTCTCCCATGCCCCTAACGGTTAACCCCCCGGCCGCTCAATTGTCTGGAATCTATTTTAATAAAGAATCAATCTCAATGTCAAAGCCAAGCTCGAAATGCTGCCAATTCGACCCCAGTCGTCCACATCACGCCGCGATTTTGAGCCGCATGGACCAGATGGGGCACGCGCGACCTCTAGCTCGGCCAGGAGTGTCCCCAACTACCACTCATTTAAGTACGTCCCCAATGAGTGCCCAATGACTACCCGCAGCAAGGAGTGTCCCTATGTGTCGGATGAAAAATGGGCCATGTGTCCCAGCTGTGGAGACTCCTTGAGCCGTCTGGGTATCGCGAAGGATCGCGTACTCCCCCATCATCAAAAGTGACACACGCTACCAGTTGATGGGAGGCAGCTATGGGCTTCTTTGACAAGATGTTCGAGAAGAAAGAGTGCGCGATTTGCGGTACCGAGCTGGGACTTTTGGGAAAGACCAAAATCAACGAAGGCTACCTGTGCAAAGAATGCGCCGGCAAGCTCTCCCCCTACTTTCACGGCTATCGCTCCAGCACCGCGGACGATATCCGTGAGCAACTCGCCTACCGCGAGGCCAACGCCGAGCGCCTGTCTTCGTTCAACCCCACGCGCACGCTTTCTGCCGGGCGCACCAATATTATGCTCGATGAGGACGCGGGCCTGCTGATCATCACTTCGCAGAGCCGCTGGCGCGACGCCAATCCCGACATCATCGAGTTCTCGCAGGTACTCGGCTGCGATATGGATATCGACGAGCATCGCACCGAGATCTATCGCGAGACCAAGGACGGCGAGCGCGAGAGCTACAACCCGCCGCGCTACGACCTGGATTACGACTTTAATCTGACCATCCACGTCAACACGCCGTACTTCACCGAGATCAACCTGCGCGTGAACGACTCCACCATCGATCAGCGCGGCTCCATCGAATATCGCGAGGCCAAGCGCCAGGCAACCGAGGTCCGCGACGCCCTGGTGCAGCTGCGCCAGGAGACGCGCGACAGCGTCGTGGCCGCCAAGGCTCCCAAGACCGCGGTGACCTGCCCCTTCTGCGGAGCCACCACCATTCCCGATGCCAGCGGGCGCTGCGAATACTGCGGCGGCGCCATCGGCGCATAGCCCCCGGCACGGAAAGGACCGATCATGGCCTTCGAGAGCGTTAACTATCAATGCCCTGCCTGCGGTGGCCCCTTGCATTTTGCAAGCGCCGAGCAAAAGCTCGTCTGCGACTACTGTGACTCGCGCTTTGAAGTCGAAGAAGTCGAGGCCCTCTATCGCGAGCGCCAGGACAAGGCAGACGCCAAAGCCGATGCCGCAGCCGCAACGCCAAAGCCCGTCGCCGACGACGCGGTGCAGGAGCTCGCCCAAAACGCCGGCTACATCTGCTCGTCGTGCGGCGCCGAGCTGGTCTCGGACGGCACTGTCGCCGTGCCCACCTGCCCGTACTGCGGCAACCCCGCCGTAGCGCCCGGTCAGCTTTCGGGCGACTTCTCGCCCGACCTGGTGATTCCATTTAAGCTCGGGCGCGATGACGTCACGGCCGCACTCAAGGAACACTACAAGGGCAAGATCTTGCTGCCCAAGAGCTTTGTCACCGGCAGCCACATCGACGAGGTCCAAGGTGTCTACGTGCCGTTTTGGCTCTACGGTGCCCGCGTTGACGGCGAAGTGTACTTTGACGCGACCAACGAGACCGTGACCGAGGAATCCGACCGCACCGTCACGACCACCGACCACTACGACGCCTACCGCAAGGGAAACATCTCGTTTAAGCGCGTGCCCGTCGACGGATCGTCCAAGATGCCCGACGGCCACATGGACGCCATCGAGCCGTTTGACTACGATGCCCTGCGCCCGTTTTCGGTCGCGTATATGCCCGGCTACATCGCCAACCGCTACGACGAGGACTGCGAGACCTGCAAGGCGCGCGCCGAACGCCGCATGGAGGAAAGCACGATCTCGGCCCTGCGCGAAACCGTCGTCGACGAATATGACGATGCCACGGTCGAAAGCAAGCAGCTCGACTACACCTGGGAAGACAGCGACTATGCCCTGTTCCCCGTGTGGATGCTTTCCACCTCGTGGAACGGCAAGAGCTACCTGTTTGCCATGAACGGCCAGACCGGCCGCTTGGTCGGCGAGCTTCCTTGCTCCAAGCCCAAGCTCGCTATCGCCTCGGTGCTGTTCTTTGTGATCGGATTTGTCCTCTCCCAGATCCTCTTCATGGGGGAATACGCCTTCGATCCGGATTACCTCACCTTTGATATCGAGGGCATCCTCATCAACATCGTCGCGCCGCTGATCATCGTGGTCATCGCAGACGTGCTGCTGGTGGGCCAGCTCAAGACGGCCAACGAGGCCACCCACGCCGATTGCTACTGTGGCGAGCTCGACCTGACCGAGAAGCACGACACCTTCAGCCACACCGAGACCACCGTTGTCATGAAGGACGACAAGGACGATTAACCATCCTGACCAATACCACCTGGCCTTTGACGAGAAAGGAAGATCACCATGGGACTCTTGAAAGCTGGATTGGGTGCTGCCGGCGGCGTCATGGCCGACCAGTGGAAGGAATTTATCTACTGCGAATCGATGCCCGCTGACGTCTTGGCCTGCAAGGGCAGCAAGCGCACCGGCGGCCGCAGCTCCAACACGCGCGGCGAGGACAACGTCATCTCCAACGGCTCGGTCATCGCCGTCAACGACGGCCAGGGCATGCTCGTGGTGCAAAACGGCAAGATCATCGAAGTCGCGCTGGAGCCCGGTGAGTTCGTCTTTGACACCGGCAGCGAGCCGAGCGTCTTTAGCGGCAACCTGGGCGATTCCATCAAGGAGACCTTCGCCAATATCGGCAGCCGCTTTACCTTTGGCGGCGACGCGGGCAAGGACCAGCGTGTCTACTTCATCAACACCAAGGAGATCATCGGCAACAAGTACGGCACCGCCTCGCCCGTGCCCTTCCGCGTGGTCGATAACAACATTGGCCTGGACGTCGACATCTCCGTGCGCTGCAACGGCGAGTATTCGTACCGCATCACCAACCCGCTGCTGTTCTACACCAACGTATGCGGCAACGTGACCGATAGCTACACGCGCGACAAGATCGACAGCCAGCTTAAGTCCGAGCTGCTCACCGCCCTGCAGCCCGCCTTTGCCAAGATCTCGGAGATGGGCATCCGCTACAGCGCCATCCCCGGCCACACCACCGAGCTCGCCCGCGCGCTCAACGAGGTCCTCTCTGCCGACTGGCGTGACCTGCGCGGCGTTGAGATCGTAAGCTTTGGCGTCAACTCCATCGCCGCCTCGCAAGAAGACGAGCAGATGATCAAGGACCTGCAGAAAGCCGCGGTCATGCGCGATCCCACCATGGCGGCAGCCAACATCGCCAGCGCCCAGAGCGATGCGATGCGCGCGGCAGCCGCCAACCCCAACGGCGCGATGGCAGGCTTTATGGGCATGGGCATGGCAGGTGGCATGGGCGGCATGAACGCCAGCCAGCTGTTCGCCGCCGGCCAGGCACAGCAGCAGGCCGCCCCGCAGCCGGCTCCGGCGCCCGCCCCCGCACCGGCTCCCGCCGCCGCACCTGCGGCCGGCACGTGGGCTTGCAGCTGCGGCGCCACCAACACCGGCAAGTTCTGCTCCGGGTGCGGCAGTCCCGCACCCGCCCCGGCACCGGCAAAGTGGTTCTGCCCCAACTGCGGCAGCGAAAACGGCGGCAAGTTCTGCAGCAACTGCGGAACGCCCCGGCCCTAGCCCCTCTATCTGGTAATTGGCGGGGGATCCGCCACCCCCGCATTTGCTTCTATGGGTTTCGTTCGATGAAGGAGGACACCATGAAGACAACGTTCAAAAAGCCCGTACTCGCATTTCTGACATGCGTCCTGGCGCTCGCCTTTGCCCTGACGGGCTGCAGCGGCGGCGGCAAGGACCCCAAGGCCAACTTCGTCGGCAGCTGGCAGTACTCGGGTGGAACCTTGGATGGCGAAGAGCTCACCGATGAGTACATGGATATGCTCAAGGAGTGGGGCCTCAACTGCGTCCTGATCCTCGACGAGGACGGCACAGGCGTCCTCGATATGTTCCTTGAGGTCGCCGACCTGAAATGGGAAGCCAAGGACGCCACCACCGTAACGATCACCGCCGAAGATGAGTCGCACGACCTGAAGCTCAAGGACGACAAGCTCGTCCTTGAGGTGGAAGGCGACAAGCTTATCTTCACCAAGTCCGACAAGGATCTGTCCGGCACGGTGAAGAAGGATCGCGAGGCGGCCGAGAAGGAAGAAGAGATCGATGAGGCCGTCGAAGACGACGACGTCCAGAGCATCGAAATCTCCCCCGCCGTCACCGTCGCCGATGACGACCTGTGCACCATCACCATCACCGAGAAGTTCAAGGACGACTGGGGCGACATCGGCTTTGTCGTCAACATCACCAACAAGAGCGACAAGGACCTGACCTTCTACGCTCCTTCCGGCAAGACCAACGTCAACGGCACCATGAAGGAACCCTGGTTCTCGGCTCACTTGATGCCCGGCACCAACGCCACCGAGGAATTCACGTTCTCGAAGGGCACGCTCGATAGCCTTGACGACCTCGTCAATACGACCATCGGCATCGATGCCTACCTGACCGATTCCTACGAGGACGTCGCCTCCTACAGCGCAACCATCGCGTAACGGCAGACACCGATAGCCGCGGATTGGCGGACACATCCGCGCACATGCCAGACGGGGCCGCAGGAGTTGATCCTGCGGCCCCGCCGCTTTATGCCGATGCGTAACGAGCGCTAGCGCTCCATGTTGGGAACGATGCTGCCCTCCGTTACTGCGCGCACGGCCAAGCGCATGATGTTGTCGTAGCCGGTCTTATTGAGAATCTCCGAGATGCGGCGTTTGATGGTGCCCTCGCTCATAAACAGCTCGGCCGCGATCTCGCGGCGGCTTTTACCCTCGCAGGCAAGGCGCAAGATCGACAGCTCGACATCGTCGAGGGCCGCCGTGCCCGAGAAGATGCTCTCGGGCGGCTTGGGAAACGTGCAGTAACCCGCCAGCGTGGAGCGCATCACGGCGAATAGCTCGTCGATACCGACGTTCTTGTACACAAAGCTGTCGACGCCCGCCTCGCGCGCCTGGTCCACAAAGGTGATTTCGGGCATACCCGTCATGATAATGACGCGGCACTCGGGCAGTTGTTCTTTGATGCGCGCCGCCGCCACGATGCCGTTGGAATCATGCTCGGTACATACGTCCATCAGTATCATGTCCGGGCGCTCCTTGAGCGCGACACCCAAGGCCTCGGAAGCATCGGCAATGGCGGAAACAACGGTCATATCGGGCTGGTCGCCAACGGAGCGCGCCAGGCTCTCGCGTAGGATGGCCTGGTCTTCGACTATAAGGACGCGGATCATGAACTTCTCCTTTGGACCGTGGCGTTGGAGGCGAGCGGGATGGACACCGTAAGCGTGAAGGGCGGGGCGGTGTGGACTTCCAGGCTGCCGCCCAGATTCTGTGCGACATGCCTCATACCTGGGATACCCGTTCCCTCGCGATACGATACGGGTGCAGGCGCGCCGTCGTTAGAAACGGTCATCCGCGCAACAGCACCGTCTTCCGACGTCTCCTGCCACAGACGCACGTGGACCCGATGCGCCTGTGCATGCTTGGTGGCATTGGTCGAGGCCTCGCGGATAATCTGCAAAAATGCGGCGGCGACACGCGCGTCGCTTGGCAGCTCGCCCTCCACATCGATCTGCACACTCACCAGGCCAAAGGCATGGACGATATCGCCCAATTGCTCTGCCGGTTCGGTGTCGCCCCCGCTGCGCAGATCGGCAGCGATTGAGCGCAGCAGCGGGTCGATCTGTTCGAGTGACTCGTCATCCAGGCGCCCTTCCTCCAGATAACGATGGAGAATGGACAGGCGCTGCCCGATCACGTCGTGCACGCGAGCGCGCATACGCAGATAGGCCGCATTGTCAGCAACTTTTTTGACTTCTTCGATCTGGGCTTGGAGCCCTTGGCCCGCAAGCTCAAGCAGGTGGTTGGCTTGCGCTAGGCGATCATGAGCATGCGCATACTCTGTTACATCCAGGCCGATAATGCGCTCGAAGAGGCGGCCCGAAACCATAACGTCATCGTGCACAAACAAGCGAATCTCGGCGGGAGAAACCTCGACCACCGCCCGCGCCTCACCAAAGCGGTCCAGATTAATCCGCACGCGGTTCTGGCTGCTTTCGGGCATTTGCATGCTGAGTTTGCGCAGGTCGTTCCATGTACCGCTCATATCGCCTAGGTCGGTGGGCATATGAAGCTCCACCAGGTTTTTTCGCATGCAGCGGTTCATGAGCAGCGGACGGCCCCTCGGGTCCAGATACAGGATGCCCACGGGAATCACGTTGATGGTTTCGATCGTCGAGAACGCGGTGATATCCTCCTGGCGGTTGCGGACATCCATCAAGAGCGCCGCAATGGAGCGGAACAGGAAAAACGCTCCCTCTGCGATAAGGACCGTGGTCCACGCCGAGCCCATGGCAAGCACCACCGGCGGTGTCACGGCGGCAACGAGCAACAGTTCGGCCAGCATGACGGGGCGACGATAGTGCACCATAAGCACCATGCCGTAGGCAAAGATCACGGCATTGAGCCACAACGCTCCGCCCATTGCCCTGGCGCAAACGTCAAGCGGCGCCACCAGATATGAGCCAGACGACGCGAACAAGATGAGCGCCGAAATAATTAGGTGAAGCACAAGGCTCGCCTCGTAGGCACAAATCACCTTACGGTTATAGGACGAGCGGCGCGATGCGATGAGCGGGACGTGGATCGTCTGCAGACACGCAGCTAGGGCAAAGACAACATCGAGCGCAACGATTTGGGGAAGAATGAGCGAAATCTGCATCGTCACTCACCCGCCCTCGGCATCAAGACGATCATGCGCAGCTGGCCGGGCTCGCCCTCAAGGCGGTATGCCACGTTGCGCCCTTGCAGAGCGCTTTCGAGCTCTTGCGCAGCGGGCGTCTGCGAAAGATCTGCATCATCGTTGGAAAAAAGCGCGGCACGCAGCTCGACACTGCATCGGTCATGATCGCCCAAGTGATACATAAGCGCCGGATGGTCGGTGGTGTAGGCAAAAAACGCAAAGTCATACACGCAGTCGTACAGGGCGCTTACCGTACTGGCGTGCATCGGGCGCCGTATGGCGATAATCGAGGCGCAATCGATATCGATGGTGCGCAGGTCGCTTGCGAGCTCGTTGGCAATGAGCTGAATGCGGTCGCGATCAAAACCGCTCTCCCCGTGCTGTGCCAACGTGAGCGACCCCTTGCGCTTGCAATAGGCGACGAGCATCTTGGCGCGCTGCAGCATGCGGTAACGCTCGTGCGAAGACGATTCATCGGTCAACGGCGGCAGCGAGCTCAGCAGGTCGTACATCCCTTCGAGCGCGCGGGCAAGCGCCTGGTCCACGTCTTGGACCAGCAAGGTCTCGGCCTCTTGGTCTGCCAGGTGCGTCTTAAGGTCGTAGTCGGCGGCGAGCAGCTCATTTTGACGCTGCAGCTCCATACGACGATGTGCCAGTTCACGGTTAAGCTCGTTGAGATCCGACACGTCTTGGGCAAGCAGGGCCGATCCGCCCAGCAGCGGAAAGGCTCGGTACATTACATCGGGATTGGACTCCACGGCAAAGGCATGGGCATGCCCGTGTTCCTGGGCTCGCAGCTCTTCGCACACGCCCGCCGGCATTGGCTTCGACACCGGCGTGGCATAGACTTCCTGCAGGTCGCGCGTTAGAACTTTGAGGTCAAGCGGCAAGGTGTCGAAGATGCCGGCGATGTCGTGATATGACGGAATGACACCGCAATCGAGACAGATTTCCATCGCCACCACACACAAGACGCAATAGATGAGCGAGAAGTTGAGCCTCCATGCCCAGGGCACGCGCAACGCATATGAGATGGCAAAGAACGCGCCGCCCAGCAGCACGAGCGCCGCCGTGCCCGAGAAACGTTGGATGCGAAAGGACGAGGACCGGCCCACCAGGATAAAAAAGGCCACAAAGTTAAAGGCCGTCCACACGAGGACGGCGAAATAACCCCAGCCGTACGTGTAATCGTTGCTCCAGGTGTCGCTTGTACGGTCAAAGTGGAAGACCTGCTGGTGAAAATCGTTGGTGAGCACAAATCCGATAAGCAGGATGGCCACAATCCACAGCGCAGCGCAGTAGCGGCGACCCAGGCGGTGTTGCTCCAGGCCCGCAAGGCGCAGACCACACAACTGGTAGAGCAGCGGAATGAGCGTCATGGGCACGTAGTACAGGTACCACAGCACGGTGGCATAGAACGGCGTGAACGACTTGTACTTGAGAATGACTTCGATCATCCACAGGGCGCAGATGGTGGCGACGGCAACAAGGCGGCGGCGCAACACATAGTCCAAACAGCGCAGATAGACCGATACGCCCCAGATCGAAAATATAATTGCGGCGACAAGCAGCGGGAGAGAGCTCGAATGGACAAGCGCATCCACGACCTCTTCGGACACCTCGCCATAGGCTGGCACGGCGTTAGAAAGTTTGGGGTCGAAGGCGAACAGTGCCGGCAAGACTGCCAAAAGCATGAGGAACAGCGCGGTGATGGCGCCGGCGATAGCGAAGACGCGGTGACGGTACACCTGATGTGTTATGCCAACAAGGAATCGCGGCATGGCGAAGAGCCTGCCGCCCCTGGGATCCGCCACGGGTGCGGATCGGGCGGCCGCGTTGCCAATATGTCGTGCGCGGGTACCCATAGTGCTTTTAGTGTACCGACAGGCAGGCTCAAAAAGCGGGCCACATGTCCCAAAATCCGCAGACGGCAAGGCGCCCGGCAGCCTCCCCCGTCTGGCACTTCCCGATATCCGCCCGCCCCAAACCACCGCAAAGGAGACAGGTACCTTTGTGGTGGTTTGGGGCGATGCGCTAGTCCACGGTGATGTCGAGATTTTTGCCGATGAGGCCTACGTAGCCGCCTTCAGCAGCCTTGGGGCTGTCAGCATGGCAGAGAACCCACTTGTCGGCCTTCCAGTAGCAGTAGCTGTCGCCGGCCGCGGGCATGTTGGCCGCAGCCTCGGGGCGCGGACCATTGGTGCCAGCGGGCAGTGCCACCATCACCTGGAAGCCGCCGCCGTCGACCATGCAGGGCGTGTAGTGGAGCGTGGTATTGAAGACCTCGACAACCTTGCCCGCCGGCACGCTGAACGCCTTGACGCACGCGGTATCGAGCTTGCCGCCCTCGATCTCCCAACGATGCGCCACGAGCAGGATAAAGTCGCGTGCACCCAGGTTGAACTCGCTGGCGCGGTGATACTCCAGGCAGTTGAGTCGTGTATTGTGGCCGTTGCACCAGCCCAGCTGGAACGGACGGCCACCAAACATGAGAAAGCCAAGCTTGTCGGCATCCTTGACGTCCTCGAGCTCCGGCGCGCCTGCTACGTACTTGCTGCCCTCGGGGATGGGCGTGGAGGCAAGTGCCTCGAGCACGGGCGACGTAAGCTCGGACGGAACGTCATCCCAAACGTTGCCATAGGACTTGAACTCGGGATCGTTGACAGAGTAGATATGCATGTTCACTCCTGTTCGTAAATGTGACTATACGAACATTCTAGAACAAACATGAGCGATTTTGAACGCTCGTCCCGACCAATCAACAAAAAGGCGCCCCCGCATAAGCGAAGGCGCCCAATGCACGCGTTTTGGGCGATAAAACCCTTACGCCTGCTGATAGTGCAGATGCTTCTCGTCGATATCGGCCAAGTCGCGGTCGAGGTAGCGACGCGCAAGCCAGTTGGCCATGGGGAGGTTCTGGTCCAGGTAGTTGCCGCATTCCTCGGGAGCGGCACCGGGAACATCGCCCTCAAAACCGGCGACAAACTCGAACAGCTCACGCACGAGCGGCAGGATCTCCTCGCTCGTCACCTCACCAAATACGACGAGGTAAAAGCCCGTGCGGCAGCCCATGGGGCCAAAGTAGACAATGCGGCTCGACCACTCGGCATGATTGCGAAGGAACGTCGCGCCCAGGTGCTCAATGGTATGGCACTCGGCGGTGTTCATGACCGGTTCCTTGTTGGGCGTGGTCAGGCGCAGGTCAAACGTGGTGACGGCAGCACCGGTCGCCGGATCGCGGTCGATGCGGCTCACATACACGCCGGGCTCAAGCAGCAGATGGTCAACGGAAAAGCTCGCGATGCGCTCCATGGCAGATCCTCTCGGTAGTCAATTTGGGACGGGCTCTTTTAGCTGGTTCGAATGGTCGCACCAATCATACCAGTCAAAAAAGCCCCGTCCCAAAAAGACAACTTAGCCAAGGACACGGGCCATACGCGTCTTGAACTCGGACAGGAAGCGCGGAGCATCCACGGTCAGTGCCACAAGCGCGCTCTTGTCCGGATCGGACAGGCGGCGCTCATCGCAGATGGTGCGACCGCGGTACTCGCCCAGCAGATCAACACGCAGGTTGCAGCCGAGCGCACCTACGAGCGTGGGGTCGATCGCCACGGCAACGGCCAGCGGATCGTGCAGCGCACAACCACCCAGGTAGGGTGCGTTCATCTCGTACGAGCCAATGTAGTGCTCGACCATGCTCGCAAATGCGCAGCCCGCCATGGTGCCCGAGCCCGTCCAGCCGGCAATGTCGCGGCGTGTGAGCACCACGCGATGCGTCACGTCCAGACCCACCATGGTGAGCTTACGGCCCGAGCGCAGCACTGCGTCGGCTGCCTCGGGGTCGCTCGCCATATTAGCCTCGGCGCCCGCGCTCACGTTACCGGGCACGGTAAGGGCGCCGCCCATCACGACCACGCGGCCGATGGACATCATCGCCGCCGCATCGCGCTCCAGGGCGAGCGCCAGGTTGGAGAGCGGGCCAGTCGCTACGTAGACCAGATCGGGACCATAGGTGCGCGCAGCATCAATCAGATAATCGACCGCAGCGTTGCCGTCGGCCGAGGTCGCCCCCACCGGCTCGTAGGGCGACGCGGGCACGCTCGCGCCGCCGATGCCGTTCTTGCCGTGAATGAGCGCGGTGGACGCCGGCGGCGTATAGGGCTCAGTCGCCTGCAGAGGACGGTCGGCACCCAGGTACACCGGAACCTCGGGGCGACCCAGCAAATCGAGCACCGCCAGGCAGTTGTGCGCCGATTGCTCGACGCGCACGTTGCCAAAGCACGTGGTGATGCCCACGAGCTCCACCTCGGGGCTCGCGATGGCATAGGCCAGCGCCATCGCATCGTCAACACCCATATCCAGATCAAGGATCAGCTTCTTGATTGCCATTGTTCTACTCCGCTTCTCCGTCTTTATCGTTTAACCAAACCAATGTTCAACTTCGGCGCGCGTGGAAATCGATTGCTGAGCGCCCAGGCGCGACACCGTCACTGCCGAGGCGCGAGCACCCGCGGCCATGCACTCAAAGAGCGGCAAGCCCTCTAGGCGAGCCGCCGCCAACGCGCCGATAAACGTATCGCCGGCGGCCGTGGTATCGACTACCGTGCTCGAAAGTGCCGGCATGCGCAGCAGCTCACCGCCATCGCCGAGCGTAACTGAGCCGACGCCGCCCAGCGTGATGACCGCGGCGCCGGCGCCCTTGTCGAGCAGCGCATTGAGCGCGGCGACGCAACTCACATCATCCGTGGGCAGAATGCCCGTCAGAACCTGGCACTCGGTCTCGTTGGGACAGACCAGGTCGACCGCAGGCCAGACCTCCGCAGGCAGCTCGCAGGCAGGCGCCGGATTAAAGACCGTATAGAACCTCAGCTCGCGAGCGCAAACAAGCGCCTCGGCCGTCGCTGCAAGGTCACATTCGCCCTGGGCGATAAAGACGCTTCCGGCAGCCGGGGCAATCTCGCTGGCGTCGCCGTCGAGCTCATGGGCCACCAGACGCCTCAGCGCGCAGGCAACGTCCCCGCCCGCAAGCGCATGGTTGGCGCCCGGTGACAGTACGATGCGGTTGTCGCCCTCGCAGCGAATGATGGTCGCGGTACCGGTCTCCACGTCATCGCGAAGCGCCACGAACTCAACGCCCACGCCAGCATCCTGGAGCCCTGCCACAAGCGCATCGCCAAAGGTATCGCGCCCAACAGCGCCGATCATGCACGTGCGCGCACCCATGCGCGCAGCGGCGACGGCCTGGTTGGCGCCCTTACCGCCGGCGTTGGTGATAAAGCCGCTACCGCCGACGGTCTCGCCCGCGCGCGGCATGCGCTCGCACGCCACCGAAAGGTCCATGTTCATGCTGCCGAACACCGCAACGATGCCGCGATCTGCCATGGAAACCTCCTCATCTGCGGGCCTTATACCCACCGCCAGTCGTCGATCGTGCACTCTCGCACCCCCTATAACTTTAGTTCACTTTGATGTGGACGCGCGCTTGAGCTTGCGCCAGCAGCAAGCATTCACAGGAGCAGGCAGCTACAATGAAGGCGTGCTGATTATTCTCGTCATTGGATGATGTTTTATGGAACAATTCTCGCAATCGGGCTCGCGCGGTCGACGCCGCACGGGCAACGAGCCGGCGCCGCACGAACGCGTGAAGAGCGAACGCCGTGCCAACGAGCCGCGACGCACCACGAGCCCCCATCGCGCTTCTGCAAACAATGCGGGCCGCGCCAACACTCCCGCCGCGGAGCAGACGCCTGCTCGCCCCAAGTCCCGCTACATCCCTGCACTCGACGGCCTGCGTACGCTCGCCGTCGTCGCGGTGGTGCTCTATCACCTTAACCTCACGTGGGCTCAGGGCGGCCTGCTCGGCGTCACGATCTTCTTTGTGCTTTCGGGCTATCTGATCACGCGCTTGCTGCTCAACGAAGTCGCTAAGACCGGCCGCATCGACCTCAAGAGCTTCTGGATCCGCCGCATCCGTCGCCTGGTCCCCGCCGTGGTGACCGTCGTGGTGGTGACCTGTGCTCTGTGCACCGTCTTCAACCACGTGATGCTCACCAAGATGCGCCCCGACATCCTGCCGTCGCTGTTGTTCTTCAACAACTGGTGGCAGATTGCCCAAAACATCTCGTACTTCAATGCTCTGGGCGACCCCTCGCCGCTCACGCACTTTTGGTCGCTTGCCATCGAGGAACAGTTCTACCTGATTTGGCCGCCACTGCTGTTTGCCATGGTATCCATGCATGTGAGCAAACCCAACACGCGCCGCGTGGTTCTGGGCCTTGCCGCGGTATCTGCCCTCGCCATGATGGTGCTTTACAACCCTGCCGCCGACCCCAGCCGCGTGTACTACGGCACCGACACCCGCGTGTTCTCGCTGCTGCTGGGTGCCTGGATGGCCTTTATCCCCGATCGCGACCTGGCGCCGGTGCGTCTCGTTCATCGTTTGGGGCTCGACCGCTTGGTCGGGGCCGCCAAGCACGGCAAGAACGCCGACGAAGCAGCCGAGACCGCCCCGGCACAGCCGAGCGTCCTCGTGCGTTTTTGGTCCTCGCCCGCATCCATCGATGTGTTGGGCGTCGTGGGTCTGGTTGGCCTTGCCGCCATGGTCGCGCTCACCAACGGCTACACCGCCTTCCAGTATCGCGGAGGCACACTGCTGTGCTCGATCCTCACGCTCATGGTCATCGCGGCCTGCGTGCAACCCCAGGGAATGGTTGCCCGCGCGCTGTCCGCCGAGCCGCTCGTGTGGGTTGGCAAGCGCTCGTACAGCATCTACCTGTGGCACTATCCCCTGCTGTTGCTCATGAACCCGGTCGCCAACATCAACGATACACCGTGGTGGCAGTACATTTTGCAGGTGCTGTTGGTGGTCGCCGTGGCCGAATGCTCATATCGCTTTATCGAGACGCCGTTTAGAAAGGGCGCCTTTGGGCGCACCGTATCCGAGTTCCGCGACGGCACCGCCATGCCCGCCAACTGGGTGCGCGCGCACGTCCCTGCCTGTGCAGCCTGCGCTGTCGTGTTGGTCGTTGCACTGGGCGGCCTGATCTTTGTGCCCGAGACGTCTGCGCTGAGCGGCGAGGGCGCCGAAGTTCTGAACAAGGAAGCCAAGAACGCCGCACCCACCGACCAGCAGGCGGCCGACGACACCGACAAGGACAACGACGGCTTCCCCGACGGCTCCTACGACCTGTTGATGATCGGTGACTCCGTGTCGCTGCGCGCCGTTGATTCCTTTGACGGCGTGTTCCCGCACAGCCATATCGATGCCGAAAAGGGCCGCCAGTTCGATGCGGGCCGTGCGACATTTGAGGGCTATCTTCAACAGAACCTTGCCGGCAAGATCGTGGTCTTTGCGCTGGGCACCAACGGCTTGGTAACCGACGACCAAATCGACGCCATCATGGCCGATGCAGGAGATAAGCGTATTGTGGTGTTTGTGAACACGCGCAGCCCGCAGCCGTGGGTTGGCTCTACCAACCAGGCCATCGCCAACGCCGCTACGCGCTACAAGAACGTACGCGTTATCGACTGGTACGGATACAGTGCCAACCGCAACGACCTGTTCGATGGCGATGGCACGCATCTATCGACCACTGGCGTGACTGAGTACCTCAACTTGATCCACGATGCCGTCAAGAAGGACCTGCCCGTACACCCCGAGGATCACGTCAACGATCCGCAGCCGGCAGCCGTCAAGTCTGCCACCGACGCACTCGTCAATGCGCTCGCTCTCAAGCCGCACAAGCTGGGCACCGACAAGTAACCTGCAGCGCAAACTTCCCACATCCGGAGGGGGTGTCTGCCACGGCAGACACCCCCTCCGGCAGTTAGGGACACTCCTGGCGCAGCCAATGAAGACCTCTACGGATGAATTCCAGGCCGCTCCGTCGCTCCAGACATCGTTTCCGCGCCTCGTGCCTGCCCTAAACAATCAAAACAAGCCCTTTTCGCCGCACCCTCAAAGGTCTGTGGGCAAAAAAGGGCAAATATGAGTACTGTTACCATTTTAGTAGCAGGCAAAACCACCCAAAATGACGTCCGAGCGACCCCTACAACCCCCCTAAAGCAGCCAACCTGACTGGTTAAGGCGTATTGGAGCCAATTTTAATGAACATACTAAAGGCTATGTTCATTATCTTTTAGGATGTAAATGCTATTCACTTAGCAACAGTACTCATATTTGGCATTTTTTGTCCATTGCTATATAACTAACACCCTATAGCAGACAAAAAACAGGCCGCAGCCCATCGCTGCGGCCTGTTCGGAAGCAAAAGTGGGCGTTAAGCGCTGTAGCCCATCGC
>CABUSR010000011.1 GCA_902494245.1 uncultured Collinsella sp.
GCGCGGTCAGGAAGATGATGGGCCCGTCGAAGTCCGGGCGGATCTGCCGCACGAGCTCGAAGCCGTCGAGCCCCGGCATCATGACGTCGCAGAGCACGAGGTCGAAGCGCGAGAGGTCCGTCCCCGGGACCGCCGTCGGGTCCGCTGCCTTGACGACCTCATGGCCGTCGCGGCCGAGGACGCGCGCGAGCGCATCGAGGATCGCCCGCTCATCATCAACTGCCAGTATCCTCGCCATGTTCGACCTCCTGAAACTCCCGTCGGCATTGTACTTGCGCCGCGCTCAGCGGTCCAGAGCCCCGCGCGCAGCGCCGACCCCCAGCCGGCGTCGAGCAGGGCATTCCCGCCCAGGACGAGTGCTGCGGAGAGGAGGACGAGCACGGCGGCGAGCGGCTTCCTACTCATCTGCCCTCCCGTCCTCGAAGCGGCAGAACCAGGCCAGAAGGACGGCGGCGGCTGCCAGGGTGAGCACGAGGCCAGCGAGCGCAGTCGTGAGGAGAGGGCCCGCCGCGCGTGCGGCGTCGATGAAGGCCTCCACCCCGAGCGACCCCAGGCGCGCGGGCCAGGCGAGCGGCACCCAGCTCAGGGGCGTCGCCAGGGCACCGGTGAGCTCGCCGGTCATGAGGCCGTGCGCAAGTCCGCCCACTGAGAAGAACGCGAGGAGCATCCCCGCCGCGCCGGCGCCGATGGCGGCGTTGCGGCCGAGGCGCAGGGCCACGCCGAGCCCCAGCGCGTAGAGGGGCAGGCTGCCCAGCACGATGCCCGCCCACGCGCTCGCAAGCGGAGCGGGCCCGAGCGGCAGGCGCCCGGCGACGGCGAGCACGGCCCCGAACACGCCGAGCGCCACGGCCAGCGCGCCCGCGCCGAGCGCCGCAAGGGCGAGCAGCTTCGCCGCGACGGCGCGCCCGCGCGAGGGGACCGCCGTGAGGTTGGCGAGGCGCCCGGCAGCGCGCTCCTCGTCCACGGCGAGCCCGCAGACGATGGCGGACATGAGCGGCATGAGGGCGCCGAGGAACTGGGCGTAGGCGTCCGCGCCCAGCGTCGGGTCCCATCGGGTTATGGAGAAGTACTCGCCGCAGGCAAGACCGGCTGCCAGGCCGCAGACGAGGTGCACCGCCGTGAGCGGGGAGCGCGCCAGGCGCAGGGCCTCGGAGAGCAGGGCCCGCGGGAGAGTCATGCGCGGCGTCGGGTCGAAGAGTCGTGTCATGTCAATCACCTCTCCTCGGAGCGCGCGAACCAGGCCGCGCCCGCCGCCGTGAGCGCGGCGAACGCGAGCGCGCAGACCGCAAGGCCCGCCAGTGTGAGCATGCCGTCCGCCGTGAGCGCCCCGCCGAGCGCCATGTCCGCCGCGAGTGGCTCGCCGCTCGGCAGCACGGGGATGAAGCTCGTGGGGATGACCATGCTCGCCGACGGCGGAAAGAGCTGCGGCAGCGGCATCAGCGACCAGGCGAACCCACCCACGAGCTGCGCGGCGAGCGGGCAGAAGATGCCCGCGAGCATGCCGAGCCGCGCCGTGAGGAAGAGCCCTGCGGGGATCATCCACGCCGCGGTCACCGTGTTGACGAGCGCGCAGAGGAGCATCGTGAGCGTGCCCGCGGCCGTGAGGCCCTCCGAGGAGAACGCCGATCCCGCGAGGTAGATGCCGAAGACCACGAGGTTCGAGAGCGTGCAGAGCGCGAGGCACCAGAGCGCCTTGGCCCACCAGGCGCGCCCGAGCGGGAAGCCCAGGCCCAGAAGCCCCCGCATCCGCGTGCGAGCGTCCGCCCGCGCGACGCACGCCACCACGAGCGAGAGAGACACGGGCAGGAAGAGCGCGTACCAGTAGTTCCACGCGCTGAAGATCTGCACGCTCCGGTAGGGCATCGCGCCGAGCAGCGGCATCGGCAGCGCCATGAGCACGGCCAGGCGAACCGGTGCCGCGTGGCGCGACTTCAGGGCCTCGGCGCGCAGGCCCGCGAACAGGCCGCCTTTCTCGCCCGTCATGCCGCCACCTCCCCGCGTGCTCGACGTCCCTCCCGGCAGACGCTCATGAAGAGTTCCTCGAGGTCCTGCCCGGGCCGAAGCGCATCCTCGTAGGCGAGGCGCCCCCCGTAGATGATGCCGATGGTGTCAGCCATCTGCTGCACCTCGGAGAGGATGTGGCTCGAGACGATCACCGTCGTACCCGCCGCCGCGAAGCCGCGGATCTGGTCGCGCAGCTCCTCGATGCCGATGGGGTCGAGGCCGTTGGTGGGCTCGTCGAGCACGAGCAGGCGTGGCCGGGCTATCAGCGCCAGCGCGAGCCCCAGGCGCTGCCGCATGCCCATCGAGAAGCGCCCGGCGCGCTTCTTCCCGGTGTCCGCGAGGTCCACGGCGGCGAGCACCTCATCTATGCGACTCTCGGGAAGGCCCAGCAGCGTGGTGCGCACGCGCAGGTTCTCGCGCGCGGTGAGGTTGGGGTAGAGCGGCGCCTCCTCGATGAGGCTGCCGATTGCGTAGAGGTCCTCGCGGCGCCAGGCGTGCCCGGCAAAGAGAATCTCACCGGCCGTCGGCCGCAGCATCCCGCAGATCATCTTGAGCGTTGTCGACTTGCCGGCGCCGTTGGGGCCGAGCAGCCCGTACACCTCGCCCTCGTGGATATGAAGGCTCACGTCGGCCACGGCGTCCTGCGCCTGGTCGCCGCGGCCGAAGCGCTTGGTGAGCCCGCGCGTCTCGAGCATATAACCCATGGGTTTACCCTTTCTCTTCCGGGCGCGCGGGCCGAGTCGCCGCGCCCGCGTGCCTTACCTTTCGGGTTCACCATCCATGGTGGGGCGCGTTTCTAACGAAGCTGTAACGGCCGTTGGGCTCTTTTGGCGCCAGCCCTTCACGACCCGTACGCCACTCATGGTATGTTTATCGCGATAACAAGGACGGAGGTGCCCGTGGCACGCAATAAGTACCCGGAGGAGACGGTCGAGAAGATTCTCGACGTTGCCGAGCGGCTCCTCGTGGAGCGCGGCTAAGAGCACGCTACGATGATCTGAAGAGCAATACGCTAAATCGAAAAAGGCAAACGGCTGTATAAGCCGCCGTGACGGGCGACGATTCATGCCCTCCCAAAAAACATGCGTAAGATCGAGCGGAGGCTGAGCACGCCGAAACGGCCCAGCGAGTGTTATTTTGCGAGCTAGGCGCATTGAAAGCGACCTTTCGTGGTATAAACTACTTGCCGGAAGCCGCGGCTTTCAGAGTACGGCTTACGTGTACGTTTAACCTCCGTGGGCGACGGGGTGCCGCAAGGCGTAGAATATCGCCCACCTGTAGGGGCCTGCAGCGATGCGGGCCCCGCTTCGTATGAAGGGGGCGTAACCGATGAAGATCGTATCCATCTCCCAGGACTTCTTCGACCTCGTCGATGGCGACCGCGAGCTCATGCTTAAGCACAATCGCCCCTGCATCGTGGTGGTGAGGCTACGTTTCCGCGGGAAGCGCAGGGACTTCGCCGTGCCGCTGCGTTCCAACATCGCCCCTAACGTGCCCAAAGACCAGTACTTTGCGTTGCCACCCCGCCCCACGACGCGCCCCGGCTGCCGCCACGGCATCCACTACATCAAGATGTTCCCCATAACCAAGGCCTACCAGCGCCGCTTCAGGACCGAGGGCTCGGCCTACTACGAGACGCTCCAGCGCATCATCGATGGCAACACCAAGCGCATTGTCTCCGAGTGCCAGGCATACCTCGACCGCTACGAGCGCGAGGGAAGGCCTCGCTTTGCCGTCGACATCGACCGCATCGTGGGACTGCTGGAGGGCGAGAAGTAGGGCATCTCGGCTCAGTCTCGAGCCATGCGGAGTCGCTCCGCATTTTTGAACGCCGCGTGTGCGTCCCAAATACTTGAGAAACAAGCTGTGAAGTGCGGTGGCGCGCCCGTGCCCGTGCATAGCCGTCACCATCAGCGCCTACGCGGCGTCGGCTTCAAGTGGAACTGGCGCCGCTGCTGTATATGGTTTGCCTTGCTGCAAATAGCGATCAATGCCCGCGATGTTTCTGCTTGCGCTTCAGTTTTCTCTGTTCGTAGCGCGCATCAGCCTTTTCCACACGGCGTCGGCTTCTTGCTTGAGCCGACTCCCGCTTCATCGCTTCCCGCTGTGCCGCGAGCGCCTGTTGTGCCTTGGTGCTCACCGCGGGCCGTTTAAGGGCTTTCGCTGCCTCGCGAGCGCGCCGCTTGGGGTTCTTCGCGGGCTTGCTTGTTTCAGTGGCCTTGTCGCCGAAGAACGAGAGCTTCTCCCATTCGCTTGTAACGAATCGCAGAATCTCCTCATCGGACGGCTCCGCGCCGAAGACGATGCGGGCGACGCCATACCTTCCGCCCTCGACGTGCTCCGCCAGCCCGACCCAGAATTGACCGTCGTGATATACGGTCAGGGTGGACGACACGCTGATCTGCATGGTTGGTTCCTCCTTTATGTAGATGACCATGCAGAGAAGGGACAACCAAGGAGGCAGGTTACTGATGCGGACTAGCGCACGCCCACGACTACCCGACGGGGACTGTGTTTTCATCTCTGATGGCCGCATTGTGGCACGCGCGGACGCGCCCTTCGTCGCTGCCGACATGACATGGCTGGGATTCGTTTCTCGACACATCCTTTTGTATATTGCTTTCCCGGTTTCGAAACTTTAAATAAATTCGAGTTTCGAAACCGGGAAGGAGAGTGTATGTGAGAGGCGATATGAGCATCAACTTGATGCTCGAGGGGGAGCTCGCGTCGCTTCTGTCCATCGGGGACGTGTTCCCGAAGGTCCTCATCTCCTGCATAGGGCATGAGCCCTGCACCCGGGAAAGCGTACTCGTTCTAGACCTCGCGTGGTGCTGCTCGGTGAGCAGGGATTCTGAACACTACGTAGGGATATAGCGCGACAGGGGGGGGTGCAGCACCGTTTGCGCCTTGTCTAGAGAGCACGAACGAGAGATGTGGTTTGCGGACGACTGAATAGCTCCATCTGTTTTGGTTACAACGAAATGTGTGCCGTGCGCCCGCGGCATGAAGGAGGGAGATTTCTATGAATATCGTTGTATTGAGTGGTAGCCCGCGCAAGGGCGCCAATACCGACACCATGGTCGAGGCGTTTGCCGAGACCGCGCGCGAGGCCGGCCATACAGTCGAGGTCATCCGCGTTGCCAGCAAGAAGATCGCTGGTTGTCTGGGATGCCAGTACTGCTTTACCCATGAGGGCACCTGTGTGCAGAAGGATGACATGGCCAACGTGATTGAGCCGCTGAAAGGCGCCGACATGGTTGTCTTCGCTTCGCCCATCTACTGGTTTGATATCACCGCGCAGGAGAAGGCCGCCATCGACCGCCTGTACGCCTTCGGTGCCACGGGCTTCCCGTTCACCAAGACGGCCCTTTTGCTCGATAGCCACAGCGAGGGCGTCTATGATGCGGCGATCGCTATGTACAAGTCGACCTGCGCGTACTGCAAGTGGGAGGACCAGGGCATTGTCACCATCAGCGGTATGACCGAGCGCGACAGCATGGCATCGTCGCCCAAGTTGGAAGAGGTGCGAGAGCTCGCTCGCAAGCTCGCCTAAGGACAAGAAGAACGCATGGCAATCAGCGTTATTGGAAGTACTTGCCGTCCTTGCCGGGTGAATCGTTGATTGCCATGCACCGTTGCCCTTGTGGACAATCTCCGCGTGCTAGGAGACTTTCTCGCTCAGGAACTCCCTGAACGCGGGTATGTCAAAGCCGACGAGGCCACGTCCACGTTCCCCGATAACGCCGTCCTCGAGGAGGCGGCGTTTGTATTGGCTTGCGTAGTTGCTGGCGACGCCCATGCGTTTGGCTATCTCCGAGGTCCTGCTGGGGCCAGAATCGGGCAGCATCGCGAGCAAAAACTCAATGTCTTTATCGGAAAGCTCCCGATAGGTCGTTTCGAGAGAAGCCCGATGCCATGCTTCTCGAGTTGCCTGAAGATGCCATTCATGCACGTGCGCCAGTTGCCCTGGGCTTCTTGAACATATGTCCAATTGATGCCCACTGGACCAATTTGAACGCCGTTCATGCGCGCGTGAGACTGTGAAAGGTAGCTATCTGCCGCTTCTTTGGTTCGCTCGATAATATCTTCGAGCATGCCTGGCATGGCGGAGACATTTGCTGCGATCCATGGTGGCCCCTTTGCAGGTTTTGCTACTTTTTGCAACTTTTGCTAATTTTTGCAAGTTTTGCTAACGGTTTAACATGTCTTGTGCCGCGGGATTGCAGGAGTGAAAAACGGGGATTCCTATTATTCCGACTACGTTGCAACGAGCGGGGCCCGGAGCGCGATGTTGCTGCGCTCCGGGCCCCGCTGCATTGTAAAACCATGACGGTTTGGCTGCCGTTGTTTTAGTCAAACAGACTCGGCATGTCGTTTTCTTTCATGAGGGCACCGGCGGAGGGCAGACTCTGCGCGGTGAACTTTTCGGCCGAGACGCCGGCGCCAAGGATCTCCTCGGTCGTGCCGACGGTGGTGACCGAGCGACCCTTCTTGGCTGTAAAGGCCTGGACGCCCTGCGTGTTGGTGGTCGTCTTGGTCTTGAGCAGCGACGTGTTGAAGTTCATCAAACGATAGTCGCTCGAGACCAGCGCGATGTCGCGATCTGTGTTGAGCACCTGGGCATACAGCAGTTTGCTGCCGCCGTAGATGGCGTTCTTGAGGCGCTTGCGGTTGGTCTTGGTAACGTATCCGGCAAGTGCGACGCGCACCACACGGCCGTTTTCAAAGACAAACAGCACGTCGGCCTTGTAGTCCTCGGGGTCGATGACCCAGATCACACTCTCATCGGGTTCCATCTCGAGATCGGTTGGCAGATACGAGCCCAGCTGGGCCGACTTGGTATCCTCAAACGCCGCAACCTTGCACTTGTACACCTGGCTCTTGTTGGTAAAGACCAGCAACTCGTGGGTGTTGGAGGACGGGAACTCGATAAAGGGTTTGTCGCCGTCCTTGTACTTGAGCGTGGTCGCCTTCTTGAGCACGCGGTCCGTCATCTTCTTAAGGTAGCCATCGCGCGAGAGCATGATGGTCACCGGGTACTCCTCGACCTCGGGCTCCAAGCTTACCTCGATAACCTCATGGGGCTCGATCCTGCCCGTGCGACGCGGCATCACATATTTCTTGTTGACCGCGGCCAGCTCGTCGCTGATGACCTTCTTGATGTTCTCCTCGCTGGAGAGGATCTCCTCAAGCTCGGCAATCTCGCTCTCAAGCTTGGCAATGTCCTTGGTGCGGTTGAGGATGTACTCTTCGTTAATGTTGCGGAGCTTGAGCTCGGCAACAAACTCGGCCTGGGTCTCGTCGATGTCGAAACCCTTCATAAGGTTGGGCACGACCTCGGCTTCAAGCTTGGTGCCACGGATGATGGCGATGGCCTTGTCGATGTCGAGCAAGATTGCCTCGAGGCCGTGCAGCAGGTGCAGGCGCTCGGACTTTTTGCCCAGGTCAAAGTTAATGCGGCGACGCGTGGACTCAATACGCCACTTGACCCACTCGTGCAGGATCTGACGCACGCCCATAACGCGAGGGTAACCATCGACCAACACGTTGAAGTTGCACGAGAACGAATCCTGCAGCGTGGTCGAGCGATAGAGCTTGGCCATGAGCTTGTCGGGGTCGACGCCGCGCTTAAGGTCGATGGCGATGCGCAAGCCCGAGAGGTCGGTTTCGTCGCGGATGTCAGCGATCTCCTTGACCTTGCCCTCTTTGGAGAGCTTGACGATGCGCTCGATGATGACATCGGTCTTGGTGGTGTAGGGGATCTCGTAGACCTCGATGATGCGCTCTTCGGGAATCCAGCGCCAACGGGAGCGGATCTGGAAGCTGCCAAGGCCGGTCTCGATAATCTTTTCCATCTCCTCGCGGCGGTAGATGATCTCGCCGCCGGTCGAGAAGTCGGGCATGGGCATGTACTCGAGCAGGTCGCAGTCGGGGTCCTGCAGGTAGTGCATTGTGGCAGTGCATACTTCGTTGAGGTTGAAGCCGCAGATGTCGGACGCCATGGCGACGCCGATGCCTTTGTTGGCCGAGACGAGGATGTTGGGGAATGTGGTGGGCAGCAGGCGCGGCTCCTTCATGGCGCCGTCGTAGCTGTCGACGAAGTCGACCGGGTCCTTGTCGATGTCCTTGAAGATCTCGGCGCTGATGGGGGAGAGCTTGGCCTCGGTATAACGCGAGGCGGCGTAGCTCAGATCGCCCGAATAGTACTTGCCAAAGTTGCCCTTCGACTCCACGAAGGGCGCAAGCAGCGCTTCGTTGCCCGTCGCCAGGCGCACCATCGTCTCGTAGATCGCGGCGTCGCCGTGCGGGTTGAGCTTCATGGTCTGGCCCACGATGTTGGCGCTCTTCTGGCGCTCGCCCTTGAGCAGGCCCATCTTGTACATGGTGTAGAGCAGCTTGCGGTGCGAGGGCTTAAAGCCGTCAATCTCGGGGAACGCACGCGAGACGTTGACGCTCATGGCGTAGGGCATGTAGTTGACCTCGAGCGTCTGCGTGATCGGCTGGTCGGTGACCTCGGAGTGCAGGCCGATGACGTTCTCGGCGTTGACCTGCTTTTTCTTTGGCTGGTTCTTCGTCTTCTTCTTTGCCACGATATCCTCTTGAACTTCTTATGGGCCGTCGTTATCGATGTGCTGCTATTGCAGGTCCAGCTGGTCCAGGTATTCCTTGCCGTGCTCGGAGATATGGCGCTTGCGGCCCGCCTCGTCGTTGCCCAGCAACAGGTTGAACATGGTCTCCATCTTGGTGACGTCCTCGGGCTCCACTTTGATCAGGCGACGCGTCTCGGGGTTCATGGTGGTGAGCCACATCATGTCCGGATCGTTCTCACCAAGACCCTTGGAGCGGTTGATGGAGCACTTTTGGTCGCCAATCTCCTTGAGGATGCCGTTCTTCTCGAGCTCGGTGTAGGCAAAGTAGGTCTTCTCTTTGCAGTTGATCTCGTAGAGCGGAGACTCGGCGATATACACGTAGCCCTCGTCGATAAGCGTGGGCACCAGGCGATAGAGCATGGTGAGCACGAGCGTGCGGATGTGATAACCGTCGACGTCGGCGTCTGTACAGATGATGACCTTGTTCCAGTTGAGGTTGTCCAGGTCAAAGGCGCCCAGGTTCTTGATGCGCTTGTCCTTGATCTCCACGCCGCAGCCCAGCACGCGCATGAGGTCCATGATGATGTCGGACTTAAAGATGCGCGGGTAGTCCTCCTTTAGGCAGTTGAGGATCTTGCCACGGACGGGCATAACGCCCTGGAACTCGGCATCGCGCGAGGTACGAATGGCGCCTGCCGCCGAGTCACCCTCTACGATGTAGATCTCGCGGCGGCTCTTGTCCTTGGAGCGGCAGTCGATGAACTTCTGCACGCGGTTGGCCATGTCGGTCTTCTGCTGCAGGTTGGTCTTGATGCTCTGACGCGTCTTCTCGGCGTTCTCGCGCGAGCGCTTGTTGATGAGCACCTGCTCCATGATCTTGTTGGCGGCGTCTTTGTTCTCGATCAGGTAAGTCGAGAGGCGCTCCTTAAAGAAGGCCGTCATAGCCTGCTGGATAAAGCGGTTGTTGATGGCCTTCTTAGTCTGGTTTTCATAGGACGTCTGGGTGGAGAAGCAGTTGGTCACCAGCACCAGACAGTCCTGGACATCCTGCCACTTAATGCCGCTCTCGTTTTTGTTGTACTTGCCCTGTTGCTTAATGTAAGCATCGATGGCACTGGTCAGAGCGCTGCGGGCGGCCTTCTCGGGCGAACCGCCGTTCTCGAGCCACGATGAGTTGTGGTAGTACTCCTGCATCATGAAGGTGCGCGAGAAGCACATGCACGCGGTAATCTTCACGTTGTAGTCGGGCAGGTCCTCGCGATCGCGACCGCGACGGTCGGCCTCGATAAAGAAGGGCTCGGTGAGGTAGTCGGTGCCGACCTTCTCGAGCACGTAGTCCTCGATGCCCTTTGGATAGCAAAAATCCTCTTCGGAAAACTCGCCATCGTCGCCCTCGATACGCAGGCGGAAGGTCACGTTGGCGTTGACCACGGCCTGGCGGCGCATGGTCTCGCGATACCAGTCGTGGGGGATGCTGATGGAGGTAAAGACCTCAAGATCGGGACGCCACTTAATGGTGGTGCCGGTGCGATCCTCGTCGCTGGGCTCAATCTCGAGTGCCTTCTTTTTGGCGCCGACGACCTTGCCCTTCTTAAAGTGCAGGGAGTACTTGTTGCCGTCGCGCCAAACCGTGACGTCCATGTATTCGGAAGCGTACTGAGTCGCGCAGGAGCCCAGGCCGTTGGTGCCGAGCGAGAAGTCGTAGTCGCCGCCCTGGTTGTTGTTGTACTTGCCGCCGGCATAGAGCTCGCAAAAGACGAGTTCCCAGTTAAAGCGCTTCTCGGAAGGGTTCCAGTCGAGCGGGCAGCCGCGGCCGTTGTCCTCTACCTGAATGGAGCCATCGCGAAAGGCGGTAAGGGTGATGAGCTTGCCGTAGCCCTGGCGCGCCTCGTCAACGGCGTTGGACAGGATCTCGAAGGCGGCATGCGCGCAGCCGTCGAGTCCGTCCGAGCCAAAGATGACGGCGGGGCGCAGGCGTACGCGCTCCTCGTCCTTGAGCTGGCGGATACTGTCGTTACCATAGTTTGCGGTGTTTTTTGCCATACTCGCTCTCTCGGTGCTCCTTTGCTGCGTTTAAGTCATATAGATAGTCAAGGTAGCATAGCCCAGCCCACAGACGATTCCACCCAACACGAAATCCATCGAACAATCGTTCGATTAGATAATGAATGCTTGGAATCGGGAGGGACCTGTCCTGTCCTATTCAAACATCTGCGGCAGGTCGATGAAGACGGTTCGATCGCTTTCGCCAGCTTCGAAGCCCGAACGGGAGAAGAATCCATAGCGATGGCACTTGAGTCCCGTTGCCTCGACTTGGGCGATTTCCTCGTCGACCATTTTTTGCGTGATGGGGGATTTGCGGAACTTTGCTTCGTAGAATGCGTAGCCCTCGGGGTCTTGCGTTACCACATCGAATTCGCCGCTCGTTTTGTTTGCGGGGTCGTCGTACCAGTACTTGCCTATGGCGTCGAAAGCCGGTTCGATCTTGCCGGTCCTGTTCTGCCGCACGAGGTATTGACGGCAGATCTCCTCGAACATATGAGGAACGTAGTTTTCCTCGAAGTCTTGGAAGACGTGACGATCATAGAAGACTTCCGGGTCGAGCAGCTGACGCGCTGAGGCATTGCGGAAAACATAGCGATAGTAAAAGAGCGAAAGCGGATCCACTACAAAGTAGCCAGACTTGCGCTTGTTCGTAGGGTCGTTGATGGGTGCACGCTTTTGGACGATTTCGAGTGACATGAGCTTGTCGAGCACGTCTGCCATGGCCGGACCGCTCGAGACGTGCGACTGTGCCAGCACGTCCCCCCAACGGGAGTAGCCTTGTGCGAGAGCCCCGAAAACTTCGTTGGCGTTGGTCATCTTCGAGATCTCGGCGTTGAGATAGGACGGCACCTCGCTTTCTAAGCGGGCGCCAGGTTCCGTGACGAGCTCGATGATGTTGTCGCGTACGCTTTGGGATTGATCGATGAGGCGATTGTAAAAGGGGATACCGCCAAAAACGCTATAGAGCCGCACCTTGTCCTCGGGCGAGAACGCGGGATAGAACTTCGCAGCGTCAAAGTAATCCATGGGCTTAAGCTCAAGCGCGAGATCAATTCGCCCGTAGAGGGGGCTTTCATGCTCGATGAGGGATTTCATAATCTCAACGTAGGAGCCGCACAGGACAATGTTTAAACGTGAGTCTTCCCTGCGGGCGTCGATTGAGGTCTGAAGAATGCTGTCTAGGCCTTTAACCGCATCTCTCAAGTAGGGGTATTCGTCGAGAACGAGGGTAATGTTCTTGTCTTTAGCTTGGGCAAACAGAAATTCGATGAGCTCGCGGATGCCTGTGAAGGCGAGCGGAGGAAAGCTCAGCGCTTCAGCAACAAGGACGGACAGACTCTCGAGGTTGTCTGCCTCGGAGGTTTGGCGGCACTCGTAATAGACCGTTGCGACGTCCGACAAATCGGTTAGCGCCTGCTTGATGAGCTCACTTTTTCCGACGCGACGCCTGCCGTAAATGAGAACATTGCGCTGATCGGGTGCTTTGAGCGTTTTCTTAATACGGGCGAGCTCACGCTCCCTGCCAATAAATTCCACTTACTCGGTTCCTTCCGACTCGGTTTTGTCCGAGTTAATTGTATCGCATGGATCAGTTTATGCTCGAGTTTACTCGGACAAAACCGAGTCGGTTCTGTCCGAGTAAGTTTGAATAGTGAACCGAAGTTGTAATGTCCGCATGGCGATGACGAATATGGTTTTCATAATGACAGATATAGTTGACATTGTATGATATATGCAATATATTTCTGTCATGTTGCAACGGATATCTGTCCATTACTACGAAAGGAACTCCATGCCGGGCAAAAAGAACCTCCGCATGAAGGCGGCGCGCGCGGCGGTTGGCCTTTCGCAAGCTGACTTGGCCGAGGCCGTGGGCGTTACGCGCCAGACCATCGGCCTGATCGAGGCGGGCGGCTACAACCCCACGCTCAATTTGTGCGTGGCGATCTGCAAAGCGCTACGCGTTACGTTGAACGATCTGTTTTGGGAAGACGGGATCGACGTCGACCCTAACGCTCTTTAGGAGTTCGCTATGAAATTTGAAGATTTAAAACTCGTGCAAAAGTGGTGCGAATATGCCGGCCCAAAGGATGAGCGCCTGGAGGCTGAGAGCGCAAAAATCTACAAGATTGGTTTCGTGCTGCTTTCGTTTGGCATGCTGATGATCTTTTTCTACCAGTTTATAGCTCGACAGGTTGCGTGGGTTCACAGCGACGCCAGTGAAATGCCGCAAGGCTTTGCAACGCCGTTCGAGGCAGCCATGTATTTGTGGCTCGTTCTCGTGATGTTGATTTGCGCAGGACTGCAAACGCGGAAGGGCTATGTCGATACCAATCGTTTTGGGCAAACCGAGCATCTTCCTGTTGGATATTTCCTGCTTGTCAGCGGTCTTAGCGGCGCCGCGTTCGCGCTTGTTATTGCTGCAATGCGCTGTATCGCTGAGGCGCAGATCGTACCGCTCGAAAGCGTCTTTTGGTTGGCGAATCTGGCCACGGGCGTGTTCTGCGGTGCGACGATTTTCGCGGCCACGTTTGCTGTCCTGTGCGCAACGTTTTTCACGGCGAAAAGACGCCGTGCCAAGCTCGAGGCAGAACTCGACTCCACTGACGATAACTAATGCGCAATGGGCTGGCTCTGGGTATCCAGAACCAGCCCATTTGATGTTCGACGAGCCGAGTTGGCGTCTCTCACAAAAGTAACTAGGAGCTAGCGAGGCTTATCAGAATTGACCTCATCGGCGGTGTCTTTTTCGAGCGCCGTGCGGCGGGCGCTGTAGGCGATGAGGCCGGCGCCTGCCGCGGCGAGTGCTGCAGCGGCTGCCGTAAGGGGAGCGTTGACATCGCCCGTGCCAGCGAGCGCGCCCGCTTTTCCGGAGCGCTTGTTATTGCCGTGATCCTTGCCACTGCCGGAGCGGCTTCCGCCGGAGCCGCCGCCCTCGTCGGTACCGCCGCCACTCGAGCCACCATCGTCGTCTGCTGTCATCGGGGCGTCGTGAAGTCCTGTCGTATCCGCGCTGTCGCATACGCCGACCTGAACTTCTGAGCGTTCGCATGCCGCGTCGGGCACATGAAGCTCGTGCAGTACGGCACCCAGCGCTGAGTTTGCGCCCGGTCGAATTTCCTCGAGCGTTACGGGATCGAGTGCCACCAGGTCACGCGCCTTCGCATACAGCGTGACGCGTTTGCCCACCTCGTCGCCCCAGCTCTCCGGGATGGCAAAGCTCATGCGGAATTGTGCCGTGCAGCCCGGTGCCAGCACGGCGTTTCCATTGTCGGCAACCAGCGGGTGCGTTGCAAAACGTGTGTCCAGCGTCTCGAGCGCGTACTTCACGTGTGCCATGTCGTTGGCCGAAGCGTCCTCGGCAAGCTCCGGATCGTAGATCGATGCCGTGCGTGCGTTCGCTCCGAATCCGATGGATGCGCTGGAGAACGGCTGGTTGAAACCCTCTCGGTACAGATCGATCGTTCCGGCGGTCAGCAAGGTGTTGCCGTCGTTTCGTACCGTGACCATGAAGGATTCGCCTGCTGCTCCGGGCACCACTGCGCCCGAGGTGGCGACCGCGCCCGTCGGAGTGGCACACGCCACCAAGGGTACTTCGATGCCGTGCAGCTCTGCCTCGCTCTTCTCCGCGCTTACAATGTGCGTGGCGAGTGCGGAGAGCATGCCTCCCGACGTCAAAAAAGTCGTTATCTGATCGACGGGATGGTCCAGCTCGCACATCACGAACGGCTCCGTAAACAGATCGCCTGCCAAGGTGCTGGCGAAGATGCGGAAGTGCTTGCCCATCACTGCTACCGGGTTGCCTTCTTCGTCGTAGGTTTGCCCCACCTTGCCATCGGTGTTCTCTACATAGAGCACGCACCTGCCGTTGTTGCTTACGCTAAACGATGCCGGGCCACAGCCTGCGGCACCCACGGGCTGCGTTGCAAATGCCGATGCGCCTCGCGTCCAAGTAATATGCTGCAGTTGCTCGTTGACGGTAGCCAAAAAGCCCGTGTGCTGCGGCCACGGCACCGCGTGGGGTACTGTGGCATCTGGCGACATAACGCCCCAGCTCGCAATGGACTGGCCGATCACGGCGTACGATGCACAGCCACAACCGCCTGCGGTCTCGTATGCAATGGGCACCACCATTTTGCCGTTGATATTCTCGGGCGCGCCGAGCTCGATGCTCGACGGTGCCTGCGGAAAGCGGAGGACCTGACGGAACGTGAGACTGTCGCCCGAAACGTCCGACCACAGGGTAAAGCACTCCAGCGCAACCTCGGCCTCGCTGCCGAGCGTCTTTTCTGCGGTGGTTCCGCGGCGGTGGAGGTAGGCGCCCGACAGGCGCCCGTCGACAAGTGTCTTGCCCACCGTGATGCGTGGGCACTGCAGGCAATGGTAGCCATCCTCCTGAAGGCGGCCGCGCGAGATGCTGCGCCACGACGTGTGCGATACCACGCGAACTCCGTCGTTGCTTATGCGCAGGCGCACAACGGACAGTATGCCGGCTGTGCTTGCCATATCGAAAAGGGTGTCGTCGCCGGCGGGGCGCTCGCCCGAGACCAGCAGCACGTAGGCGTCCTGGTTTCCTCTTCCGTCCGTATATTCCACTACGTCGAAGTCGTAATCGTATATGCTGTCGCGCTCCACGTCGCCCTCGCCAAACCCAAGGGGAAAGTCCACAGGCGTGGGAGCGGACCACGTTCCGTTTGCCTTTGTGTGTACCACCAGGCGCGAGCGACCATTGTCGCCGTAGCGCACCGAGGCGATACGGAACAGGCATTCTACGCCGGCAATCATTGCCAGCTTCATGTGGGCTTCGCTGAGCACGCCAGCAAACAGCACGTTGTCGCTCGAGGGCTTGATGCCGCCACGCTCGTCCTCCGACACGCCGGCAGAATCGGCGTTCGGGTCGGCAGCGGTGTTCGTTGCCTGACCGATGTAGGTGTACTCATACATCGGCGCGGCGTTTTCGTCGTTCTCCATCAGCACGTGGACGAAATGCTCGATCTGTCCCGTGTCGTCGCTTTCTGCATCCGCCTCGAGCTCAATGCGCGTGACCGCTTGATCCCAATCGCGCACGACAGGCGCGGCGTTTACGGCAGTGGCCTTAACCTCGGCGCGTGCGAGCAGTTCGGCGTTGGTGACGATGGTGGCCGATGCGATAAATTGCGGCACGCCGCCCGCCTCAATGTTGCCGGCCGAGCCGAAGCAGGCATCCAGCGTATAAGGCGTATCTCCACCCAATGCGAGCTCAGAGCGCTGGAGCACATACTGGTCGCCATTGTTCACCGACATATTCCACGAATCGATGAGTGTGGGCCACGACCCCGACCAAGCCTTGGTGGTCCACTTGAACATTACGAATTGGAGTATCACATCGACATCGACGTCTGCACCTACGCGCAGTCGCGGAAGCTGGTGTCCATCTGCCTTCTCGTACCCAATGAACAGCGTGAGGGATGCGGCGCCGCGCACGGCAGACGAAGCGACGCCTGCAACGCCGGCGCCAAAGGTGACGGCAAGCCCGATCTGGATGGTGAACGAGCCCGACGTGTTTGAATAGTCGAGCGAAATGTTTTTAAAAAACGCCGCGCCGCTGCCGTGCGTGTGGGCACCCACGGCGAGCGCCAGTTTTGCCAGCACCCAGGGGTTGACGTTTAGGAAAAATGGCACCGGTCCTAGGGTAAACTGCTCGGTCCAATTGAGGTCGGTTCTTACCTGGAAGAGGGCCTTAATATTGCCGTATGCGGGGTCGTTGTTGTTACCTCAGGTTTTGCCCACCCAATCGTAGGCGAGCGAGCCGTACAGCTGTGTGGCGATATCCATCGTGAACAGCGGCGTGCAATGGTGGCGAAGGAGCTTGGTGTTTCTTGGATCGGTGCCCGAACCGGCACTCATCCTCTTGTACTGATTCCACTTCCCCTCCATCTCGTCGAGGTAGCGGTTTGCCTGCTTGGCGCCCGACTCGCGCGGCGATTTCTTCCAGTATTCCGGATCAGGGTTGCCCGAATCGTTCATATAGCTGGCTGGTTTGTATCCTCCGCCAAACAGCACGTATCCAGCAAACGAGAAATCGAAGAGGATTGGAAATGTGGGCATCCAACACGTGAACTTATTACCACCGATGCCGGGAAACGATGCGGGGAAATCAAACGGAGTGATCTCCTGGTCCATGGTGGTGGGAATGATGGTGGTCGAGCCTGATTCCGCCTTTGCGGCCGGCGCGGTGACAACGGCCATGGGGGAGGAGAGCGTGTAGGTTTTGCCCTGATAGTCGAGGACAAAGCGCAGCTTGCACCCTTCTTCCAGAAGGCCCGATGCCGCATCGAGGAGCTTGTCTTCGAGTGTGAACGTTGCCAGATTATTCGCACCCGATGCACTGGCCTTGATCTGGCCGATCTGTGTGACGGTTTCGGGTGAGCTGCCCGCAGCGGGCATCACTTTATTGATATGCAACGTTGCCTGCCCGCCCTGCGGCAGATGAGCCTGCACGGTAAAAGCGTGCGTGTCGGGCTGGTCGTTTGCTGCTTCGTCCGCTGGCATTGCCATAAACGTGGCGTCGGCGTACTGGATGTCCCATTCGTCGAACGTGAGCTGTCGAAAGTACGGCTCGCCATCGGAGAGCGGACGTGTGGGTGCGGTAATAGCGGCGCCGCCCTGGATACGCGCAAGGGGAATCTCGACATCGCGGTAGCCTGCCATGCTAATGGAGATGCCGCCGTTAAAGTCGTACGCGTCGAGAAGCGTTGCCTCGTCCACGTAGCCTTCTGAAAGAGGGGCGACCTCAAAGATGGCCGTGCCTTCGTCATCGGTCGTGGCGGTGAGCTGCTTGCCTGCGGCATAGCGCGATATGAGCGTGACCTGGGCACCCGTGATGGGCGTATTCTTGTTGGCGACGTCGACCACGACCACACCAAACATGGTGCGCGAGAGCACCAAGACCTTGAAGGGATCATCTTCGTCGGCGTATGCCTCGGCGGGGGCGAACGGCAATATGAAGGCGTTTGCGCTTCCCGGCACGCGCGGCAACATAATGCTCGCCAGCGAGGACGCTCCGGCAACAAGTAACGAACGGCGATCAAGCATCTTTGGCTCCCATCCCGCAGGTATCGGTGGAAATAATCCAATTTTGCGAGAAGGCATCCTGTCACGGTAGTGCCGTCCGAGGGCCAAAATGTCCAATTTGAGCGAGCGAAGCGCCGGGGCTCCGGGGCGCACGTGCCGCGCTAGGCAGTCTGGCCGCTAACGCAGCATATGCGCGACCAGTTCGGTGCGCGTGCCGATGCCAAGCTTTGCATACACGTTGGACAGTCGATTTTTAACGGTACCTGGCGACACGCCCATGTGGCGTGCGATTTCGGCGTTGGTCCATCCGCGGCAGGCGAGCATGGCCATGGTGAACTCCGTGGTCGTTAAATCGTCGGCAACGTCCTCGCCCGAATCGGGGTTGTGGATGCGCCGCCAGCCGTAGCTGAATCGATACGTAATCTCGATGATACGTGCGAAATCGTCAGGGTATTGCGATTTTAGGCATGCCTCGATGAGTCCCTGCAAAAGGCCGTGGTGCTCGCCAATGAGCTCGATAAGGCCGTCGGGGCGCGCAATGTTCCAAGCGGCTCCGAAGTGCGTTTTTGCGGCGTCGACGTCTTTGAGACTCATGCATGCCATGGAAGCTGCCAGGTGCAGGAACAGTTCCGAGATCGGATAGCTCCCCTGTTTCATGATCAGGGCGTTTTCCGCCATGCCCAGACTGCGGCCATATTCGCCGCGCAGGTACAGGGCATGCGCCATCACGTAGCTGGCGAACAGGCGCAGGCCTTCGGGCAGATGCGCCGCAAGCGGATAAAACTCTTCGGCAGAATACGGGGAAGGCAAGTGCAGCAGGACGCTTGCGGCCGAGGAGAACAGGATATGCGTGGCGTGGATGGCGGGCGATTCCTCGTTGGCCGGCGTATCGAGGATGCCAGCAAAGCGCCGGCGGGCGTCGGCGATACGGTTGAGCGACAGGCTGGCGTATCCGCAGATAAAGCATGCGGAATAGCGCAGTGCGGAATCGGTGGCGTCAAGATAGGGGCGCGCCGTCTTGGCAGCGAGGGCGGCCTGTCCGCGAAAGTACAGCGCTTCTGCCGTGGCGATGGTGCGTGAATCGGGGTCGGAAATGCCTGCAACCGCAGCGTCAATCTGCCCCGGCACAAAGGCAGTGCACATCAACGGCATGGGAACGCATGGGTAGCCATCGCAGTCCATCTTCCATCTCCCAACAGCTGGCAACAATAGCAGCAATTGTACTCCTGTTGCTCGGGACCCCTTTCGTTTTACTGCTCGGTTGACGCTGCGGATCGTTTTGGAAGGCTTACGAGCATGGTGGTCCCGTTCTCGGAACTTGTTTCGACCTCCACTGTGCCACCGTGAAGAGCTGCAATCTCCCAAACGAGCGCTAGTCCGAGTCCTGCGCCGCCGTATGCCCTGCTGCGGGATTTGTCTAGACGAAAGAACGGTTGGAAGATGCTTTCACGGTACTGCTTGGGTATTCCCGGGCCCTGGTCCTCGACTCGCAGGAACACGTGGCTGTCGTTGTCGCAGATGGAGACGGTAACGCTCGAGTCGGTGCGGCTATAGCGGATAGCGTTTTCGGCCAGGTTAAACACCAGCCGATAGAGGAGCGTGTCGCTCCCGATTACTAGAGCGTCTCCAGCACAATTGAGGGCTATGCCCTTATTTTCGGCAAGTGGTGCAAGGTCGGTGAGGACCTCTTCGGACAAGGGACCAAGTTCCACATCGTCCTCGCAAGGAACACTGCGGAGCTCACTCATCTCGAGCAATACCTTGGCCATTCGAGACATGCGCTCGGTTTGTTCTTGTAGCAGGCCGAGCAGCTCGGCCGTTTCGGGTTGCAAACCGGAGTGCTCGGAGATGAATAGTTCAATCTGTGCTTGCATAAGGGCGAGCGGGGTGCGCAGCTCGTGTGCGGCGTTGCCGGTAAACTGACGCTGTGCAGAGAACCCTTCGCCAAGACGGGCGATCATGTCGTTGAAAGAGGCGCTGCATCGTTGTAGCTCGATGGGCACATCTTCACTGAGCCTGATTTCGCTTAGGTTGTCAGGCTGCACACGCTCGACCTGGGCCGCAAAAGCCCGTAGCGGTTTGAGTGCACGGCCGCTCACAAAGTATGCCAGCGCGCCGCCAAGGAGTGTTACTCCAGCCGTGATGTACCAGGCTGTCGTGCCAAAAGACTCCTGTGCGTCGTTTACGACGATCGTGACCTCGTCATCGGGGGTCGCTTTCGTTGGGTCGAACGCCTGGGGCGAATTTTCGCCGGTTGCGTTAAAGGCCGAGATGTTACTGCCGATGGCATCCATGTAGCGCATGCCCGTATAGCCGACCAGGCAGTTCGTCAGCACGCATGCCGCACACGTGAGCAGTGCCGTCGTAATCGTTATGCGCCATTGCAGCGAAAGCCTTTTCATTCGCTATCCTCCATAACGTAGCCCTCTCCAATCCGATTGCGAATCGGGTCGTATCCCAAAGCGCTGCGTAGCTTTTTGCGGAGTGACGAGATATGAACGCGGGTTGCGTTGCTAAAGCTGTTCACGCTGCTATCCCAAACGTGCTCGATAAGCTCCTCTTGGCTTACCGGTCGCCCCTGATTAAGCATCAGGTATTCCAAGATTCCCGTTTCCTTGCGTGTAAGAGATAGAGCTTCACTGTCCACGGAAGCGATGCGCGCCTTGGTGTCAAAGCTGAGCTTTCTGCAGGTTAATACTATGTCGCTTTGTGCGAAGCGCCTGAGGGTAAGGCTGCGGATCCTTGCCGCAAGCTCGTCAAGATGAAACGGCTTGGTAAGGTAATCGTTGGCGCCGGCATCGAGTCCGGCGACCTTGTCGGCGACCTCGCCGCGTGCGGACAGAATCAGTACCTTGGTCTCGCAGTCGGTTTTCCTAAGTTCCCTGAGCACGGTCATGCCATCGATACGGGGAAGGTTGAGGTCGAGTACCACGAGGTCAAAGACTTCGACGCCCAGCAGGTCGAGCGCCTCCTGTCCGTCGTGGCAGCAGTCGACGCTGTACGCCAAGTTTCGCAAGCTGCGCGCGATTGCATCGCACAGCGCTCGCTCGTCTTCGACGATCAAAATACGCATAACAGTCTCCTTGCACATTCCAAATCGCGCTTAACACGGATTTTATAGTCGATATGGTCCAATGGTCGCGTAACGAAAGGAGTGGTCAGGTTGTTCAAAGCGGTAAAGCCCGTGGTACAGGTCGCTTTGTTGATCGTCGGAATTGCCATGGTGTGCTTTGGTGTTATGCGTGGCGAGGCGGATGCCGTGCTGGCCAAAGCGATTAGGCTGTGCTTGGAGTGTATCGGAATTGGATAAAAGAGAAAACACTGCGTCGCATGTTTTGGCCCGATTTCGCGGATTCATTCAGGCGGCGGCGACGCTGGTCACCAACATTCACCTGCCAAACTTTGCCAAAGGCGGCATCTATCAGGGCGCGGGAAAAACAGTCTGCGTACCTGGACTTAATTGCTATTCGTGCCCCGCGGCATCGGGTGCGTGCCCCATCGGGTCGTTCCAGTCGGTGGTAGGTTCATCCAAGTTCAACTTTTCTTACTATGTTACCGGTACGCTCATTTTGCTCGGCGTGCTGCTGGGACGCTTTGTATGCGGCTTTCTGTGCCCGTTTGGCTGGCTGCAGGAGCTGCTTCATAAGATTCCCGGCAAAAAGTTCTCCACGAAAAAGCTCAAGCCGCTCACGTACATCAAGTACGTCGTGCTGCTGTTTGCCGTGGTGCTGCTGCCCGTCTTGGTGGTTAACGACGTGGGCATGGGCGACCCGTTCTTTTGTAAGTACATCTGTCCACAGGGTGTGCTCGAGGGCGCCATTCCGCTGGCCATTGCCAACGCCGGCATTCGATCTGCGCTGGGGCAGCTCTTTACCTGGAAACTTGCCGTTCTCATTGCCGTGGTAGTGCTGAGCGTTTTGTTCTATCGCCCCTTCTGCAAATGGATTTGTCCACTTGGCGCATTCTATGCGCTCATGAATAGGGTGTCCCTACTGGGGATTCGGGTTGACGCATGCAAATGTGTCTCGTGCGGCAAGTGTTCAAGGGTTTGTCAGATGGACGTTGATGTGGTCCGCGCGCCCAATCATGCCGAATGTATCCGGTGCGGAAAGTGCATCGGGGCCTGTCCTGTCGATGCCATCAGCTATCGCTATGGCCTGGATGTGTCGGCGGAAAAGCTTCCCTTGACCGCCGATAAAAAGTAAACAAGCTTCGACAAAACGGAGGAATGACTATGAAGCTTTCTAAGATTGCGGCCCTGTTTATGGTGCCGGTATTGGCCTTGTGCCTTGTGGCATGTTCGGCGCCCGGTGGCAATGTGAGCGAATCTGCGAGCTCCGATCCTAAGATCGCAGAACTCACTGCGCAGAAGCCGGCCAATGCCGACGAGGCCGCCGAGCTGTATGCGAAGCTCATGCAGAAGGAGAACGAGATCTTTTCGAGTGATAACGCGCTGTGGGAAAAGGTATTCAATGCGGCAAATAAAGACTCGGCAATGATTGAGGACGGCAGCAATTACGGCGATTTCCTGCTCAAGACCATCGACGGCGCCAAGGATGAGTTCACGGCGGATGAGCTTAAGACACTCAAGGCCGGTGCACAGCAGATCAAGGAGATCGAGGACAAGCTCGAGAGCCTGGAGAAGGAGTTCCCCGGCTGTGGAAGCACGCCGAGTGCAGGCGAGAGCGTCGACGCTTCGGCCGCTGGCATGACGGCTGGTGCCAATGCTTCGAGCGAGGCGACGAAGTTCCCCAGCTTTACGGGCAAGGACCTGGATGGCAACGACGTGAACAGCGACGAGCTGTTCTCTAAGAACAAGGTCACCGTCATGAACTTCTGGTTCACCACTTGCAAACCGTGCGTGGGTGAGTTGAGCGACCTTGAGGACCTGAATCAGGAGCTTGCCAAGAAGGGCGGCCAGGTCGTGGGCGTCAATTCCTTTACGCTCGATGGCAACAAGGGCGAGATTGCAGATGCCAAGGACGTGCTGAGCAAGAAGGGCGTGACATATAAGAACATCTGGTTCAAGTCGGATAGCGAGGCCGGTAAGTTTACGTCAAATTTGTTCTCGTTCCCGACAACGTATGTCATCGATCAGAATGGCAACATCGTAGGGGATCCAATCGTGGGAGCCATCAGCTCCGCCGAGCAGCGCGCAGCACTCGACAAGCTTATCGACCAGGCGATTGCGAATAGCGAGCAGTAAAAACCGCGTAAAGCATAGCGAGGATCGTGTGTCGCTGTGCGAAGTAGTCTGCTGCCTTTCAAGATAAGCTCCACCATATAGAGGTCCCGCTCGGGACCTCTTCTTTTGGGCGCCGTCCCGTTCGTTTTTTGGCGCGGTTTGTTACATTCCTCACTGGCGTCGGCAAAAAATGGGGATAGAGTAGGACAAAAGCGTCGAATACGAACGGCGGAGGAGAGCGGGCAGGGTGCCTGCGCAGGAGAGGTTGCCGTCCATGCTGGAGCTCAAAGGTATTTGCAAAAGGTACGTTACGCAGTCGTTTACGCAGGTAGCGCTCGACAGCGTGAGCCTGTCTTTTCGCGATAACGAGTTCGTGGCCATTCTGGGACCTTCGGGGTCGGGCAAAACTACGATGCTCAACGTTATCGGTGGGCTCGATCATTTCGATTCTGGCGACCTGCTGATCGACGGTATTTCGACCAAAGACTTTCACGATCGCGATTGGGATGCCTACCGCAACAACCGCATCGGCTTTGTGTTCCAAAGCTATAACCTCATTCCGCATCAGACCATTTTGGAAAACGTGGAGCTGGCGCTCACGCTCACGGGCGTGGGGCATGCCGAGCGTCGCCAGCGTGCGCGCGAGGCGTTGGAGAAAGTCGGCTTGGGCGAGCACGTTAACAAGCGCCCGAGCCAGCTATCGGGCGGGCAGATGCAGCGCGTGGCCATTGCCCGCGCCCTGATCAATGACCCTGAGATCGTCCTTGCCGACGAGCCGACTGGCGCTTTGGATTCAACGACATCCGTGCAGGTTATGGATTTGCTCAAAGAAGTTGCGCGCGACCGTCTGGTCATCATGGTCACGCACAATCCCGACCTGGCATACCAATACGCCACGCGCATCGTCAACCTGGCGGACGGCAAGATCACCGATGATTCCGATCCTTTCGATGTCGCTGACGCCACGCGCCGCGAGGCCAAGCCTACGCGCAAAACCTCGATGAGCTTTGTGACGGCGCTGGGGCTTTCTGCCCGAAACCTCATGACCAAGAAGGGCCGCACGGCCATGACGGCCTTTGCGGGCTCGATTGGCATTATCGGTATCGCGGCGATTCTGGCGCTGTCCAACGGCGTAAACGGCTACATCAAAAAGGTCGAGGAGGATACGCTCTCGAGCTACCCACTCACCATTTCCAAGCAGGATTACGACCTGTCGTCCATGATGGGCGGACAGGGGGCTACGGATGATGGCTCGTCTGAAAACGTGGATTCGTCCGACGACAGTGCCGGCGGCAAGGCTCAGGGAACCGATAAGATTCCCGTGGTCACGGCTGTAAAGGATATGTTTGCGAGCGTTAAGTCCAACGACATGACGAGCTTTAAGGCATGGCTCGATGCCGGTGGCGACGGCATCGACAAAGAGGTCAACGCCATTCAGTACGGCTACGGTGTATCGCCGGTTGTCTATCGTGCCGGCAAGGGCGATGAGAAGCCTGTCCGGCTGGTGCCCAACGCCATGACCGAGGCCATGAGCGGAGGCGCGAGCTCGGCGGCAACGGTGAGCATGGAATCCATGGGAACCTCGGTCTTTAACGAGATGATCGACGACCAGAGTCTGCTCGACAGCCAGTACGATGTCGTCGCCGGTCATTGGCCCACGTCTGCCAACGAAGCCGTGATGGTGCTTTCGAGTCGTGGCACGGTGGGCGACTATACGCTCTACAGCATCGGTGCGCTGGATATCGATGAGCTCAACGATCTGGTAAACAGCGCTATGACGGCCGACGGTAAGATCGAAACGCCCGAGACCGGCACCGACTTTACCTACGACGACGCGCTGTCCACGACGTTTAAGGTGCTGTCGCCGGCCGATGCGTATCGCAAAAACGAAGAGACCGGCATGTGGGCTGACATGTCTGACGATGCCGACTTTATGACGGCCAAGGTTGCCGACGGTATTGACGTGCGCATTGTGGGCGTGGTGCGACCTAATGAGACGGCCAACGCGAGCGCATTGACCCCGGGCATTGCCTATACGCATGCACTGACTCGTCAGCTTATGGAACGCGCCGCAAATTCGCAGATTGTGCAGGAGCAGCTTGCTCACCCCGAGACAGATGTCTTTACGGGCAAGTCTTTCGATGAACTGCAGGGCGAGGCCAAGCAAGGCGTGGATCTGGGCAGCATGTTCAGTGTGGACGAGGCGGCGCTCAAGAGTGCATTTTCGTTCGATACATCTGCGCTTTCGGGTGCGGCCGGCGGTATCGACCTTTCTGGTATTGACTTGTCCGGGTTGGATATTGACCTTTCGGGCGTGGGCAAGGACATCGACTTCAGTGACATCATGGCAGAAGCACCGTCCCCAGATTTCTCGGGCATCTTTGACGGTCTGGAGCTCACGCCCGAGCAAATGCAACAGGTGGGAATGCTTGCCAACCAACTGTTTGAGGGCTTTTTGCAGTCTGATCAGTTTAGGGCGCTGACACCCGAAGATCTTAAGGACGCGTCAAAGCTTGCTTCCGCATTCTCGGCGTATCTTGAGAATGATGCCGCAGCCCAGCAAATCCTGGCCCAGCTCAAGGCACTCGGCGGCGATGCCCTGGCCGAGCGCCTGCAGCAGGCGATGGCCGACTATGTGCAAAAGCAGCTGGCTCCGTATCTGCAGCAGGCTATGGATCAGGTGATGAGGGCAATCAACGAGCAGATAGCGTCGACGGTATCGTCCCAGCTCAAGGCGGGCGCGGCAGGGCTCATGGGCCAGATGGCGACGCAGATGTCATCGAGTTTTGCCAACTTGGCGAGCGCTATGCGTGTGGATGCGAGCGCCTTTGCTCGTGCCATCCACTTCAACATGGACGCTGAGGACCTGAGTTCGCTCATGATGAGCTATGCCAAGGCGTCGAAGCTCACCTACGACAACAATCTGACCACGTTGGGCTATGCGGACGAGGCAGACCCCATCTCGGTCAAGATTTTCCCGCGCGACTTTGAGGCCAAGGAGCGCGTGCTCGACCACATCGACGCGTACAACAAGCAGGTCAAAGCCTCTGGCCACGATGAGCAGACAATCTCGTACACCGACTACATGGGCATCATCATGGGCTCGGTGACCGACATCGTGAACACCATCAGCTTGGTGCTCATCGCATTTGTGAGTATCAGCCTGGTGGTGAGCTCCATCATGATCGGCATCATCACCTACATCAGCGTGCTGGAACGCAAAAAGGAGATTGGCATCCTGCGTGCGATCGGCGCGTCGAAGCGTAACGTGGCCAACGTATTCAATGCCGAGACCTTTATCGAGGGCCTCATTGCCGGCGTCTTTGCCATTGTCGTCGTGGTGGCCGTGAGCTTCCCGGTTAATACCTGGGCGCTTACTGCCAAACAGGTACCCAATCTGATGAGCCTGCCCGTGCAGGATGCGCTGGTGCTCATTGCAATTTCGGTGCTGCTGACGGTTGTCGCTGGCCTGCTGCCGGCCCGTAGCGCGTCCAGGAAGGATCCCGTGGAGGCCCTGCGCTCCGAATAATGTGACAAAGGGACGGCCCCTTTGTCACGTTCGTTGATATGAGAGAAGAGTAGATGATTCTTTCGCTTGCCCCTATGGAGGGGATTACCGGGCATGTGTTCCGTCGCGTGCATGCGGAGTGCTTCGGTGCGCTCGATTGCTATTACACGCCGTTTTTGCCGCCGCCGCGGGTGGGAAACCGCTTTGGCGGCAAGGCGTTTAAGGAGATCGATCCTGCCAATAACCAGGGGCTCAACGTGGTGCCTCAGCTGATGTCCAAGAACGCGGACGAGTTTGTGTGGGCGGCACAGGTGCTCGCCGACATGGGCTACCGCGAGGTCAATCTCAACCTGGGTTGCCCTTCGGGAACGGTTGTCGCCAAGGGCAAGGGCTCGGGTTTCTTGCGCAATCTCGACGAGCTCGAGGCGTTCTTAAGTGATGCGTGCGAGCGGTCGCCGTTGCCGGTGTCGGTAAAGACCAGGCTGGGGCTGGAGAATGACGACGAATACGAGCGCGTGCTCGATCTGTATTGCCGCATGCCGTTGGCAGAGCTCATTGTGCATCCGCGCGTGCAAAAGGACCGCTATACGGGTTCGCCGCGCAAAGAGTTTTATGGCGAGACGCTGGAGCGTGTGCCGTTCCCCGTGGCCTATAACGGTGACATTTTTGATCTTGAGGATATGGACGCGCTGGTGGAGGCCTATCCCGGCACGCGCCATGTAATGCTGGGGCGTGGCCTGCTCGCGAACCCCGCTCTGGCTCGCATGGTCAAGGGCGGCCCTGCTGCAACGGCTGCTGAGCTGCAGCGCTTCCACGACACGCTGTTTGCGGCATATGCAGAAGAGATTGGCGGCAATGCGGTCTTCCGCATGAAGGAGTGGTGGTTCTACGCCAAGTGCGCTTTCGCTGATCCCGCTACCGTCCACAAGATCGTACGCAAGACCAAAAAGGTCGACGAATACCGCGCTGCCGTCGAGCGCGTCTTTCGCGAACAGCCGCTTGCACCCACAGCTCGCTTCAACGACTAGTTAGTCGTTGGGGACGTTCTTTAACGACTAGTCATTTATGAACGTCCCCAATGACTATGTTGCACTAGAGCAGGTTTTCCTGCACCCATGCGATGATGTCGCTTGACTCGTAGAGCGGCTTGCCGTCGATGAACAAGCAGGGAACCTGGCGTTTTCCGCCGACGGCGATGAGTGCCTGCTCAGCATCGCCGTCGATCGAGATATTGCGCTCGGGGATGGTCACACCGTTATCGGCAAGGAATCGCTTGACCTTTATGCAATACGGGCAGCCGGCCATAACGTACAGCGCGAGCTCGTGATTAGTAGCCATAGGTCTCCAATCGGTTGAGGTTTTGATTGAAATACCCAAAGCCGCCGCGGTCTATGCGCGCGTCAACGAAGACTCGATGGCCTGGACCAGAAACGCCGTGGCTCCGGTGGCGCAGGGCTTGTCGTAGTAGTCAACAAAGCGCTGGTCGGCAAGATAACCGTGGGCGAGGCCCAGGTACGCCTCGTCTTGGGGCTCGCATCCCCAGTTGAGAGCAATCCAGCGACGATGCATCGCGACAAGCTTACGAGCCTCGTTGCTCTCTGGGTCGCCAATGCCCATGGCAATTGAGAGCTGGCCCAGAATAGCGCGTTCAAGTTCCTTCATGTCGTTCCATGTCTCGGGGTCCATGTCCAGCAACGCTTCGTTTGCTGCATCGATAGCCTCATCGCCGTAGCGCGCCCGCGCCTCGGCACCGTAGCGCGCCTCGTTTTCCTGCACGGTGCGCCAGCGCTCCAGTTGCGGCAGGACGGCGCCCATGAGCGAGACGGCTTCGTCGAGCGACATGCCGGTGTTTTGTGCCAGGCGCGGGGCACAATCCTCAATCATTGCCTCCATGGTGGTGTCATAGGTGTACTTGCCGTGGTCGTAGCACCACTTGCAGTAATGATCGGTCGCGGTGCCCGTGGCATCGGTGCCGCAGTCGTCGGGCGTGAGTATCATGCCGCAGCTCTGGCAATAGTGCTCAGGCATTTCGAGCAGGTGGGACAGCGGTTCTCCGGTTACGGCGGCGATGAGCTTCATCATGTCGATGCCCGGTGTGACCTCGCCGCGCTCCCACCGGCTGATGGCCTGGCGTGTGACGAAGAGCTTAGCGGCAAGCTGCTCTTGGGTAAGGTGATGGGCGCGACGGACAGCAATGAGCTTTTCTGCAAAGGCCATAGCGGCTCCTTTCTGCTGGTTGATGGCTTAAGCATACGCGGCGGCAGGCGCCCTTCCAAGCAACCGTTGGTTGCACGACGGGGGACCGCGGCGAAGAATTGCGCGCAACGCCCCACGCCTCCATGCCGTACAATGACCGGCATGGAACCTATCGCACGCATACATACCGACCTGCCGCAGAAGTTCGGCATTCCGCGCAACAGCTTTTTGGCGCCCCATCTGCAGGGGCACATCGTTTTTGAGCCGGAATTTGCCTCCAATGCAGCGGTTGAGGGCCTGGACTCCTTCTCTCACCTGTGGCTGCTGTGGCGCTTCGAAAACGGAACGCCCGGCGGCACGGCTAAGGATATTGCCGTCGACGCTAAAACGCAGGACAGGTCCGGCACCAACGCAAAATGGTCGAAAACCGTGCGCCCGCCGCGTCTGGGCGGAGCCGAACGTGTGGGAGTGTTTGCCACGCGCAGTCCGTTTCGCCCTAATCCCATCGGGCTCACCTGCGTCAAGCTTGATCGTGTCGAGCTCACCGACGATGGCCCCATCATCCATGTGTTGGGGGCCGACCTGCGCGACGGTACGCCCATCTACGACATCAAGCCCTACATTCCGTTTGCGGACTGCCACCCGGATGCGACCGGAGGCTGGATCGAGGATGCTTCGTGGCAAGAGCTCGATGTTGAGTTTCCGCAAGCACTGCAGGATATGGTCCCGCCCGCAAAGCTCCTCGGCTTGGTCGAGGTCCTTCGCCAAGACCCGCGCCGCGCGGGCAGCAAGCACGAGCCACACCGCGTCTATCATCTGGCTTACGCCGGGCTCGACATATCGTTTACGGTCGATGAAACCCAGCTAACCGTAGTTGCCGTCAACGACGCGCAAGACTAACCAGCCATTCGTCCGCACCCGTCAAATTAAGCGCCAAACCCCGCGCCAAAACCGCCCACGCTGGTGGACAATAACGCCTACCAAAATAGTCCGCTTTGCATGGGAGCTCAGCATGAAATACGACTTTAGCTCGCTTATCGACCGCCACGGCATGGATGCCATCGCCGTTGACTCTTGGGGCGAGATCCCCGGTATGGCTCCGAACGCACCCGACGAGGGCTTCGACCGCATTCCCATGTGGGTGGCCGACATGAACTTCGCCACGGTGCCCACGGTTCAGGAGTACATCATCAAGCGCGCTCAGCACCCCATGTTTGGCTACTTCAATCCGCGTCCCGAGTACTTCGACCGCATCATCGAATGGCAGAGCCGTCGCAACGGCGTTGAGGACTTGGCGCCGGAGCATATCGGCTACGAAAACGGCGTGCTGGGCGGTGTCGTGTCGACGCTACGCGCGTATGTCCAGCCAGGTGATGCGGTGCTAGTCCACAGCCCTACCTACATCGGCTTTACCAAGTCCATCGAGGCCGCGGGCTATCGTATTGTCCACAGCCCGCTTAAGCTCGACGACCAGGGCGTGTGGCGCATGGACTTTGAGGACACGGAGCGCAAGCTCGCCCAAAACTACATCCATGCCGCGGTGTTCTGCTCGCCGCACAATCCCTGCGGCCGCGTATGGGAGCGCGACGAGATCGAGCGCGCCATGGACATCTATCGCCAGCACGATTGCGTGGTGATCTCGGACGAGATTTGGTCCGATATCATCCTGCCGGGACACAAGCACATCCCGACGCAGTCGGTGAGCGAGGATGCCCGCATGCGCACGGTTGCCCTCTACGCGCCCAGCAAGACGTTCAACCTGGCGGGCCTGGTCGGCAGCTACCACATCATCTACAACGAGACGCTGCGCGACCGCGTGTGCGCCGTGTTCAACAAGACCCACTACAACGAGATGAACGTCCTCTCCATGCATGCGCTTATCGGTGCCTACCAGCCGCAGGGCTATGAGTGGGTTGATGAGCTCAACCAGGTGCTTGCCGGCAATATCGAGTACTTCTGCACGTATGCAGAAAAGCACTGGAAGGGCGTCGCGTTTTCGCGTCCGCAGGGCACGTACATGGTGTTTCTGGACTGCACCGAGTGGTGCCGCGAGCATGGCCGCGATATTCAGTGGTTGCTCGACGAGGGGGCGCGCGTGGGCGTGGGGTATCAGGACGGCCGCCCGTTCCACGGGCCCTGCCACATTCGCGTGAATCTGGCGCTGCCGCTTTCGCGCGTGAGGGAAGCGTGCGACCGCCTGGACCGCTACGTTTTTAATGCACGGTAAGCGTGCGCTGCATGTGGGGCCTTCTGCCAAGTTGGCTAGAAGGCCCCACATGGTAAAGCATCTGTAGCAATTGGGCGCAGACCTGCTGAGAGGCTTACTTTTCTTGAATCTGCTTGCCGCAAAGATGCTCAATCGTAATCTCGTAGAGCTGGACGCCCTTGATGTCTTTGGCGATTTCCTCTTCGACTTCCTCGGCAGAAGGGTAGTACTTAAGCGCGAGCTGGCGGACTTTGTCCTCGATAAACGCGGGGGTGTCATTCGCCAGGCGACAACGGCCAAAGACCACGGTACTCATAACGTAGGGAGCCCAGTCACCGTCCTGGTACCACTCGTTGCCGTAAACGGTAAAGCAGACCTTGTCATCGCGCTTGAGTGCGTCGACCTTGTGGCCAGCCTTGGCGCCATGGAAATAAATCTTGTCGTGCTCGTCGTCAAAGAAGTAGTTGACGGGAATGGCGTACGGGTAGCCATCGTCGCCGTTGACGGCAAAGACGCCGCGCTTGCAGGTAGCGAGCAGTTCGCGCGCTTCCTCGTCAGTGATGGCGCGTTTCTTTCGACGTAAGGGCCTAAACATCGTTGGTTTCCTTTCTGGTCGTGCGTGGTGGTTGAGCACAAACTATAGCGAAACGGATCCGTTTTTCTTGATGCGGGCGAGTATGTTTTTGAGCTTGTTAAAGTCGAGCGGTTTGGACAGATGGGCGTTCATGCCGGCATCGTGTGCCGCCTTGGCGTCCTCGGCAAAGGCGTTGGCGGTGAGCGCGATGATGGGGATATCGGCTGCATCGACCTTCTCGCTCAGACGAATCGCGCGGGTTGCCTCATAGCCGTCCATGCCCGGCATCATGATGTCCATCAGAATCGCATCGAAGCTGCCGGCGGGACGGCCAACGTATAGGTCGACCGCTTCGTTGCCATCGGCGGCGCGAGTTACGACAATGCCTTCGCTTTCGAGCAGCGTCTGGGCAATCTCGGCATTGAGCTCGTTATCTTCTGCCAAAAGAACGTTCATGCCGGCAAGCGAGCAGCTGTCTGCTTGCTCGTCCGCGCGCTCTCTTGCCTGAGGGTCTTTGTCGATATCGAGCGGAATCTGGACGTTGAACGTACTCCCCACGCCAACCTCACTCGAAATCTCAATCGTGCCGCCCATCAGTTCAATAAGCGACTTGACGATTGGCATGCCCATGCCGGTTCCTTGGAACTTGCTGCGCGCATCGTCACCTTCTTGGGCAAACGGCTCATAGATATGATTTAAAAACTCGGGAGCCATGCCAATGCCGGTATCCGAAACGCTAAAGCAAAAGAGCGCGCGCCCGTTATCGAGTGGCTTGGTCTTTGAACTAAAGGTGACGGAGCCGCCGCGCTTGTTGTACTTAATGCTGTTGTCTAACAGGTTAATCATGATCTGTCGGATATGGGTGGGACTGCCGATCATGTATGGCCCCGTGGCGTACGGCAGACTATTGTCCTGCATGGTGATGCCGTTACTGGACGCGCGGAGCTTGCACAGCACCAGTGTATCGTCACAGAGCTCTTTGAGGTTAAAAGGCGCATGCTCCAGTGTTAGCTTGCGGTCTTCGATTTTGCCCATCTCGAGGATGTCGTTGATCAGCGAGAGCAGGTGATTGGCGGCAACGCGCGCCTTGGCACGGCTCTCACGGGCGACCTGGATATCGCCTTCCTTCAATTCCTCGATCTCGATAAGGCCCAGGATGCCGTTGAGCGGCGTACGGATGTCGTGGCTCATGCGCGTGAGGAATGCCGTCTTAGCGGCGTTGGCAGCGTCGGCTTTCTGCCGTTCTTTCTGCGCACGTTGAAGCGGCCAGACAAGGATGACGATGCCGGTGAGCAAAATGCAGATGACGACTGCCGCAATGACGATGCGGTTGCGGTAGAGAAGTCGGAACGCATTCGATTCTTGCGCCGAGTACGATGTGGGGGAATAGCTGCTTGCAGAGAGCGATTCGCCAGCATTGACGATGCCCTTATTAATGATTCCCAACAGCACGGGTTTGCCGCGCGAAATCAAACACGATAGCTGTGCCGTGTCGGTGAGCTCCTGTGTTTGGAAATCCTCGATGTCGTAGGTGTCGCGGATGGTTTTCAGGCGCGTGCTGGGGACAATGATGCAACTCGCCTCCCCCTTATTGAGGGCTTCGAGTGCCTCGTTGCCATTCGGATACTCGGTTACCTTTGCGTCGGGGAATAGGTTTTCGAGCTCAAGACGGTTGACGATCGCGTCTGCTGTGCAAGCGATGTTCTTAAGGTCACTGTTCAGGTTGCTGCTGCTGTGAATGGCGGTTAGGGAAACCGTTCCCATCGGGTTTGACAGGATGACCCCTGCCTGCTCGGCAAGCCAGTAGTCGCGAAACAACGGCAGGGCGACATCGATGGTCCCTTTGGAAAGGGATTTGATCATTTGCTCGTTGTTCGAGAACGCTACTGTTGCAACCGTAATGCCAAATTTATCGTGCAACGTCGTCGCAAGCGATGCGAGCGAGCCTTCCATTTCGCCGTTTTCGTCTTCGTTGCAGTAGGGGAGTTTGCCCGTAATGTAGCCGAGCGTGATGGTGTTGTCATTTGCTTTGAGCCAGGAACGTTCGGGGCTGTTGAGCGATGATGAACCGCTGTTTTGGACCGAGTAGTTAGATTTGACTTCGTCGATATAGCGTGGGTTGACACGGGCGATTGCCGACATGGCGGCATTGATGTCGTCCATCAGGTCGGGGCGGCTTTTGGGGACGGCAAAGTAGTAGTCGCTCGAACCAATGTAGAACATGGGGGAGGCGCTGGGCGACGAAATGGTGTCGTTCATGATGACGGCATCGACCTCGTTGTTTGCGAGCGCGTCAAAGAGGGCGCCGCCAGTGTCGATTTCTTTATAGGTGCAGGTAATGCCTTCGTTGGCGAGCCACTGCTTGCCAACGAAGGTTTGCATAACGCTGGGGTTGCAGCCGATAGTGAGACCCTGGAGTGCTTGAGGGTCACCCTTTGCGAGGTCGTCACGGTCTGGCCTGGCGTAGATGTAGTAGCGCTCGGTGCCCTCGGGGTTCGAGGAAAAGAGCAGCTTTTTGGCGCGTTCCTCGGAGTAGGAGATGTTGGGCATGAGGTCGATTTCGCCCGCCTCGAGCATGTCCATAAGCTCGGTGAAGGTGCCGGAGACATATTCGTACTGCCAGCCGGGCGTATAGTACGACAGGGTCTGGAGGTACTCGTAGCCCCATCCCGAGAGGCGCTCGCCGGGGGTGCCGTCCTGGAAGCCCTCGTTGCTGACGAGCCAGCCGACACGGACCGTCTTGACTTGCTGATCGGAGTCGGCGGCAAAGGCAGGGGCGGGCGCGACGGCGCTCGGTACGGCGAGCGCGATAAGCGCAACGGCCAAGGCGCGATATATAACTGAACGGAGGACAGCGGCAGCTCTCACATGCAATCCTAACGAATCGAGACATTACCGCATAAGGATACCAGCTCAGCCTGCCCAGTTGGCAGCTGTACCGCTAAACGGCTCCGCCCGGCAGCTGGGGACAGTCCCTTTCTGCCGGCACAAAAGGAACGTCCCTAGCTGCCGGTTGTGGGACAATACCGGGCGAACGTGATTGGTTGTCCGTGGAAAGGGTCGCGATGAAAAAGCTCAGGACGCTTGCTGACGTGTTGCGCCAGGCGGGCTTCGTGCGCATTACGGAGCTGTTCCTCGTCTTCTATCTGCTGTGCTCGACGGCCGTCTGGTTGTCCGAGCCCACGACCCTCACGTTTGGCGATGGCCTGTGGTTTAGCTTTGAGACGGTCTCGACCATCGGCTTTGGTGACATTCCGGCCGAGACACCGGTTGCCCGCGCCATTACCGTCATTCTGAGCGTCATCAGCATCTTCTACATCGCCATGCTCACGGGCGTGGCGGTGAACTACTGCAATACGCTCATCAAGATGCGTCAAAAGGACACCATGGCGCGCTTTATGGATGATCTGGAGCATTTGGAAGAGCTCGATCGCGACGAGCTTGCCGATCTTTCGCGTCGCGTGCGCGAATATCGCCGCCGCCAACGCTAGGACGGGCGCCGCGCGTCACGATGAGGGGGACTGAATATGAATATCACCGTGTATCTGGGTGCCAGTGCCGGCAATGACCCGGCGTTTCTGCCCGCGGTGCAGGAGCTGGGCAACTGGATTGGCGCCAATGGACACGCGCTGGTATACGGCGGGTCCAAATCGGGCCTGATGGGCGCGCTCGCCGATAGCGTGCTCGATGCTGGCGGACACGTGACGGGTGTGGAGCCGAGTTTTTTTATCGAGGCCGAGTTTCAACATGACGGTATCGACGACCTCATCGTGACGAGTGATATGGCGGAGCGCAAGGCCAAGATGATTGAGCTCGGCGATGCGTTCATCGCTTTTCCCGGTGGGACGGGCACGCTCGAGGAGATTGCCGAGGTCATGTCCGCGGTGTCGTTGGGGCACCTGAGTGCTCCGTGCATCCTGTATAACCTGGACGGTTACTACAACGACCTCAAGGCGCTGCTCGGGCACATGATTGATAAAGGGCTTTCGAGCCCGAGGCGCCAGCACGGCATCTACTTTGCCGACGATTTGCGCGAGATTGCCTCGATTATCAACGGATAAGTCTTGAGCCTGCCCCACTATGGCTCCCAATGGTGCCGTTTGCAGCGTAGACGGTTGGCTCGTTCGGGCAACGCTCGCTCTACAATAAAACGTAACTATGTCGACTTTGACCGCGGGAGGACCCGATGGATAACCTTGCCAAACCCACAAACCGCGCGCTGTTTTTAGTTAGCGTTGCCGTGACCGGTGCGTTCGCAGGTGCCGCGGTCTGGCTGTTCTTTTTTGCGATGGAGCACGGTATCGACTATCTATGGACCGAGATTCCGCACGCGCTGGGCGTCTCTTCGCCCGAGCTTGCCAGCGGCCCGTTTGGCTTTCTGCCGTACCCGTTTTTTGTCTGCCTGCTGGGCGGCCTGTTAATCGGTCTATACGAAAAGATGACAGGTACCAAGACCGATGACCTCAACCAGGTGATGGCTAAGGTTAAGCAAGACGGGCGCTACCCGTACGACAACCTGGGCAAGCTTTCGCTCGCGGCATTGCTGCCGCTGCTGTTTGGCGGAAGCATTGGACCGGAGGCCGGCCTGACCGGCGTTATCGCTGGTCTGTGCAGCTGGGTCGGCGACCGCATGCGTCGCTTTGGCGCCGAGTTTAGGGAGCTCACGCTGCTGGGCACCCAGGCCGCGCTGACGGCGCTCTTTACCGCGCCCGTCTTTGGCTTTGTGGCACCGCTTGCCGGTAGCGCCGACGGCCAGGGTGAAGACGCCGACGATGAGTCCGCGTCCGGCGAGATCACCATCAAGCTGCCCAAGGCGCAAAAGACGGTGGTCTACGGTATTGCGATTGCCGGCGGTCTGGGCACCTACCTGCTGCTTGGACAGCTTGTGGGCGGCGGCATGGGCATGCCCAGGTTCGAGTCCGCCGAGGTGGGCAACCTAGAGCTTACCTGGCTCGTCCCTCTGTCGTTGATCGGCACCGTCTGCGGCTGGCTGTACTTTGTCTCTGAGCATGCAAGCGAGACACTGTCCCATGCAATAGGGGAGCGTCCTGTCGTCAAGGCCATGCTGGCCGGTTTGGCACTCGCCATCTGTGGCACGGTCCTGCCCTATACCATGTTTGCCGGCGAGACCCAGGCCGACGTGCTCATGGAAACCCATCTGACCATTCCCGCTGGCGTGCTTATCGCGACCGGTCTTGTTAAGGCCATGCTGACGCCCGCCCTCATCAACCTTGGTTGGCGCGGCGGTCACTTCTTCCCGGTTATCTTCTCGGGCGTAAGCCTGGGCTATGGCCTTGCCATCCTCACCGGCGCAGATCCGGTCTTTTGCGTCGCCGTCTGCACGGCATCGACGATGGGTGCGGTCATGCGTCAGCCGGTCATGGTCGTGGGCCTGCTGCTCATGTGCTTCCCACTCAAGGGTATCGTCTGCATGATCATCGCGGCCGTCATCGCCGCCGGCATTCCACTGCCCAAGCCGCTGCGCAAGTAGTACAGTGGCGCACGCCGGGGACATGCCCTTTGCCACGGATTTGCGGGGAGGGGGGGCGATCGCGTCCTTCGCGGATTGAGGCTCGTGTGGCTACAGATCGCGTACTCGATAAACCTTGGTGCTGACGGTGCAGCTGATTGCGCATAGTGCGAGCGCCAGTACGGCAATTCCTGCACACAGACAGCCAAGGACGGCAGGATCGGGATTCGCCCCGGCAATCGACATAAGCCAGCTGCTGATGGGGTTGGAGGAGCTCAGCGCTGCCATGGTAAGGCATCCGAGTAGGGCAAACAGGCCAACGGATAGGCGCAGTGCCTCCATGTGTCCAAATCGGAAGAACAGCGGCTGTGCCAAGAACACCATCATGAGGGAGATGAGCATCGATGCTGTCGAGGCAATTGCGATCTCAAAGATGGTTTGTCCTGTCGAGGCCGCGCCCGCGCTGTTGAAGAACGGAAGGGCGATGATGTTCAAAAGCACGGCGGCGCAGGCCATGATGGCCGAGAAGACAACGATGCACAGGTAGCGTGCGCAAATAATGTCTTTGCGCGAGAAGGGCAACGTTGCTCGATAACGCTCCCAGCCGTTTTGGTTATCGTAGCCAGCTAGCGAGTTCATGATTATGATGGGCGACATTGCGCTGACCGCACAGGCGCCGGCGCTCATGCCGGAATCGCCATCCGACGCGATGGCGAGGGTCAGCACGACAAAGATGAATAGGCCGACGCCCGTGATGCTCGGGATGAGCGTACGAACGATGGCGAGCTCGGACATAAAGGCGCGTTTCATTTCGAAGCCCCTTTCAGCATGAGGCGAAGATAGTCATCAATGGTTGCCCGATCGCAGGGAATCTCGGGAAAGGCCTCGAGCGTATCGCGACGGTTGGGCACGAGCACGTCCACGCTGTAGGCGTGGTGGACGGCACGGGCGCCTTCGACGCAAGCCATAAACTCGGCGGCCTGCGCTTGGGTGCAGTGGGCGATCCCGGCTCGGTCGGTAATGTCCTCGCGCGGCAGGTCAAACACAATCGAACCGTTATCGATGCAGATGACGCGGTCGGCGGCGCGATCGAGGTCGGATGTAATGTGGCTCGAGAGCAGCACGCTGTGCTGGCCGTCGGCGACAAAAGCAAGCAGCTCATCGAGCAGTTCCTCGCGTGCCATGGGATCGAGGCCCGCGGTGGCTTCGTCCAAAACGAGCAGTTCGGCCTTGTGACTGAGTGCGCAGACAAGTTGCAGCTTCATGCCCATACCGCGGGAGAGGTCCTTGACCTTTGCCTTGGGATCGAGGCCAAATCGGTTGATGAGGCTAGCGAAGGTGTCGTGGCTCCAGGTGGGGTACGCCGGGCTTACGAGTGCCTCAACTTCGGTCACCTTGAGCGTGGAAGGGAAGGGGCACGTGTCCAGCACGAGGCCGACACGGGCACGTAGACAACGCTGTGTCTCATCGGGCGCATCGGCGCCACAGCGCTGCCCAAACAGGCGCACCTCGCCGGCATCGAGCTTTATAAGCCCGAGAGCAGCTCGAATCGTCGTTGTTTTGCCAGCACCGTTGGCACCAACAAAGCCGACGATCTGGCCAGGCTCCACGGCAAGCGTGACGTCGCGCAGTGAAAAGCGGTCGCTTACAGTGCGTGAGATGCCTTTGAGTTCAAGCAAGTTTTGCATGGTATAGTCTTTCTTGCAGATGGCTACTGCATGGTATCGGGGGCTACCAGGTCGAGCATTTCGTGCAGCTTGTCGCGCGTGACGCCCAAGGCTTCGGCTTGGCTTGCCGCTTTCGCAAGCAGCTCTTCGATATGGCAGAGCTGGTTTTCACGCAAGAGCTCCTGGTTGCCCTCGGCGACAAAACAGCCCTTGCCCTGCACGGTGCAGATAAACCCGAGCTGCTCCAGGTCGGCGTAGGCGCGCTTGGTGGTGATGACGCTCACGCCAAGATCGCTCGCGAGTGCACGGATGCTGGGGAGTTTTGCTCCCGCGGCGAGCGTGCCCGATAAGATCTGAGCTTTGACTTGCGAGGTTATCTGCTCGTAGATGGGCTTGTCGCTCGAATTGGATAGGATGATGTCCACAGCGGCTCCTTAGCTGTTGGGCTACACGTGTATATAACCGGTAAGCACAGTATATATACACTATGCACAGTTATGCAAGAGGCAAATACGGATTGTCCGCTCGTTCGTTCATCTCAATCTGTAACATCTGGAACCGATTTGGACGGCTAGCTGTTACAGATTGAGATTTTGCTGGCGGGCCCCACCTGGTTGTCTCAATCTGTAACAACTGGAGAAGATTTTGGCTGCTAGATGTTACAGATCGAGACATTGGCCACCCGTCTATCCTTATATCTCAATCTGTAACAGATGGACCCGTTTTGAGTGGTTAGATGTTACAGATCGAGATCTTTCTGGGACGCCCACCTGTTTGTCTAAATCTGTAACAGGTAGAGGTTCAAAAACCGTCTAGATGTTACAGATCGAGACAAACTGCTGCGGAGTGCCGCCATCGACTGCTACCTAGGCCCCAACTGATGAATTTGTCCTGATAGGTGCCCTATGGCGAGGTTTCACGGCTACAATAGGGCAGTTACATCGACGTAATGCATATAGAACGCAAGAAAGGATCCGCATGGCAAGCCTGTCGGATGAAATCTCGTCGCGCCGCACATTCGCGATCATCAGCCACCCGGACGCCGGTAAGACCACGCTTACCGAGAAGCTGCTGCTCTATACCGGCAGCATCCAGACTGCCGGCTCGGTCAAGGGCAAGAGCTCGGCCAAGCATGCTGTCTCGGACTGGATGGACATCGAGAAGGAGCGCGGCATCTCCGTCACCTCCTCGGTGCTGCAGTTCACCTATAACGGCGCCTGTGTCAACATTCTCGATACCCCCGGCCACCAGGACTTCTCGGAGGATACCTACCGTACCCTTATGGCCGCCGACGCTGCGGTCATGGTCATCGACGGCGCCAAGGGCGTCGAGGCCCAGACCAAAAAGCTCTTTAAGGTCTGCACACTGCGTCACATCCCCATCTTCACCTTTGTGAACAAGCTCGACCACGAGGCTCGCGATCCGTTTGAGCTCATGGAAGAGATCGAGAATGTCCTGGGCATCAATACGTATCCCATGAACTGGCCGATCGGCAGCGGCCGCAACTTCCGCGGCGTGTTCGATCGTCAGACTCGTCACGTCATTGCCTTTGAGGGCGACGGCCACGCCAACGCCACCAAGAAGGTCGCCGAGGTCGAGGCCGAACTGGGCGATCCTTCCATGGACGAGCTCATCGGCGAAGAAAACCATAAGAACCTGATGGACGATATCGAGCTGCTCGATGGTGCCGGCGACGAGCTCGACTTGGATGCCGTGGCCTGCGGCAAGCTGAGCCCGGCGTTCTTTGGCTCGGCGCTCACCAACTTTGGTGTGGAGCCCTTCCTCAAGGAGTTCCTGCGTCTGGCCCCGACGCCGCGCGCCTATACCGATACGCTCACCAGCGAGCCGGTCGATCCCTGCCGCGACGACTTTAGCGGCTTTGTGTTTAAGATCCAGGCCAACATGGACAAGAACCACCGCGACCGCATCGCCTTTGTGCGCATTTGCTCGGGCAAGTTCGAGCGCGGCATGGACGCCTTCCACGTGCAGGGCAACCGCAAGCTCAAGCTTGCTACGGGCACGTCGATGATGGCCGATGACCGCGCCATCGTGGACGAGGCGTACGCGGGCGATATCGTGGGCCTGTTCGACCCGGGTATCTTTAGCATCGGCGACACCGTGTGCTCCGGCAAGCGCCACGTGCAGTATCCGCAGATCCCGACGTTTGCCCCCGAGATGTTCGCTCGCATTACGCAGGTTGACACGCTCAAGCGCAAGCAGTTCGTCAAGGGCATGGAGGAGCTTGCCCAGGAGGGCGCCATCCAGATCTTCCGCGAGCTGGGTGCCGGCATGGAGAGCGTCATCGTGGGCGTGGTCGGCGTGCTGCAGTTTGAGGTGCTCGAGCGCCGTCTCAAGGCCGAGTACCGTGTTGAGGTTCGTCGCCAGCCGCTGCCCTATACGGACATCCGCTGGATTCAGAACGACCCCGACACCATCGATATCCCGGGCCTTTCGCTCACGCGCGACACGCTGCGCGTCGAGGACATGCGTGGCGGCAAGCTGCTGCTGTTCACGAGCCCGTGGAACGTGGATTGGGCAACCGACCACAACCCCGACCTTATCCTGTCGGAGTTTGGCAACGTAGCCTTTTAACGCATCGGCGCGGTGGCCCTGCGAGGCTGCCGTGCCGCTTGCTTGCCTGATGCCGCGTGAGCGGCTATCATACCCACCGTCGTCTCAAGACCGGGGCGTCCGAGCAGTTCGGGTCCGATATCCTGCTCGTTAAACCTAAAACCAAAGGAGTACATAATGATCAAGAAGGTCATGGAGGACTACAAGGTCCTGTTGCGGAGCATTCCCGCGGCAACGGTTTCGCTGTTTTTCGTGAGCGTCATCATGATGAACCTGCTGGCCAACAAAGAACTTATCAGCCTGCCGTATCTGGCGCTCGACTGTGGCTTTGTGGTGAGCTGGGTCTCGTTTTTGTGCCAGGACATGATCTGCAAGCGCTTTGGCGCCAAGGCATCCATCAAAATCTCTATCCTCGCACTGGCGGTCAACCTCGCCGTGAGCCTGTGCTTTTGGGCATGCTCGCTCACGCCCGGCATGTGGGGCGCCTACTACGACACGGGTATGATCGAGGTCAACACCGCCCTTAACGCCACCATCGGCGGCACCTGGTACGTGGTGCTGGGCTCTTCGCTGGCAATGCTCGTTTCTGCCGTGGTTAACTCTACGCTCAACCAGTCGCTCGGCCGTATGCTCAAAAAGAATAACTTTGCGAGCTTTGCCTTTCGCTCCTATGTGTCCACGGGCGTTGGCCAGTTTATCGACAACCTGGTCTTTGCCATTGTGGTAAGCCACACGTTCTTTGGCTGGACGTGGGTACAGGTCCTTATGTGCTCGCTGACCGGCGCTGTCGCCGAGCTGCTGTGCGAGGTCTTCCTGAGCCCCGTGGGCTACAAAGTCGTGCGCGGCTGGGAGCGTGAGAATGTGGGCTCCGAGTACCTCGAGCGCCACGCAACCGCCTAAGGAGCAAGTATGCGGGTTTTGATCACGGGCGCTTCGGGCGGTATCGGAGCCGCGTGCGTGCAGCGCTTTTTGGACGAGGGCCACGAGGTCGTGGGCTTTGATCTGCTGCCGGCGGCGATCGAACACGAACGCTACCGCCATCTGATTGTTGATGTCCGCAAGCCGGACGCGTTTCCGGATGACCTTGAGCCCCAGGTGATCGTGAACGTTGCCGGTGTGCAGGATTCGGCCGATGACATCGCCGCAAACCTGTGTGGCACCATCAACGTGACCGAGCGTTACGCCTTTGTGGGGGAGGGGCTTGCCGCCAAGCCGGCGCCGGCTATCAAATCCGTGGTCAATGTGGGATCGGCGAGCGGGCATACGGGATCGGAGTTTCCCGCCTATGCCGCCAGCAAGGGCGGCGTTATCGCCTACACCAAGAACCTTGCAAACCGGCTGGCACCGCAGGCCATCGCCAACAGTGTGGACCCGGGCGGCGTTATCACGCCGCTCAACCGTTGCGTGATGGAAGACGAACACCTGTGGAACCAGATTATGGAGCTCACACCGCTTAAGCGCTGGGCCACCGCCCAAGAGATCGCCGAGTGGATCTACTTTGTGGGCGTGACCAACCGGTTTATGACCGGACAGAGTCTGTTGATCGATGGCGGCGAGGCCGGCCGCACCCAGTTTATCTGGCCCGAGTAGTAAAACGCGCCCGATGGAAAGCCGTCGGGCGCGTTTTTGATGTATCGATTTTTAGCCGAGGCAAGTCCAGTTGACGGGGGTCGAGCCGTGCTGTTCGAGTAGCCGATTGGCTGCCGAGAAGGGGCGCGACCCCATAAAGGCGGGGAGTTCTGCCGTGGCACGGTTGGCCGAAAGCGGCGAGGGGTGCGTAGAGGCCAGGCAGAACTTGTCGGTTGCCTTGCCCGCGCCGGTCGCGGCGAGCTTGCCTTCGACCATCTGCTGGGCAAAGCGGCCCCATGCCAAAAAGACTACCGGTTGGGGTAGCTGACAGCAGCGTTCGATAACGTAGTCGGTGAGCGTACTCCAGCCCAGTTTGGCGTGCGAGTTCGCGGCATGCTCGCGCACGGTGAGCGTAGTGTTGAGGAGCAGGACGCCCTGCAGTGCCCATGGGGTTAGGTCTCCCGTGGCGGGAATAGGGCAATCCAGATCGGCTTTGAGCTCCTTATAGATGTTGCGCAGGCTCGGCGGCAACTTGGTTTGCGTCGCGGGGACCGAGAACGACAGCCCCATTGCCTGGTTGGGTCCGTGATAGGGGTCTTGACCCAAGATGACAACCTTGACCTGGTCGGCCGGCGTGTAGGCGAGGGCATTGAGAATGTCGTCTTGTGCCGGGTAGATGGTCTGCTCGGTACGCAAAAGGGCGATGCGTTCGAGCAGCTGGTTCGTGGTGTCACGTACCGGCTGCGGCGCATCGCCCAACCAAGTTGCTATGTTGCGATCGCGAGTTGCGGTGTCCATGGGGCTCCTTTATGGCAGATGCTCTGTTGGCATCTATTGTAAAGGTGTCCGGAGACCTTTACGCCACGGCTGTATGAAGAGCGGGGTCTACGAGACGCGCTCGGGCGCTCCTGCCATACGAGCCTGTCCATGTGCGCGAAGGCGCGGAAGTTCGACGGTTGCCACCATGACGCCGGTGAGGATGAGGGCGGCGCCAAAGAAGGCGATGGGGCTCAAGACCTCGCCGACCAGGAAAAACGAGAAGACGGCGGAGCAGACCGGCTCGAGCGAGAAGGCGAAGCCGGTGGTCTCGGCAGGCACGTGGGGTTGCACGAGCGTCTGGGTGATAAAGCCGTAGGCAGAGCAGATGAGTGCGGTCGCGACGACAACGATAATCTCGCTCGGCGTGCTGGGAAGCGTGAAGCCGCCAAAGGTGAATGCCGCGACGCCCGAGAACAGGCCGCCGAAGCCCAGCTGCCAAACGCCCAGAGCCAGCGGGTCGACATCTTCGACAAAGCGCTTGGCGACAATGATGTGTCCGGCGTAGACAAAGGCCGAGAGCAGCATGATGAGCGCGCCCGGGTTCAGGCTGGTAAAGTCGGCACCCGAGAGCAGCAGCATGCCGCAGGTGACGATGGCGGTGCCGACGAGCACTTTGCGCTCGGGGGCGCGACGCAGCAGGGCGGCGTTGGCAAACGGCACGATCACGACCGTCAGGCTCTGCAAAAAGCCGGCAGTGGAAGCAGAGGTGAGGCTGGAACCCAGGCACATGCAGGTGAGCTCGGTTGCCATGATGGCGCCGATGATAGCGGCGCGAACCATAAGGTCGCGGTTGATACGGAAAGCGCGCTTGTGGAAGAGCAGCAGGCAGGCCATAAAGGCGATGATGCAGCGTAGCGCGACGATACTCGTGGCGTTCATGCTGTCCATGCCGATCTTCATGAGGGGATACGAAAAGCCCCATGCGACGGGAACGGAAAATGAGAGCGCGAATGCTTTTTTGCGATCCATGGGACTCCTTTTGTTACAGAACGGTTTCGTAAAAAGGATTCTGCTCCCAGATATGGGTGTAGTAAAGCGAATGTATCTTCAGTATGATTAAGAAACGCTAATGTTGGCAGAGAAAGCCATGACAAAACGTTTTACGGCTGCATTGATATGGAGACACGATGGCATCGCGGTATCAGATTGTTTGTATGGTGGTCGATCGCGGCAGTCTTAAGGGCGCGGCGGACGAGCTGGGCTATACGCAAAGTGCGGTGAGCCAGGCCGTCAAGGCGCTCGAGCGCGAGCTGGGTACCACGCTTATCGAGCGCGGTAAGCAGGGCGTGTCGCTTACGCGCGATGGCAAGCAGTATCTGCCGTACCTGCGCCAGATCGTAACTGCCGAGGCCGAGCTTGAGGGCAAACGTCAGGAGTTGCTGGGGCTCTCCTCGACCGATATTCGTATCGCGACGTTTACCAACGTGAGTCGTACCGTGCTGCCGCGTGTGATCCGCGACTTTGGGGCTCTGCACCCGGGCGTGCACTTTACCCTCAAGCAGGGCGATTACACGCGCAACGCCCAGTGGGTGCACGATGGCGTGGTTGACTTTTGCTTTACGGCACGCGGGCTTACCGCTGGGCTCGAGAAGCGCGTGGTCTATCACGACGAGTTGGTGGCATTGCTGCCGGCCGCGCATCCGCTGGCGGTGAAGGAAAAGGTGACGCTCGCCGACCTAGCGTCCGAGCCGTTTGTACTGCTGGATGAGGGCGAACAGAGCCTGGTGCTCGATGCATTTGCGGCGCATGGGCTGTCGCCGCACGTGACGAGCGAGGTCACCGACGACTACACCATCATGGCGATGGTGGAGGAGGGCCTAGGCGTGAGCATGCTGTATCGCCGTGCCGTTGAGGGCGTGCAAGCCGATATCCGTGTGCGGCCTATCGTGCATGCCCCCTCGCGTGACGTAGTGGCAGCCTGGCGCAGTTGGGACACCATGCCCATCGCCACGAGGCGCTTTATCGACTATATGAGCTCGCATATTGTCAATTAATGACTGGCGTGGCGTTGAGTGCGGTGTTTAGTGGGCTGTCGCTTTGGTTTGGGTGGCGCGATAGGTGCGTGCCGGGTGGCAGAGTAATACCGCCACGACCATAAAGAACGCCGTGGTGCCCAGGCTGATGGGGTAGACCATCATGATGTTCGCAAAGGTGCGGAAGTGCGGGAACACGCAGAACACCCAATAGAAGCGGATGCCGCAGACGCAGATCATGGTGATGAGGGCGGGCATGAGCGAGATGCCAAAGCCGCGCAGGTAGCCGGACATGTTTTCGTAGAACATGCTAAAAGCGTACGCCGGGAAGATCGAGCACACGCGGATATAGCCGATCGAGACGATGTTGGGATCGCTGTTGAACAGCGATAGGATCTCGCGCCCCAGACCGACAATAACGATAATCGTGGTGAGTGCAACGATACCGCCCTCGACCAGACAGACCTTAAGCGTTTTGGTGCAGCGGTCGATCTGGCGGGCACCGTGGTTTTGTCCCACAAAGGTGGTGCAAGCCTGGCTAAAGCTGTTGAGTAGGTTATAGCACACGTACTCCAGGCTCATGGCGGCGCTCGATGCCGCCATGACCTCGGTACCCAAGCTGTTGATGGCAGACTGGATGATGATGTTGGCGACGGCAAAGACGGCGCTTTGGATGCCGGCGGGCAGTCCGATCTTGACGATGCGCTTGAGGGCGACGGGGTCGATAGCCAAGTCACGCGGGGTGACGCGGACGACGGAGTCGGTCTTGAGCAGGCGGATAAAGAGCGTGGCGGCGCTGACGGTGTAGGCGATGGCGGTGGCGATGGCGACGCCCGCGACGCCCCAGTGGAGTATGGGGACAAAGATGAGGTCCAGGCCAATGTTGAGGACGGTGGACACGGCAAGCGCCTGCAGCGGCATGCGGGTGATGCCGACGGAGCGGAAGATCGCGGCCTCAAAGTTGTAGAGCAAGATCGAGGGCATGCTGAGCAAAAAGACGCGTAGGTAGAGCGAAGCGAGCGGCATGGTTTCGGCGGGAACGTTGAGCGCGGCGAGCATGGGCACGGCAAAGATCTCGCCCAGCGCGATGACGACAAAGCCCACGAGCGCCATTAAAATCGAGGTATGGACGGCGCGTTTGACCATGTTCTGATCGTTGCGGCCGATAGCGTTGGCGATGACCACGTTGGAGCCAAGCGACATGCCAATAAACAGGTTGAGCATAAGACTGGTAAGCGGAACATTGGAGCCGACCGCCGCCATGGCGAGGGTTCCCTGGTCGCCCGAGAAGTTACCGATGATGACCGTGGCGATGAGGTTTGACAGCTGCTCCAAGATGCTCGTGGCGGCCACGGGGAAGGCGAACAGGGGAATATTGCGCCACAGCGATCCGGTGGTCATGTCAATGTGCTTAGATGCGGTATCAGCCATACGCTCTCAATCTCTAACATGCTCTTTCGTGCTTATTTGCGCAGACGATGATACTCCTAATGCAACCAGCCGGCACTTAGGGACGTTCCTTTTCTGCCGACAGCTGGGGACACTCCTTATCTCTTCTAACTAGCCATTCAAGAACGTCCCCAATGACTAGGTGGGGAAGGCGTGCGACAATGGTGGGCGTTGTGTTGTTCGCGCTAAGGAGTTGCCATGTTGTTATGTCCCGTTTGCCATGAGCCGTTGGTGGACGACGAACGCGGTGCTGCATGCGCGGGCGGGCACCGGTTCGACCGTGCTCGCGAGGGCTATCTATATCTACTGCGCTCGTCCAAGAGCGGCGACTCCATGGGTGATCCCAAGTCGCAGGCGCGCAGCCGTCGTGACTTTCTGAACCGTGGATACTACGCGCCGTTGCGCGATGCGATGGTCGAGCTGGTGCGCAAGCAGGTGTCTGGGCGCGCTGCGTCTACGAACGGCCCCATGACGTTGCTCGATATTTGCTGCGGCGAGGGCTATTACACGAGTGCCATGGGCGCGGTGCCGGACGTGGACGCTTACGGCTTTGACCTGGGCAAAGAGATGGTGCGCCTGGCCGCCAAGCGCGGCGATGCGGCCTACTTCGTGGCCAACATGAAGGATATCCCCGTGGCCGATGGCGCCTTCGATATGGTGACCGAACTCTTTGCTCCCTTTAACGAGCGCGAGTTTGCCCGCGTGCTGGCGCCCGAGGGCTCGCTCTATACCGTGGTACCGGGTGCCCGTCATCTGTTTGGGCTCAAGGAGGTGCTCTACGACACGCCATATCTCAATGACGAGAAACTGCCGAAGACTACCGAGCTCGAGTTGGTCGGAACGCAGCGGGTATCTGCGAACATTACGCTCCAGACTCAGGCCGACATCGAGGCGGTGTTCCAGATGACGCCGTACTACTACCGCACGCGCCCTGCCGACAAAGAGCGCCTGGCAAATTTGGACACCCTTCAAACCGACATCGACTTCATCATCGCCGAGTACCGCCACAGCTAACAACCTGCCAAAAAGGGACAGGTTTATTTTGGCAGGTTTTATCTGGGCAAATGCAAAGGGCCGACCGCGGAGATGCGCGATCGGCCCTTTTTAGTTGCTTGGCTGCAGAGGTTATGAGAAGCGAGCGCTTACAGGCGGTCCTTGTTCTCGGCCTTAACGGCGTGTGCCTGCTGGACAAAGAACAGGTCGTACACCACGATGACAAAGGCGGCAAAGTTGATGGCGTCGCCGCCAAACGCGGGAAGCGTGAGCACCGCTTGGGCAAGCGTGGCGACCGCGGCAACAATACCGAGCTTAAACGCGCCGTCCACCTGCGAAGGCTTGTTGGCGCCCTTGATACCGGCGACGCCTGCGGCAAGGTCGACGAGACCCTTGGCGATAAGCACGACCGCTGCGAGCGTGGCGTACGAACCGTACGTGGAATCGAGACCGCCCGTGGCGATACCGACGCCGGCGGTGACGAGGCTGGCGATGCCCAAAACAAAGTAGATGAGAGCAAGGATTTTGAGAGTCTTGCGAGTGAAGCTCATGGCTGGTCCTTTCGATACGAGTACGCCAACTTGGCGCACCTCATGTGCTGCACATATGGTGAAGCACATTGTAGTTCAACGCGGCGATGCATGCGTTTGAAAGCGCATTGAGCCCGCGCAGCCAAACCCAACCTTTCAAAAAGGAAAGCTGGGCGTAAGTCAAATCGATGGCAGCGTATGCGCGGCGCTGCGATGATGGGTCCATGGTAAGAGCTGGTCTCAAGGAGGAGCCATGATGTACGGAGCAGGGCAAGTGCATGAGCCGCGGTCGTTGGGAAGGCGCATGGGTGATTCTGTGATCGCTGCCGTGTGCACGGGATTGATGGCGGTGCTTTGCATTGGGATGCTGTGGGCCATGTCGCATGTGGGACAATAGCGGACGGTTGGGTGCCGACATAAACGGCGCTCACGTATTCGTTTTGCTTGTTAAGGAGTACCCATGGACGTCGTCGATCCCTTTTCTATTGCACGGGCCGCGGGGCTTGAGCTGACCGGGACGTCCGAGGGCCTCACGCTCACCGACGGCACGATGGAACTGCGTGCCGATTTTACTCGCATGCTTCCGCGGCTCAAGCAGGGCCGTCTGCAGCAAGAGCTGCTGATAAAGGCTGCGCGCACAAAAGGCATCGAGAGCCCATGGGCGATTGATGCCACGGCGGGCTTTGGCGAGGATTCGCTACTGCTGGCGGCCGCGGGCTTTACCGTCGATCTGTATGAGCAGGATTGCGTGATCGCGGCGCTCCTCAAGGATGCCCTGGATCGCGCGGCAGATGATCCGGCGCTTGCGGCTGCCGTGGCTCGCATGCGCCTTCATGCGGGCGAGGACAGCATTGCCGGCCTTCGCCATACAGCTGAACTGATCGGGCGGGGCGAGCTTGCCGCTCCCGATGCGGTGTACCTGGACCCCATGTTTCCCGAGCGCACCAAGAGCGCGGCGGTGAAAAAGAAGTTCCAGCTGCTGCATCACTTGGAGCAGCCGTGCGCCGATGAGGAGGCGCTGGTCCAGGCAGCGCTTGCGGTGCATCCGCGCAAAGTCGTTATCAAACGGCCGGTGAAGGGCCCGTTGCTCGCCGGCATAAAGCCGAGCTATCAACTTGCGGGTAAGGCCGTTCGTTACGATGTTTTGGTGCCGCCGCGCCCGTAACTTGCGTGCGATTACCGGGGCTTCGCTAGTGCCGTGCCGATGTGGTCCCTATTTCCAAGGGTGCGACGTCAGGTGCCAGCCGCCGCAGTATTCGCATTTGTAGCAGGCCAAACCACGCCGCCCGCGGTTTTCGCAGTCGGCCATAACTGCCTCGGCCTCGGCGCGTGTGTCGTAACGGTTTTTGCGTTCGCACGACTTGTAACGCCAGGCTTCATCGCGCTCGGCGTCCAGGGCGTCGCGGCGCTCGTCCTCGCGCGCAAACAGGTCGCTCATATCGCCGCCGGTAGCAGCGCCCAAAAACTCGCTTTTGGCCTTTGACCAGGCGGCTCGCTTTTTGCTTCCCATCTGCTTCGCGCCTCTCTCCAAACGCTGGTATCATTGCCCAATCAAAGTGATACCAATAAACGTGAGGTTGCCGCGTGATGATCAGAAAAACCCTCGATACCGACATTCCCGCCGTCATGGCTATCTATGACGCGGCCCGCGCCTTTATGCGCGCGCATGGCAACGCCACGCAGTGGCCCGAGGGCACGCCTTCTGCCGAGCAGCTGGCTGCCGATATCGCCGCCGGTGGCAGCTATGTGTGCGAAGTCGATGGTCGCGTGGTGGCGACGTTTGCCTTTTTACCGGGCCCGGACGAGTGCTATGACGTAATTGAGGACGGTCAATGGCGTAGCGACACTCCGTACGCCGTGCTGCACCGTGTGGCATCCGACGGCACCGTGCACGGTATCGCGGCCGCGATGTTTGCCTTTGCCAAGGAGCGTGCCGATCACCTGCGCATCGACACACATCAGGACAACCTGCCCATGCAGGGAGCCATTGCCAAGGCCGGGTTTAAGCGCGCCGGTATCGTATATGTGTCGGACGGTACGCCGCGTGTTGCGTTTGACTGGCTGCGCGAGGCGTAAGAGCGACGCCTCATATCAATAATTCATGCGAACGAAACTGGCCCAGGTGGGGTCATTTTCGTTCGCTGTGCTGATTTGCAAGCCGGCTTTCGCAAGGCGCGAACCTACGAAAATCGCCGCGCGGCAACGCGGGGCGATGAGCTCGGTCGGGGGATAGGGCCCGCTTCGCCCGCCGGCCCGTAAATTGTATCATCCAGTGTGGAACGAGGGTGCCCGTTGCCGCGTGCGATGGGCTTGCAATAAGAGGAGAGCCATGTCGAAGCAAGCGGTCGCTGGAATCTTGGCGCATGTCGATGCCGGCAAGACCACGCTGGCCGAGGCCATGCTGTTTAACGCGGGCCGCATTCGCAAGCGCGGCCGCGTTGACGATGGCGACTCGCATCTGGATACGAACGAGATTGAGCGTGAGCGCGGTATCACGATCTTCTCGTCGCAGGCTGTGCTCGACCATGGTGACACCCACGTTATGCTCGTGGACGCTCCCGGCCATGTCGATTTTTCTGCCGAGGCGGAGCGCACGCTGCGTGCCCTGGACTACGCGATTCTGGTGGTAGGCGCCAACGATGGCGTACAGGGGCACACCGAAACCCTGTGGCGCCTGCTTGCGCGCTATGACATCCCGACGTTCATCTTTATCAACAAGATCGATTTGGAGAATCCCGGCCGCGATGTTTTGCTGGCACAACTTGGGCAACGTCTTTCTGAGGGGTGCCTGGATGCCAACGAACTGCTGGCGGGTGGCGCCGTTCAGGAGGACGCTGCTGCGTTGGACGAAGCGGCGCTCGAGGAGTTTCTTGAGGCGGGTGAGCTTTCCTCCGCGACGCTGTCGCGCATGGTTGCTGAGCGCAAGCTCTTTCCCTGCTTTGCCGGCTCGGCGCTCAAGGACCAAGGTGTGGACGAGCTGTTGGATGGTATATGCGCGCTGATGCGCGAACAGGCGTGGCTCCCGGAGTTTGCCGCCCGCGTCTATCGCGTCAGCCGCGGGGACCGCGGCGAGCGCTTGGCTTGGGTTAAAGTGACCGGCGGCACGCTGCATGCCAAACAGGTGATTAACGGACGTTCCGGTGCCGAGGCATGGGAGCAGAAGGTCGATCAGGTACGCATCTATAACGGCGATAAGTATGAGCTTGCCCAAGAAGTTGCTGCTGGCGGCATTTGTGCCGTGACGGGCCTTGCGCACGTTCGCCCAGGGGACGCTCTGGGCGCGGAACCTGCGTGCGATGCGCCCGTCATTGCGCCGGTCCTCACCTATACGGTGCTTCCGGGCGAACACGATGTCCACGCGGTGTTCAAAGCGCTGACTGAGTTGGCGGACGAAGATCCCATGCTCGGCGTAGGCTGGAACACCCATCTTGAACAAATACATCTGCAGCTTATGGGGGCGGTGCAGCTCGAGGTCGTGCAGCGGGTGTTGGCCGATCGCTTTGGCCTTTCGGTTGCGTTTGAGTCTGGCGGCATTCTCTATAAGGAGACTATTTCGCAGCCGGTCGAGGGCGTGGGCCACTTTGAGCCACTGCGCCACTATGCCGAGGTGCATCTGCGTCTGGAGCCGTTGCCGGCGGGTTCGGGCGTGCAGTTTGGCACCGTGACCTCGACCGATGAGCTCGATCTTAACTGGCAGCGTCTGGCACTCACCAACGCCATGGAGCGCGATCACCTGGGCGTGCTGACCGGCTCGCCCATCACCGATGTGCGCATTACGCTCACGGGCGGCCGTGCGCATGCCAAACACACCGAGGGCGGCGATTTTCGCCAGGCCACGTACCGCGCGATTCGCCAGGGGCTCATGCAGGCGCGTGAGGCTGGCGCGGCGGTGCTGTTGGAGCCGTGGTACCACTTTGAGCTCGAGGTGCCGGGGGAGTGCGTGGGCCGGGCGCTCTCGGATGCCACGCGCATGGGTGCCGAGTACGAGCCACCGACGATGACGGGGGACCGGGCGAAGCTTGTGGGTCGCGTGCCGGCATCCGAGGTGCAGGACTATGCCCTGGAGGTAGCTGCCTACACGAGCGGTCGCGGGCATCTGTACCTGGAGTTCGCCGGCTATGCGGCTTGCCATGATGCCGAGCGCGTAATCGAGACGGCCGCCTATGAGCCCGAGGCCGATCTGCCCAACACGCCCGACTCGGTCTTTTGCTCTCACGGCGCTGGTTACACGGTCAAATGGTACGACGTACCCGCCGCGGCGCACGTAAAGATCGATCCCGCCACCTTCCGCCCCTGGCGAGCAGCAGACGCCGAGTTTTTCGGCCACATGTGACAGAGGGGCAGCCCCTTTGTCAGATTCAGTTGGTATAACTCGGTATAAGTTGGTATAACTGTTACCAGGATTTACCGATCCGAGGAGGCCGACATGAATCCAAATCCCTTTAAGCCAACGGCAGGCAAGCGGCCTCCGATGCTCATCGGTCGAGAGTCGGTCATCGAAGATTTTGAGGAAGGACTCGACAACGGCGCCGGAGCGCCGGGTAGGCTCATGCTCATTACGGGAAACCGCGGCTGCGGCAAAACGGTTCTCCTGCGGGAGCTGCAACGTCTAGCCAGCGAGCGCGGATGGGCGGTTATCTCCGATTCCGCTTCGCTTGGCTTATGCGACCGCTTAGCCGACGCGCTTCGCTCGAATAAGCCCGTTGTGACGTCAATGGAGTTCGGTCCGTCGTTTGGCCGGATGTCGGTCGAGGCGGCGCGAGCAAAGGGCGAAACGTTGCGAGGGCTGGTCAACGAGCGCCTCAAGAAGCTCGGTCCAGGCAAGGGCATACTGTTTGCGATTGACGAGGCACAATCGGCGTCTATCGAGGAACTGGCGGCCCTTGCCGTTCTCTATCAGCA
>CABUSR010000012.1 GCA_902494245.1 uncultured Collinsella sp.
CAGACACTATGACCCAATCCGAGGGCACTAAAAAGATAGGAGCCCCCGCTCGTGACCGCGGGTCGGGGCTGCGACAATGATGTTGAAGTGCCATAGGCGCAGCCGCGCCGCAACGAGGTTGGGAGGCTCCCATGCCAAAGTATTCTACCGCGTTCGGGATGGACGTCCACCTGAGGTCGACCACCGTCTGCGCCCTCGACGCGGACACCGGCGAGGCCGTGACGAGGAGGTTCCCCGGCAACCCCTGGGGCGAGATCGCCGGGTGGATGGATGGGTTCCCCGGGCCGTCGCTCGCGGCCTACGAGAGCGGCTACCTCGGCTTCGCCCCGCAAAGGGAGCTCGCCGGGCTCGGCGTCGAGTGCGTCGTCGCCGCGGTCTCGAAGATCCCCAGGTCGGCCGCCGACTCGGCCTCCAAGAACGACAGGAACGACGCCGCCAGGATGGCCAAGGCGATACTCGCCCACGACATCTCCCCCGTATGGATCCCCTCCCCCGAGGTCGAAGGCATCAGGGACCTCGCCGGCGCCTACGACGGGGCGACCGCGCGCCTGGCGACCGCCAAGCAGCGGCTGCTCGCCTTCCTCGCAAAGCGAGGGTTCGTCTACGGCGGCACCACGCCCGCCGGCAACCCGAGGAAGTACTGGACCTACGACTTCCTGAGGTGGCTCGACAAGGTCAGGCCGGAGGACGATGGCGGGGTTCGGACGCTCGCCGCCCTGAGGAACGAGGTCGAGGCCGCGGCGGAGGCCCGGGCGGACCTGCTCTCCGAGTACAGGGCCGCCGTGGATGCCAGCCCGATCGCCGCGGAGGTGGCCGCCCTCCAGTCGATCAAGGGCTGCGCCTTCGCGCTGGCCGCGGCCTTCTCGGCCGAGGTCGGCGACTTCACGAGGTTCCGTTCCGGAAGGCAGGTCACGGCCTATTTCGGCCTCGCGCCGAGTCAGAGGTCGAGTGGCGACTCCGTGCGGCTCGGAGGCATCAGCGGTGCGGGCAACGCGCTCGTGAGGAAGCTGGCCGTTGAGGGTTCATGGTGCTACGCCGCGGCACGGCACCAGCCGAAGCTCATGCCAAGGGACACGGGCGTGCCCCTCGAGATAAGGATGCACGGGAGGAAGGGGTCCGAGCGGCTCCTGCGGCGGCGCGAGGAGATGCTCGCCCGCGGCGTGCCCGCGGCGAAGGCCAACGCGGCCACCGCGGCCGAGCTCGTGAGGTGGCTCTGGGCCCTCGGCATGATGTGCCGGGAGGGCGCGGAATAGACATAGCCCCCGTCCCGGCGAGCCGGGCGGCCTTCGGGGATACCCCCTATTTCGCTGTGCGCGCGGAGCCCTCCGCATGCGCCTCGACAGACTTGGGGAACCCCGCCGAAGGAATGGAGTGCGGGCCGACAGAACGGTATCCGCGGATATGAGACTGAGCCGAAGGCGTCGACGACATGCCGGGGGCGGACCGGGACGGGTTCAACGGCAGGCCCCGCCGACCGATTGCAAGCGGTCGGCGGGGCCATTGTGGCTCTTGACAGCGGATTGGGTCATATGAGCGAGCGGGCCGCATTTGAGACAAGGTGACGTTCAACTTCAAGGGCGCTGACCTTCTGGTCGCGCCCTTGAAGTTGAACGTCAGATTGTCCAAATGCGGCCCGCGCAGCGTCGGCCGGTCCGCCGTTCGTTAGAACGGCGGAACTAAATCAACTTGAAACCCTTGCGCTTGCCTACGGAGAGGGTGTCGCCCAGCTTGAGGGCGCTGGGATCGATGTTATAGCTCTTGGGAGCCACAGCCTTGCCGTTGATCTTGACACCGCCGCCGTCGATATCGCGACGAGCCTGGCCGGCGCTCGCCGAAAGACCCAAGTCCTTGAGCAGGCCGGCGAGGTAGATCTGGCCCTCGTCGTTAACAGTCAGCTCAACGTGCTTCTCGGGGAAGTCGGCGAGCTGGCCCTCCTTGAACACGCGGTCGAACTCGGCCTGAGCCTCGTCGCCGGCACCGGCGCCGTGGTAGGTGTCACACAGGTCACGGCCCAGAGCGCGCTTGAGCTCGTAGGGGTCGGCAGAACCATCGGCCAGGGCGGCATCGATCTTGTCGACCTCTGCCGGGGTGAGCGAGCTGGCCAGACGATAGTACTTGCCGATCATCTCGTCGGGGATGGACATGGTCTTGCCGAACATGTCCTTGGGCGCGTCGGTCAGGCCGATGTAGTTGCCGTAGGACTTGGACATCTTGCGCACGCCATCGGTGCCCTCGAGCAGCGGCATGGTAAGCGCGATCTGCGGCTCCATGCCCATCTTCTCCATGAGCTCACGGCCAGCGAGCAGGTTGAAGAGCTGATCGGTGCCGCCCATCTCGACGTCGGCCTTGATCTGCACGGAGTCAAAGGCCTGCATCACGGGATACAGGAACTCATGCAGGGCGATCGGCGTCTGAGACTGGTAGCGCTTGGTAAAGTCGTCGCGCTCGAGGATGCGGGCGACGGTGAACTTGGAGCACACCTGCAGCAGACCGGCCAGATCCATCGAAAGGATCCAGTCACCGTTGTGCACGATGGTGGTCTTCTCGGGATCCAGGATCTTCATGGCCTGGCTCACGTAGGTCTCGGCATTGGCCTCGATCTGCTCCTGCGAAAGCTGCGGACGGGTGGAATTCTTGCCCGAAGGGTCGCCAATCAACGCGGTACCGTTGCCGATGATGAGGGTGACGTTGTGGCCCAGGTCCTGGAACTGACGCATCTTGCGCAGCGGCACGGCGTGGCCCAGGTGTAGGTCGGGGCTGGTGGGGTCGACGCCGAGCTTGATGTTGAGGGGCTCGCCCTTCTCAAGCTTCTTGCGAAGGTCGGCCTCGGGAACGATCTGCGCGGCGCCCGAGGTGATGATACGCATTTGCTCGTCAACAGACAGCATTGGGTATCCTCCTTTTGCTATAGCACCCTCGCCGAAAACGGCGGTGCTGGAAGTCCATAAACTCTCATATGATAACAAACTGACGCGACGCGGCACCTACGACAGGAAAATCCTCGTCCTGCCGCACGCGTCAACGGCGACCGGCAGACGCGTACCGTCACGTTCAACTAAATAGCGCGTTTGCTGACGGCGCGAGCAGTCGCGGCAACGAACCTGTCCCGTCGCATCGGTAGCGCAGACGCCCTCGGCGGTCAGCAGGCAGTGCTCGCACACCATAAGCTCGGGACGGTCGGCGTCGACAGGGCCCAGAACACCTGGTTCGGCCGTCAGTTCGGCAATACGCCCCGCATCATTGCCGAGCAACTCGGCCGGCAAGTACACCCGCCCCGCACCGAGTCCGCGCAGCCAGGCAAGCGTGGCCCGATTCGCGCAGAACACCGGCGCCGCCACGTCAAACGTCACGCCTAGCTCGCGAGCGATCACCACCTGTCCCAGGTTGCGGCAGACGACGCGCCCGGCACGCTGCATCAGTGAGCGGGTCTGGCCAGCGTCACCCGTGCGGCACACCTCGTCAAGCACCACAACGGCGTCGGACAAATCGAGTTCTCCGCGCGGGTCGGCATCCATCAGCTGCCAAGCAAAAATCATGCGAGTGGGAACCGCGCACTCCACCAACTCCGTCGACGCACCGCCATCCACCGCAACGTCCTCAAAGGGCAGCACCTCAACGGCACGTGCAACGGGCGCAATCGCATTCGCCTCGGCCCGCATGCGCTCCAACACCGCCGCCGACTGATTCAACACGCCGGCGCTGCGAATCAGGTACACCTCGCAGCCCGTGTCCACCTTACGCTTGCAATGCACGACGACGCGCTTCCCCGCTGCGGCATCCACCGGGCAGGGCACCTGCGGCCAGCGCTTGGGCACATCGGGACGCGCGTCGACACCCGGATAGAACCGAATCTCGAGCGTGTCACCCGCCGCCACGGCGGCGTCGAGCTCAACGGTCACCTCTTCGTGGCCCACAGCGACCAAGCGTCCCACGCGCACGCCCTGGTTAATTGCGCGCTCAAAGCTCATAAGCTCGTCGCCCGAACGCCCCCGCAGATACGCGTCGGTAAACCCACGGTTAAACGACCGGCCCAGCTCGCGCTCAAGTTCTTCCACGGCACCGGGGTCCCACGCGCCGTCGCGCAGCATATCGAGTGCCCGGCGCCACACCCGCACCACGTTGAATACGTAATCGGGGTTCTTCATGCGCCCCTCGATCTTGAGCGACGCCACGCCGGCATCTACAAGCTCGGGCAGATGCGCAATACCCAGATAGTCGCGCGGGCACAGCAGGCGATCTCCCTCGACGGCGACAACGCTCTGCCCAGCCTCGTCCACCAGGTCGTACGCCAGACGACACGGCTGCGTGCAGTCGCCGCGCATCGCCGAGCGCCTACGCCGCAGGGCCGAGAACTCGCACGCCCCCGAATAGCCGATGCAAATCGCACCGTGGCAGAATACCTCGATGGGCACGCCCGTGGCACATAGCGCCGCAATCTCGTCGACCGTCAGCTCGCGTGCCGTCGTCACGCGCTCGACCCCCAGCCCATCGGCGGCAAGCCGCACGGCGCCTTCGCTATGAGCGCCCGCCTGCGTGGACAGGTGAATCTCGACCCCGGGAATCGCCGCGCGCAGCGCGCAGGCCAACCCGGCATCGGCGACAATCAAAGCATCGGCGCCCAGCTCCAGTGCATGAGCTCCCAACGCCACCGCGTCGGATAACTCATCGTCAAACACGAACACGTTGAGCGTCACGTACACGCGCACGCCATGGGCATGCGCCACGGCGCAGCCGCGCGCAAACTCGTCATCCGTAAAGCCATGCGCGCTCACGCGGGCGTTAAAGCCGCCCAACCCCGCATAGATGGCATCGGCACCCGCGGCGATGGCCGCAAGCATCTGGTCGAGTCCGCCCGCCGGCGCCAGCAGTTCGGGCAGCGCCGCACCGGCAGCATCCAATCCAGTCTCGTATTGTCCGCTCGGCCCCATCGCCCGAATCGCCATCGACAAACTCCTTACCAAGGTATGCATTCACTCTGAAAAATGCCGTCTTCCAGCATACACGAGGCCTCGCGCGCCCCGTTTGGTTTATCGTGTAATAACTTATGTCCATCCTGCCCCGACGGCACATCCACCGTCCGGCACGACATACCTGGAGGTCAATATATGGGTCCTCGCCAACGACAGGGACGCAGCCGTTCAAAGACGCATGCTCTGCCCATAATCCTGCTCTCGTTTTTGGGCTTTTTGCTTATCGCGGGCGTGGCATTTGGCATCGGCATGGTCGGCAACGTCAACCGTTGGCTGTCCGATCTGCCCGACTACACCGACGCCAACGCGTATCTGGTGAGCGAGCCCACCGAGATCGTCGACTGCAACGGCAACAAGATTGCAAGCTTCTACACGCAAAACCGAAAGTCCATCACCAAGGACGAGGTCTCCCCCTACGTGCTGCAGGGCACCGTTGACGTCGAGGACGAACGCTTCTACGAGCACGGCGGTATCGACCTGTGGGGTATCGCGCGTGCTGCGGTGGCAACCCTCGGCGGCGGGCACGAAGGCGCCTCGACTATCACCCAGCAGCTGGTGCGCAACACCATCCTGCAGGAGGAGCAGTTCGACTCGACCATCGAGCGTAAGGTGCGCGAGGCCTACATCGCCGTCAAGATGGAGGACATGTACTCCAAAGACGAGATCCTCATGATGTACCTCAACACCATCTATTACGGCCACGGCGCCTACGGCATCGAGGCCGCAGCCGAGACCTACCTGTCCAAGAGCGCCGCCGACCTCACCCTGAGCGAAGCCGCACTGTTGATCGGCCTTCCCAACTCGCCTTCGCAGTACGACCCCACGGTCAATCCCGATCTGGCACTGTCTCGCCGCAACAAGGTCCTCGACAACATGTTGCGCCTGGGCCACATTACGCAGGAGGAGCACGATGCCGCACAGGCCGAGCCCATCACCCTCAACGTGACCGAAATCTCGGGCAGCGGCGTCGACGTATACTCGCAGCCCTACTTTGTCGCCTATGTTAAGCAGCTGCTGGAGCAGGAGTTCTCGACCGACGTGCTCTTTAAGGGCGGCCTGACCGTCAAGACCACCATCGACCCCACGATGCAGCAGGTAGCAGAGAATGCCGTCCGCGAGCAGCTCGACACGCTCTCGCTCGACGGCCTGGACATGGGCATGGTCGTCGTCGACCCCAAGACCGGCTACATCAAGTGCATGGTGGGCGGCTACGACTACAACGCCGACGAGAACCATGTGAACCACGCTACGGCGAAGCGCCCCGTTGGCTCCACCTTCAAGGCCTTTACGCTGGCAACTGCCATCCAAAACGGCATGAACCCCAACGTCACCCTCAACTGCAACTCGCCGCTCAAGGCCAAGGGCACCACGACCGAGGTCCAAAACTACGCCAACCATAGCTATGGCAACATCACGCTTAAGCAGGCGACAGCATACTCCTCCAACACCGGCTACATCCAGGTGGCGGAAGCCGTCGGCAACAGCAAGATCATCTCGCTCGTCAAAAAGCTCGGCATCGATCCCGCCAAGGACAACATCGAGGACGTTCCCGTCATGACGCTCGGCACCGGCTCGATCTCGCCGCTCGAGATGGCTGCCGCCTACGCGACGTTTGCCAACGGCGGCTACTATCGCCAGCCGATCGCCATCACCGAGATTGACTCTCGTACCGGTTCGGTGCTGTACCAGCACACCGACAATCCCTCACAGGTGCTCACCGAGGGCGAGGCCGCCGCGGTCACCGATGTTCTGTCCGGCGTCATGCAGGGCGGCGGTACGGGCGCTGCTGGCGCCCTGAGCGTCAACCAGCCCTATGCCGGCAAAACGGGCACCACCGACAACACCACCAACCTGTGGTTCTGCGGCTATACCCCGCAGCTGGCGTGCGCCCTGTGGACCGGCTATTCCGCGGGCGAGATCCCCATCCAAAAATACGGCACGGACCTGCTGGGCGACAGCACCAACCTGCCTGTCTTTAAGCGGTTTATGAACACCGTTCTGACCGGTACCGAGCGCGAGGAGTTTGCGACCGGAACGGCGCCCACCTACAAGAACAACAGCGTCTGGAAGTTCTACGGCACCAACAACGCCAAGAAGACGGAAAACGACGACAAGGACAAGGACGAGAACGAGGACGAAGAGGAAACTACCACAACGACTACCACGACGACCACGACCACCGAGACCACGGGCGGCGACACCACCGGCGACACCGGTACGACCGGTGGCTCGACTGGCGGCTCCACTGGTGGTTCGACCGGCGGCGATGGCGGCACGCCTACGCCTACGCCCACTCCCGACCCCTCGCCCACGCCTGACGATACGGTCGGCTAGAAATCATCCAGCCATATGCAACAAGGCCCCCGAGCAGCCTATTGAACTGCTCGGGGGCCTTTTAGTTTGAAGCGACCTGGTGGGCGGTCTTTATACCGGCAAACATAAAGGGGGTACCGACCAACGTCGATACCCCTTACAAGCCACGATGTCAGCGCGCACAGTGCCGAGCGCACGACCCGCACGCCTACTTGCGAGAATTGCTCAGCTTATTGATCAGCGCCTCGAGACGCTCGCCGTCCTCGGCCGTCTGGGCAATAACCAAAATCGTATCGTTGCCGGCAAGCGAGCCAAGCACATCGGGCAACTCTGCCGCATCAACGGCGGCGGCGATGCCGGAAGCCGTGCCAGGCTGAGCCTTGATCATAACCAGATTATCGGTGCGCAGAACGCCCGTAACGAGCTCGGAAACCATACGCTGCAGGTGCAGGTCCTCTGCCAGAACATAGATGCCCTCAGGGAGCTTACGCAGCCCCATATCGGCAATATCGCGAGAGACAGTCGCCTGCGTGCAATCAAAGCCCATAGCACGGAGCTCATCGACCAGCACGCGCTGCGTGCGGACGTCCTTATTGCGCACAATATCTCTAATGGCATCCTGGCGCCCATTGCGTTTTTTAGCCATACAAACCCTCTCTCCAAAAGATGGCGGAGACAATCAATTAGTGATTGAATAGTTTAACGCTATTTGAAGGCTTTTGTGTATAAGAACGCATTTCGAAACAATTCTATGCAAATTTGTTTCGAGATGAGCCGTTTAGGCGGTTTTTGCGCCCGTCCGGTTAAGAAAAGCTGCCAGATGCGTACACATCACGCAGCGCGCGGGCTTGGCGCTGGCGATCGGCCCAAACAACAGACCGAGCCCCCGATGGTTATCCTTGAGCGCGGCGACCATCTGACGGGTTCGAGGCGCCTCGAGCATATCACGCATGCGGGCGGAGCGCTCGATTGACGACACCCCATGCGGGCTCAGACACAAATTCTCGATGCAGGCGACCAGTCCGGCAAAGTAGAACTTTTGGCTTGCCAGCTTGAGCCGACCACCGCTATCTGCTTCCGAGAGTGAGTCCGCAAGCTCGTCGAGCGCTCGAGTGTCATCGGATATCCTGGCATACATGGTGGGATCAAAGGCATCTGTAAGCTTAGGTGCCACCGCGTGGAAACAAGCGTCGCCGCAGCCGGACACGAATCGTGCCTGCGAGAGCGCATAAGCCATAAACTCAACCGTACGGTACGCCTTGCCGCGCGACAGGCATGCCTCAAACAACGGACGGCTATACATCACGCCAGAGGTCTGAGCGACTAGGCCGCCCAAAATCAACTGGGGCAGCCCAGTCACCATAGAAGACTCGTCTTCTATGGCAATAGAGGCAGCATCCAAGACGCGCGAATGACGCTCGCGATGCGCATCGTAGCGATCGGGCGACACCGAGGGGAGCACAATGTCTGCCGCAGTATCGCACGCGATATCGACCATCTTGGAAAGGGCCTGCGGAGCAAACCACTCATCGGCGTTCATAGCGATGATTTGAGAGCCACGCGAGGCAGCAAAACCGGCACGAAGACAAGCACCGCGCTTCGCGTCCTCGACGTCAATCAAATCAATATGGATGTCCCTGTCGGCAGCAACTTGAAGCGAATGGCGCACGCCCGGCGCAACGTCGCGACAAACCACGACAATTTGCAGGTCATAGAGGTCTTGGTTCTGGACGCTCTCGAGCGCGCGCATCGCATAGCTGGGCGAACCCTCAACAATAAGGATCACCGAAAGTCGCGGATGCGAACCACGTCGAACCAAGTTTTCCGTCCTCTCGACAGCGCCAAATCAAACCGTCGTTCATGGTACACCCGGGCTATAAAAGCAACGAGCCGCCTAACATGTTGCACGCCAAGAACAGATGTTGCACACGTGCAGCTCACACATAGTATGTACCAGGCACGGACGCGCCGAGCACTGCCCTAGTCGAGCACAACGAGCTCGGCTGGATCGTAATCGACGCCCATAAACGTAAGGCCGCAGGCAGGCGCCGTGGGACCCGCAGCGGTACGGTCGCAGGCATCAATGACCTCGCGCATCCACTGGGGATCGCGGCGATGCATGCCGATCTCGACGAGCGTGCCCACAATAGTGCGCACCATCGAATGTAAAAATGCGTTGCCCTCGATGGTAAACGTCAGGATATCCTCGCCAAAAGCGACCTCGTGGCCAAACTCGGCACGCATCACGCAACGGTGCGTGGGCTTGCCCACGGCAGATGCTACCTTGCAAAAGCTCTTAAAGTCCTGTTCGCCCAAGAGCGCAGGGCACGCGGCAGCCATGGCATCGACATCCAAGGGGTAGCGATGCCACCACACCGCACCGCGCGAGAGCACGGGGCGTGCATCGCGGTCGGCAATCCGGTACGTATACGTACGAGAACGCGCATCAAAGCGTGCAGAAAAGCCTTTACGAGCCTTGTAGACCTCGTTTATGGCGATATCTTTGGGCAGGAGGGCATCCATAGCCCTCAGCCACCTACGGCGCGTCAGAGCCAGCTCAGCGTCCGTTACGGGCACACTAATGTACTGGGCCACCGCATGCACGCCGGCATCGGTACGCCCCGCACACGTCAGGTCGATCGGGCGGCGCAGCAGCGTCTCGATAGCACGGCGCAACTCGCCCGCAACGGTCGTCTGGCCCGGCTGCTCGGCAAATCCGCTATACGATGAGCCGTCATAGGCAACACGGAATACGAGCGTGGCATCGAGCTCTGGAATCGAATTCAAATCAGACGGCGCGGTCATGGGCGCTCCCAACAAACAATCAACGGTATCGCGACAAAAAAAGAGGGGTACGCGAACGTACCCCTCGAATATAGCCTATGCAGACGGATTGTCTACTCAGCGGTCTCCTCAGCAGGAGCCTCCTCGGCAGCCTCGACCTTCTTGGGAGCAGCGGCCTTCTTAGGGGCCGGAGCAGCCTTCTTGGCCTTAGGCGTGCAAGGCTCGGTGACGAGCTCCATGATAACGATAGGAGCGTTGTCGCCCTTACGGTTACCGAGCTTCATGATGCGGGTGTAACCGCCGTTGCGGTCCTGCCACATGCCCTGGGCAGCCTTGTCGAAGATCTCGGCAACGAGCTGCTTATCGCCGAGCTTGGCGATGGCCAGACGACGAGAGTGTAGGTCGCCCTTCTTGGCCCAGGTGATGATCGGATCGACGACCGAACGCAGCGCCTTAGCGCGGGTCTCGGTGGTCTTGATGCGGTCGTTCTCGAAGAGGGCCTTGGCCAGGCTCTTCTTCATGGCCTTGGTGTGGCTCGCATCGGTGCCGAGCTTCAGGCCCTTCTTAACGTTGTGACGCATGGTCTAGTTTCTCCTCAAATATGCGAAGCATTAAGCCTTCAGGCTCAGGCCCATGGACTCAAGCTTGTCCTTCACTTCCTCGATCGACTTAACACCGAAGTTACGGATGTTAAGCAGATCGTTCTCCGAGAACTCAACGAGCTGACGGACCGAGTGAATGCTGGCGCGCTTAAGGCAGTTGTAGGAACGGACGGAAAGGTCCAGATCCTCGATCTGCTTGTCCAGCTCGGCGTTGTCGTTGGTGACCTCGGGAGCGAAGATCGAAGCCTCCTCCTCGACCTCGGGGGTCTCGACAAGGTTCATAAAGGCGGCCATATGCTGGTTGATGATATTGGCAGCCTGGACGACGGCGTCGCGCGGAGCGATAGAGCCGTTGGTCTCGATCTCGAGGACAAGGCGGTCGTAGTCGGTGTGCTGACCGACACGGCAAGCCTCAACGAGCTTGGCGCAACGGGAAACCGGCGAGTACAGCGAGTCGACGTGGATCACACCGATGGGATCGTTGTCACGCTTGTTAGCCTCGCCAGAGACATAGCCGCGGCCATAGCCGATGCGCATGCTCATGGTGAGATGGCCACCCTCGGTGAGCGTAGCGATGTGCTGCTCGGGGTTGACCAGCTCAAACTCGGACGGAATAAAGAAGTCCGCACCGGTGACCTCGCAGGGGCCGTCAACCGAAATGGTGGCGGTCGCCTCGTCGGTCGTGCCGAGAGCCCTGAAGACAAGACCCTTGACATTCAGGACGATGTCGGTGACATCCTCGACCATGTTAGGGATGGTCATGAACTCGTGCTGCGCGCCATCGATCTGAATAGCCTCGACGGCGGCACCCTCGAGCGAGGACAGAAGAACGCGACGAAGGGAGTTACCCAGCGTATCGCCGTAGCCACGCTCGAGCGGCTCGACGGAGACACGAGCAGACGTCTCGTTAATCTCTTCGACCTGAACCTGAGGCCTAATGAATTCTGACATGTATTACCTCCAGCCTCAGCAGCCCGGATGGACTACTTAGAGTAGAGCTCGACGATGAGCTGCTCGTTGATATCACCGCTGATCTGCTCACGCGTCGGCAGAGCGAGCACGTTACCAGACAGCTTCTCGATATCGACCTCGAGCCAGCCAGGGACCTCGAAACGCTCGGAGGAAATCAGAGCCTCCTTGATGGGGAGGAGGTCACGGAACTTCTCGCCGACAGCGACGACGTCGCCGGCCTTGACGCGGTAGGACGGGATGTCCACGCGCTTGCCGTTCACGGTGAAGTGACCGTGACGGACGGACTGACGAGCCTCTTTGCGGGTGCGGGCGAAGCCAAGACGGAAGACGACGTTGTCGAGGCGAGACTCAAGGATAATCATGAGGTTCTCACCGGTGACGCCGTTCATCTTACGGGCCTTGTTGAAGTAGCCGTGGAACTGCTTCTCCAGAACGCCATAGATGAACTTGACCTTCTGCTTCTCGCGCAGCTGCATGCCGTACTCAGATTCCTTGCGACGGCGCTTGGGCTGACGGATAGATTCCTTCTTGCTGCTGTAACCGAGCTCAGCGGGATCGATCCCGAGCTGACGGCAGCGCTTAAGAACAGGAGTCCTGTCGATTGCCATATTGATACGATCCTTTCAGTTACACGCGGCGACGCTTCTTGGGGCGGCAGCCGTTGTGCGGGATGGGGGTCTTGTCCTGGATGCTCGAGACCTCGAGGCCAGCAGCCTGGAGGGAGCGGATGGCGGTCTCACGACCGGAGCCGGGGCCCTTGACGAAGACGGAAACCTTCTTCATGCCGTGCTCCATGGCCTGCTTGGCAGCAGCCTCGGCAGCCATCTGGGCAGCGAACGGCGTGGACTTACGGGAGCCCTTGAAGCCCACCTGGCCAGCCGACTTCCAGGAAATGACGTTGCCCTGGGGATCGGTGATCGAAACGATCGTGTTGTTGAACGTAGAACGAATGTGAGCCTGGCCCACGGAAATGTTCTTACGGTCCGCGCGCTTCAGACGGGCAGCGCGAACGTTCTTCTTAGCAGTAGCCATCTATCTAGCGCTCCTTATTTCTTCTTCTTAGCACCGATCTGACGCTTCGGGCCCTTGCGGGTACGAGCGTTAGTGTGGGTGCGCTGGCCGCGGACCGGGAGGCCCTTGCGGTGACGAAGGCCGCGGTTGCAGCCGATGTCCATAAGGCGCTTGACGTTCTGGTTGCGCTCACGGCGGAGGTCGCCCTCAACCATGATCTGGTTCTTGTCGATATAATCGCGGATGGCGTTAACCTCATCCTCGGTGAGGTCCTTAACGCGCGTATCCACGTTAACGTTGCACTCGACGCAAATCTTCGTCGCAGTGGTGCGGCCGATGCCGTAAATGTAGGTCAGACCGATCTCAACGCGCTTCTCACGCGGGAGGTCGACACCATTAATACGGGCCAACGTAGTCTCCTCTCTTAACCCTGACGCTGCTTATGACGGGGGTTCTCGCAAATGACGAGGACCTTGCCATGGCGCCTAATGATTTTGCACTTATCGCACATCTTCTTGACCGAAGGACGTACCTTCATCGTTCTTCCTTTCGGTAGCGCTCAAACTACTTCCCTACTATCTACTCGCCCAGCCGCAGGCGTTTAAAACTATGGCTGGTCTTCACATGCAAACCGACCGTAGGTTGAGCTAAGCCTGCAGTCGGAAAAGAGCGTGTATGTGTGTCGCTATTTATAGCGATAGGTGATGCGACCGCGGGTCAGGTCGTACGGGGAAAGCTCCACGACAACCCTGTCACCGGGGAGAATGCGGATGTAATTCATTCGGATCTTGCCAGAAATGTTGCACAGAACCGAATGACCGTTCTCGAGCTCAACCTTAAACATGGCGTTGGGCAGCGGCTCCTTTACCGTACCCTCGAGCTCAATTGCGTCTTCCTTCTTCACAAGCAATCATCTTTCTCTAGAAAACGACAGCGATTGAGTATTCTACAACACGTATGCACGCATCGTAATAACTTCGTAATGGCTCCACAACTACGTGGAACTTGTTACATTTCTCCGCCCTGGAGCGAACACCAGGATCCTTGCGCATCGGTGGTAAGAATCACCGGACCGTCATCGGTAATGGCGACGGTGTTCTCGTAGTGCGCGGCGGGCAGGTGGTCGTTGGTCGTAACGATCCAACCATCGGAGCCCGTGCTCACATGATTGGATCCCATCGTGACCATCGGCTCGATGGCAATGACCATACCGGCCTGGAGACGAACGCCCCTCCCCTTCTTTCCGTAATTCGGAACGTTGGGGTCCTCGTGCATCACATGGCCAATACCGTGCCCCACATAATCGCGAAGCACGCCATAGCCGTGAGACTCGGCGAGGGACTGGACGGCATAACCAATGTCTCCAATATGGTTACCGGGAACAGCCTGCTCGATGGCAGCCTTAAGGCAATCGCGCGTAACCTCGCACAGGGCCTTGGCCTCGGGCGTGGGGGTACCGACGAAAAACGTCCAAGCGTTATCGCCGACCCAACCGTCGACAACAGCTCCCGTATCGATGGAGATGATATCGCCATCGCGCAGAATCATGTCGGGGTTGGGAATACCATGCACCACGGCATCATTAATCGATGCACAGATGGTACCGGGAAACCCGCCGTAACCTTTAAAGGCCGGGGTGCCACCATGCATGCGGATAATCTGCTCCGCAAGCTGATCAAGCTCAAAGGTCGAAACACCAGGGCGAACCATGGCTCCAACGTGGCGGAGCGCCATCTTAGATAGCGCTCCTGCCTTCTTCATCTGCTCGATTTGCGTCGCAGACTTAATCTTGATCATAGACCGAGAGCCTCTTTGACATCCCCGTACACGGTCTCGCGAGCCTGGTCACCGTTGACCGACTTGAGCAGACCCTGGCCACGATAGTAGTCGACGAGCGGGCTCGTGGACTTCTCGTAGACGTCGAGACGGTTCTTGATGGTCTCGGGCTTGTCGTCGTCGCGCTGATACATCTCGCCACCACACTTGGGGCAGGTAGCATCGGCAGCGGTGCCGGTGTAACCGCAGGCGCGGCAGGTGCGACGCGAAGACAGACGGTCGATGATGACCTCGGGGGCCACGTCGACCAGAAGGGCGCAGTCAATCTCGCGACCCATGGCGGAGAGCTCGGAATCGAGCGTCACAGCCTGGGCGGTGTTGCGCGGGAAGCCGTCGAGGATGAAGCCCTGCTGGGCGTCATCGGCGGCAAGGCGCTCCTTGACAAGGTCGATCACGAGCTGGTCGGGAACGAGCTCGCCGGCGTCCATGTACTTCTTAGCCTGAATACCAAGCTCAGTGCCACCCTTGACGGCAGCACGCAGCAGGTCGCCCGTGGAAATGTGAGCGACGCCGAACTCGGCGACGAGCTCCTGTGCGACGGTGCCCTTACCGGCACCCGGAGCTCCGAGCAATACGAGGTTCATGAGCAATCCTCCTCTAGCCTATTTAAAGAATCCATCGTAATCATACATCTTGATCTGGCCTTCGAGCTTATCGACCGTGTCGAGCACGACGCCGACCATGATGAGGATAGACGTGCCGCCAAATGCCTGGATCAGATGGTTACCCGTGAAAGAGAAGATGATCGAAGGCACGATAGCGATGAGCGCCAAAAAGACAGCGCTGGGAAGCGTAATCTTGTTGAGCGCGTTCTTGATGTAGGCCGCGGTAGCCCTGCCCGGACGGACGCCCGGAATAAAGCCGCCCTGCTTCTTAAGGTTGTCGGCCGTGTCATCGGGGTTGAACACCATGGAGGTGTAGAAGTACGCGAAGAACACGATGAGGACAACGTTAAGCACCCAGTTGAGCCAACCGGTCGAAAGCGCGGAGGCAACTGCCTGGATCCAGCCGATGCCGGGGAAGAACACGGCAATCTGGGCCGGGAAGTACAGCAGCGCCGAAGCGAAGATGATCGGCACGACGCCCGCGGTGTTGACCTTGATGGGCAGGTAGGTGGTCTGGCCACCCATCATGCGACGGCCCACGACGCGCTTGGCGTAAGAGACCGGGATGCGGCGCTGGCCGCGCTCAAGGAAAACGATCAGCGGGATGACCAGCAAGATGATGGCGCAGATAATCACCATGGTGATGATGCCACCGGCGTTACCCTCGGTGCTGGAGAAAATCGCCTGCGGAAGACCGGCCATGATGTTCGCGAAGATGATCAGCGACATGCCATTGCCGATACCGCGCTGGGTGATGAGCTCACCAATCCACATGATCAGCATGGCGCCCGCGGTGAGCGTGCCGACGATCATGAGGTCGAAGATGATCTCGGGAGCGCCGGCGCCATTAAAGCTGATGCCGAAGCTCTTAAAGAGGAAGAGGTAACCCACGGAGTTGAGGATAGCCAGAGCCAGGGTGAGGTAACGCGAATACTGCGTAATCTTGGTCTGACCGACCTCGCCCTCGCGGGCAAGCTCATGCAGGGAAGGCACGACGGCCTGGAGCATCTGGAGGATGATCGAGCTCGTGATGTACGGCATGATGCCCAAAGAGAACACCGAGACATAGCTCAACGCGCCACCAGAGAAAAGATTCAGGAGGGCCATAGCACCTGCGGCGACCGAGTTGCTCCCGGTCGAGAAAAGGCCCAGCATCCCCTGGAAGGGAATGCCGGGCACAGGAACGTGCGCACCAATGCGGTACACGACGAGCATAGCTATGGTAAAAAGAATCTTTTCGCGCAGTTCTTTGATGCGGAAAGCATTCTTAAGACCATTTAGCACGGCAGCTCGACCTTTCCGCCGGCGGCCTCGATCTTGGCCTGCGCAGAAGCGCTGACCTTGTCGACCTTGACCGTGAACTTCTTGGTGAGCTCACCATTGCCGAGCACCTTGACGGGCTCGAACTCGCTCTTGGTGATGCGAGCGGCCTTAAGAGCGGCACCGTCGATCACAGCGCCGTCCTCGAACTTACGCTCAAGACGCTCAACGTTGACAGCGGTGTACTCGATACGACGGGGGTTGCGGAAGCCCGGAAGCTTGGGCAGACGCATAGCCAGCGGAGTCTGGCCACCCTCGAAGCCGGCACCCTTGGTGCCACCAGAGCGAGAGCCCTGGCCCTTCTGGCCGCGGCCAGAAGTGGTGCCGTGACCCGAAGAATTGCCACGGCCGACGCGCTTGCGGTTCTTGGTGGAACCGGGCGCGGGAGTAAGATCGTGAAGCTGCATTTGCTACTCCTCTACAATCTCGACAAGGTGCTTAACCTTGAAGATCATGCCGCGGACGGACTCGTTGTCAGCAATCTCGCGAACCTCGCGGATCCTGTGGAGACCGAGGGCACGGACAGTACGGACCTGGTCCTGCTTGCAACCGTTGGTGCTGCGGACCTGCTTGATCTTGATGGTGTCAGCCATGCTTAGTTCTCCTTACCGACGAACATCTCGGAGACCGTCAGGCCACGGCGAGCCGCGACGTCCTCAGGGCTGGAGAGCTCCTTGAGGCCCTCGACGGCAGCCTTGATGATGTTGAGGCCGTTGTCGGTACCGAGGGACTTGGACAGGACGTTCTTGATGCCAGCAAGCTCGAAGAGGGGGCGCACAGCGCCGCCGGCGATAACGCCGGTACCCTCGACAGCGGGCTTGATGATGATGCGGCCGGCACCAAAGTGACCGAGAACCTCGTGCGGGATGGTGCCCTGATCGGTCACCGGCACGTGGAACATGTTTTTCTTGGCATCGAGAGACGCCTTGGAGATGGCCAGGGGCACCTCAGCGGACTTGCCCATGCCAACGCCGACGTTGCCCTTGCCGTCGCCAACGACGACGAGAGCGACGAGGCTCATGCGACGACCACCCTTGACGGTCTTCGACACGCGGTTGATGTAAACGACGCGCTCCTCGAACTCGGAGGCCTCGCGCTGCTGCTTCTGATTACGAGCCATGTGCTACATACCTCCTAGAACTCGAGACCGGCGGCACGAGCACCGTCGGCGAGGGCCTTGACGCGGCCATGGTAGATACGGCCACCGCGATCGAAGGCGACCTTGGTGATGCCGGCCTCGATGGCGCGCTTGCCAACGAGCTGACCGACCTTCTCCGCAGCCTCCTTGTTCGAGGTGTGGGTGCCCTTGAACTCGGCCTCGAGGGTCGAGGCAGAAACGAGCGTCAGGCTGGAGCCCTTGCTGTCGTCGATGATCTGGGCATAGATGTTGGCGTTAGTACGGGTCACGCGAAGACGCGGACGCTCGGCGGTACCCGAGACCTTGCCGCGAACACGACGCTGACGACGCTTGAGGCCTTCCAGCTTCGCCTTATGCTTGTTCATACGTAAACTCCTAAAAAGGTTGATCTTGCCAGCACCTGACGGGGTGCTGGTCTTATGCGAGTGAGTCGGTTACGACTACTTGGCGGCCTTACCCAGCTTGCGGCGGATGTGCTCGCCAACATAGTGGATACCCTTGCCCTTGTAAGGCTCGGGAGGACGATGACCGCGGATCTCAGCGGCGATCTGACCGACCTGCTGCTTGTTGATACCCTTGACGTTCACGTGGGTGTTGTCGGGAACCTCGAAGGTGATGCCCTCGGGAGCCTCGACGATCACGGGGTGCGAGAAGCCCAGGGAGAACTCGAGGTTCTTGCCCTTCTGCTGCACGCGGTAACCGACGCCGGCGAGCTCGAGCTTCTTCTCGAAGCCCTCGGAAACGCCAACAACCATGTTGTGGATGAGGGCGCGGGTGAGGCCGTGGCGGGCACGGGTCTCGCGCTCGTCGTCGGGACGGGAAACGGTGAGGACGTTGTCCTCGACGTTGATAGCGAGCTTCTCAAAGACATCGAGCTCGAGCTGGCCCTTGGGGCCCTTGACGACAACGTTGTTGCCGTTGACTGCCACTTCGACTCCGGCGGGAATCTGGACAGGCTTATTACCGATACGAGACACGGTGATCTCCTTTCCTTCTACCTACCGAGCGAATTACCAGACGTAAGCGATGATCTCGCCGCCGACGTTGTGCTTGCGAGCATCGCGGTCGGTCATGACGCCATGGCTGGTGGAAATAATGGCGGTACCAAGGCCACCGCGGACGCGGGGCATGTCGGCAACGCCGGTGTACTTACGCAGGCCCGGCTTGGAAATACGGCGGATGCCGTTGATGACCTTAGCCTTCTTGGGACCATACTTAAGCGTGATGTGCAGAGTCTTCTGGGGAACGGTGTCCTCGACATCGTAGCCCTCGATGTAGCCCTCCTCGTGCAGAACACGAGCGATCTCGACGAGCTTCTTGCTGCTCGGCATGGAGACCGTGGCCTTGTTCACAGAGTTAGCGTTACGGATGCGCGTAAGCATATCTGCGATCGGGTCTGTAAGGTTCATACAGATTCTCCTTCGTTCTTGATGAACACGTGCTCTTGGTTCTTCGCCGCCCTTAACGGCAAAGCCTAACTAGCGCGTTTTCCCTGTTCCAAACGGATGCTTGAAACGCTGGTAGTGACTTACCAGCTGGCCTTCTTAACGCCGGGAAGCTCGCCCTTGAGTGCAAGCTCGCGGAAGCAGACACGGCACAGGCCGAACTTGCGGTACACAGAGTGCGGACGGCCGCAGCGCTGGCAGCGCGTGTACTCACGAGTAGAGAACTTCTGCTTGCGATTGCACTTGACGATCATCGATGTCTTAGCCACTTATATCCTCCTCACATAGAGTATTGTTCGCCCCAAACGCCGCCCCCTTGTGGGAACGGCGCTTTTAGGGCAGGTGAACCTATTTCTTGAACGGGAAACCGAAGGCGTCCAGAAGGGCCTTGGCCTCCTCATCGGTGTTGGCGGTGGTCACGAAAGTGATGTCCATACCACGCTGGTGATCGACGGAATCGAAGTCGATCTCGGGGAAGATGAGCTGCTCGGTGACGCCCATGGAGAAGTTACCACGGCCGTCGAAGCTCTTGGCGGAGATGCCGCGGAAGTCGCGGATACGGGGGATCGCGACGGAGGTCAGACGATCGAAGAACTCCCACATACGGTCGCCACGCAGGGTAACCTTGCAGCCGATCGGCATACCAGCGCGCAGGCGGAAGGTAGCGATGGACTTGCGGGCACGGGTGATCATCGGCTGCTGGCCGGTGATGGCGCGCAGGTCGCGCACGGCACCGTCGATGGCCTTGGAATCGGTAGCGGCCTCGCCGACACCCATGTTCACGACGATCTTCTCAAACTTGGGGATCATCATGACGTTCTCGTACTGGAACTTGTCCTGAAGCTGCTGCTTGACCTCGTTGTTGTACTTGGTCTTCAGACGCGGCACATACTTCTCTTCTGCCATTGTTCACTCCTTCTTGGGGTTTTAAGCACGGGGCGTGGCCACGATGGGTTGTCCTCGTGCCTCCTGGCTGCATCCGCGCCGCTCATGGCATTTCGCGGTTTGGACTCGACGCAGCAGGAGCCGACAAAACAATCGGTACTATACGCGCATTGGGTGCGTATTTCCAGAAAAACCTCGTCTGCCTGCACAACTCCACAACTCCCCCGCACAAATGGATCCCGAAAAGCAGTTGCGGTGAAATAGGGACTGTTTGGCGGCCTAACAGGCTTAAACAATCCGTATTTCACCGCAACTTAATTGGTGGGGATGCGATTAGCGTTTGCGGGGGACGAGTTTGGTGCGGCGCAGGTGGATCATCTCGGCGGCGATGGAGATGGCGATCTCCTCGGGGTCCTCGGCCTCGATGGCAACGCCGATCGGCAGGTGCAGCTCGTCGATCTGGTCCTGCGTAAAGCCCTCCTGCTCCAGGCGGGCGCGTACAAAGGCCGTCTTACGGCGCGAGCCCAAGCAGCCCAGATAGGCGGGTTTGGCACGCATGGCCTGAATCACCACGTCGATATCGGACTTGTGACCTGCCGTGGCGACCACCACCAGGTCGCGCGGGCCGATGGGGCATTGCTCGCCCAGGTTCTTGTAGTCGACCAGACGACGGTCGTAGACACCGGGCACCCATTCGGGGGTCAGCGTGCCGGGGCGGTCGTCGCAAGCCACGACGGCAAAGCCCGCCGCCGTGAGCACCCGCGCCGTCGCAGCGCCCACGTGTCCGCAGCCAAAGATGTAGGTCAGGCCCTCGGGGCAGAGCGTCTCGACGTGCGCCGCGGGAATCTCGGAGGCGGCGTTAGTGTAGGTGACGTTACTCCCCTCCTCCACCAGTGAAAGCCCGGGGCAGCCCGCAATGGTATGGCGCGATGCCTCGCCATGGTACTCGGCCACATCGCCCTCGAGCGCGCTCGCGATAAACGGTTCAAAGTCGATGACGAAGTCGCCGATGCGCCGATAGACCAAGACGTCGGCAATTTCCTGGAACAACGGTGCCTGGGTCGCATCCAGATGTAGGTAGCACAGGCAGATGGCTCCGCCGCAGATCATGCCGGTATCGGAGTTCTCGCCGCCCATGGTGTAGCGGACCAGACGCGATTGCCCCGCGGCCAGCAGCTCTCGCGCCTCGTCCAGCGCAAAGAGCTCGATCTTGCCGCCGCCGATGGTGCCCGCCTGGCTACCGTCGGCAAAGACGGCCATCCAGGCGCCCACGCCGCGCGGCGACGACCCCGCCGTGCCGGCTACGACCATGAGCTCGCACGTCTCGCCAGCACGCAGGGCGACAAGCGCCGCATTCACAACATCGAGCTTTTCCATTGCCGCCTTCTATCCTCTAAAGATATCGGTGAGCATAGCGAGTGCCTCGAGCACGCCGCCGCCGACCGACGTCGCCTTGTCCGAAATGTAGTTGATATAGCTGGCATCGCCACGCGGATCGACATCGGCGCATTTAAAGCCCTCAGTCACCTGCACGCCGTTCGCCAAAAGCCCGCGCAGGCAGCCGTCAATCTGCGTGACCATGGGCGTATCGTCCGCGTAGCCAATCACGTCTCCGGCGCTCACGATGTCGCCGATTGCGCGGTCGGACCGAAACACGCCGGCGGCGGGGCTGTGGATAACGCGCTCTCTGCCATAGCCAGCGATAATGCCCGGCACGCCCGTGTTGGGTTGGGGCGAACCCTGGGTAATGACACGGCCCAGGAAATGCCCGCGCATGGTTTCGACCACGGCGTCGCAGTCAACCGGCGCGGTAAAGCCCGGCCCCACGGCGATGACGGCAGGCGCCATGTCGCGCGTGGTACCCAGGTTGCGCTTAGCCAGAATCGCGTCGACCACGGCAGCGGGTTTCAGCTCGCCGAGCATCTTGGCCTGGGGGTCCACCACAACGGCGACGTCTCCAGCCTCGGTAATTGCAAGCGCCTCTGCCGGCGTCTGTGCCAAGCGAGCGCGAATGCCCTCGACCTCGACCTCGCCCAAGCGAATAGCCTCGCAAAAACTGATTGTGCGGCGGATGCACGTGGGAACCGCGATATCGGCCATAACGACCGACACGCCGGCGCGCACCAAGCGAGCGGCGACGCCCGTGGCGATATCGCCGGCGCCGCGAACATAAACGAGCATTCCCGGGACACCTCCCTGTGCTACGGTTTGAGCAGAGCAAATGCGGTTCGACCGCTACTCTGATGATTATTTATTATCACAGTATTATACGGCGGTGAACAGATGGAAACGGTTAGCGGCAATCTTGCCTCGGCGCTCAGGATCGAGCCGGGCATTACCGCAATTATCGGCAGTGGTGGCAAGTCGACGTTGCTGAAGACGCTCGGCCTTGAGCTTATGCGCGCTGGCGGCCGCGTGCTCCTCTGCACCACCACGCGCATGTTCCCCGTCGCCGGCGTGCCGTGGGACGGGTCGAGCCGTCGCCTGGACGCCGCGCCCTGGAAGCCAGGTGCCCCACACGCCCCAGGCTGCACCTGCGAGGCCTGCGCGGGGCTTGTACGGGGAAGCATCTGCCAGACAGGTGTCTTGGACCCCCAGACGGGCAAGCTCTCCCCCCCTGCCGAGCCGCTCGACCAGCTGGCGCAGCGCTTTGACTACGTCCTGGCCGAGGCGGACGGCAGCAAGCGGCTCCCGCTCAAGGCGCACGCCGCCTGGGAGCCGGTGATTCCCTCTGGCACGGCCAACATCGTCTGGATCGTCGGCGCCTCGGGGTTCGGCAAGCCCATCAACGAAGCCGTCCACCGCCCCGAGCTCTTTTGCGAGCGTTGCGGCTGCGAGCTCACTGACATCGCCACGCCCGAGCGCGTCGCCATGGTGCTCAATGCCGAGCTGCAGATGCTGAACTTCAACAATGCCCGCATCATGCTCAACCAAGCCGACACGCTCAACGACCCAACGATGGCAGATCGCTTCGAGGCAGCCCTCGGCCGCTCCGTCGTCGCCACCAGCCTCAAATAGCCGGCGCCGCCCCAGCAGACCTATAAGTTGCGGTGAAATAGTTCCTAAAACGGCCTATTTGGCAGCTAAACAGGAACTATTCCACCGCAACTGCGGAGGGGAATCCGGTGATCTTCCTGCTAGCGGGGGACGTAGCGGCCGGGTTGGGCTCCGGTGGGCTCGCCGTCGCGCGCAGCCAGCACGCCGTTCACAAACACGGCCTTGGCGCGGCCATGTGCCTCAAAACCCTCGAGTGGCGTGTAGTCCACGGCCTGATGCTGCGTCGCGGCACTAATCGTCCAGCGCACCTGGGGATCCCACACGCACACGTCGGCATCGGAGCCCTCGGCAAGACAGCCCTTGCGCGGGTACATGCCAAACACGCGCGCCGGGTTCTCGCTCATCAGGCGGCAGAGGTCCTCGGGGCCCAGCTGTCCCTCAAAGCTCGTGGCAATCGCGACGGGACGATGCTCCACGCCGGGCCCGCCGTTGGGAATCGCACGGAAGTCGTCGCGCCCGCGGTCCTTTTGCCCGTGTAGGTTAAAGCTGCAGTGGTCGGTGGCGATGGTATCGATCTCGCCGGCCACAAGCGCCTCGCGCAGTGCCGCACGGTCACCCGCATGGCGCAGCGGCGGGCTCATCACATATTTGGCGCCCGCAAAGCCGTCCTCGCCCTGCTCCAAATAGCACGTATCGTCGAGCATCAGATACTGAGGGCAGGTCTCGACATAGATATTCTTCTGCCCGCGCGCCTTGGCGGCACGAATGGCCTCGAGCCCCAGCTTGGTCGAAAGGTGCACCACGTTGACCGGTGCGTCGCCGGCCAGGTGCGCCAGATATAGCAGACGGCTCACTGCCTCGGCCTCGCACACGTCCGGACGGCTGAGCGCGTGGCCCTCGGGCCCGTGGATACCCTGCTCAAACACGCGCTTCTGCAGCTCATTCACCAGCGTGCCGTTCTCGCAATGCACGCACAGCATGCCGCCAATACGCTTGAGCTCCTCGAGCACCTCGAGTGTCTCGGCATCGTCCAGGCGCAGATGATCGTAGGCAAAGTAAGTCTTAAACGACGATACGCCCGCCTCGCGCATGGCCGAAAGGTCGGCGCGATTGCGCTCGTTCCACTCGGCGAGTGCCATATGAAAGGCGTAGTTAGCCGTGCAGGTTCCGTCGGCGCGGTGATGCCACTCGGCCAAGGCATCGGGCATAGTCACGCCGCGATCGGCCGTCGCGTAGTCCACAATGGTCGTCGTGCCGCCGCAGGCAGCCGCGCGCGTGCCGGTCTCAAAGCTATCGGCTGTCCAATCCATGCCGGTCCAGCACTGCATGTGCGTGTGGCCGTCGATAAAGCCGGGAAACACCCAGCAGCCCGCGGCGTCCTCGACGGTATCGCCCTCGGCCGGCTCAATCGCCGCGGCGATCCGCACGATCTTATCGCCATCCATGGCAAGATCGGCGCGGCGAAGCCCCTGTGGCGTCACGAGCGCGCCGTTTTTTATGATGATCATAATTGCTCCTTATTGATTGATGCTGTTGGCCACGCGATCAAAATACGAGCAGGCGGCGATATGCTCCGTTATGCGTCGCTGTCCCTTGGCGGTATCGACGTCCCACAGCTCGTAGGCACGCGCCTCGACCAGCACCACGTCAATACGGCCCTTGAGGATCGAACCGCCGCCGTCCTTGCCCTCAAGACACAAAAGTGCATCGAACAGTTCCGCCGGAAAGAGCACCGGACTCGAAGGCTCACCGTTGCACGCAAGACGCACCGGATGCTTGCGGCCACGCTCGTCAAACGCGCGAACCATGGCCTCAAAAGAATCCGCGCTCACGAGCGGCTGGTCGCCCGGCAAAAAGAGGCAACCTTTCCAGTTGCGTTCGACTCCCCACGAAAGGCCCGCACGGACGCTTTCGCTGCGCAGCTCGCCATCGTGCAGCACGCACGGGCAATGCTTGTCCTCGCAAATCTGGGCGACCTCGGGCCAACGCGTCGAAACCACGACGTCAAAGCCCCGGGGAACCGAATCGATGGTCCGGGCAATCAGCGGCTCACCATAGATATCGGCAAGCATCTTGTTAGAGCTAAACCGCTTACCCTCGCCCGAAGCCATAATGACGCAACCGAGTTTCATCTCCGCAAACCTCCCCTGGCCACCTTGGACACCATAGTTGCTATACCCACCATACCAAGCTCGCACTCCGTCGGAACAGGCACGCGCTCGTTTTTTCCAGCGAACGCCCCTTGGCTCTCCATAGCACAAAGGAGGGCACCCCGCGACGCAGGGCACCCTCCTCAATGGTGCAGATATGCCTACTCAGCGTCGCCGGTAAACGTGGTACCGGTCTTGCCGGCAAGGCCATCACGCGCCTTCTCGAGCAGCGTGATGAGTGCCGTGCGGCCCGGCTTGCTCTCGGCAAACGTCGAAGCGGCCTGAACCTTGGGCAGCATGGAGCCGCGACCGAACTCGTTGGCCTCGGACAGACGCTTAACATCGGCAGCGCTCAGTGTGTCGAGCCACTGCTCGTGGTCGGTGCCAAAGCCAATGGCAACCTTCTCCACGGCCGTCAGGATAATCAGGGCATCGGCATCGAGCTGCTCGGCGAGCTTCTCGGCCGCAAAGTCCTTATCGATGACGGCGGCAGCGCCCTTAAGGTGGTTGCCCTGGGCCTTGGTGACGGGAATGCCGCCACCGCCGCAGGAGATCACCACATGGTTGGACTCGACGAGCGACTTGATGGTGTCGAGCTCGACGATGTTCACGGGCTTGGGCGAAGCCACCACGCGACGGAAGCCCTGCTTCTCGTCGTGGATAAACTGGTAGCCGCGGTCGGCCTCCAGCTCCTTGGCCTCGGCCTCGCTCATCCACGGACCGATCGGCTTGACCGGGTCGGCAAAGGCCGGGTCGTCTGCCGCAACCTCGACCTGGGTGAGCACGGTGGCGACACCCTTGTCGATATTGCGGTCGAGCATTTCCTCGCGCAGCGCATTTTGCAGGTCATAGCCAATGTAGCCCTGGCTCATGGCGCCGCAAACGGACAAGGGGCAGGGAACGTACTTCTGAGGATTAGAGCGCGTGAGCTCAGCCATCGCGTTGGCGATCATGCCCACCTGGGGACCGTTGCCATGCACGACGACGACCTCGTTGCCCTCCTCGATCAGGTCGACGATAGCCTTGGAAGTCGTCTTGACGGCCTCCATCTGCTCGGGAAGGTTGGCGCCGAGGGCGTTTCCGCCCAGGGCGACAACGATACGCTTAGCCATTTCTCAGCCCAGCTTTAGGCCTGGAACCAACGGGCGGTGTTGCGCTCGTCGAGGGCCTTGAGGGTAGCGGCGGGATCGGCAACCTTCTGCAGGAACATCATGGCTGCGATGGCGTACGGCTTGTAGCTGGCCTCCTTGTACATGCCCACGCGGTGCATGTCGAAGACGTCGGCGTTGACCTCGCCGTGCTCGCAGGAGACACCGGAGATGTCGGCGGGCAGCGGGTGCATAAAGATGGTGTCCTGGCCGTTGGCAGTCTTCTCCATGAGCTCAGTCGTGGAGCACCAGTCCTGATGGGTGGCGTTCTGGGCGAGCAGCTCCTTCTCGAGCGCAGCGATGCCGGCGTCGTCGCCCTCGGCGTACAGGTTGGTGCGCTTCTCCATGGCGGCAAACGGAGCCCAACTCTTGGGGATCACGATGTCGGCGCCCTCGAAGGCCTCGGCCATGGTGTTGACCTGCTTAAAGGTGGTGCCGGACTCGGCGGCATAGCCCTTGGCGCGCTCGACGACCTCGGGCATGAGGTCGTAGCCCTCGGGGTGAGCCAGGGTGACGTCCATGCCAAAGCGGGGCAGCAGGCTGATCAGCGACTGCGGGCAGGACAGCGGCTTGCCGTAAGAGGGCGAATAGGCCCAGGTGACGGCAACCTTCTTGCCCTTGAGGTTCTCGAGGCCGCCAAACTCGTTGATAAGGTAGAGCATGTCGGCAGAGGACTGCGTGGGATGATCGGAGTCGGACTGCAGGGAGATGAGCGTGGGACGGTGATCCAGAACGCCATCCTCGTAAGCCTGCTGGACAGACTCGGAGACCTCAGCCATGTAGGCGTCGCCCTTGCCGATGTACATGTCATCGCGGATGCCGATGACGTCGGCCATGAAGGAGATCATGGTAGCGGTCTCGCGGACGGTCTCGCCGTGAGCGATCTGGGACTTCTTCTCGTCCAGGTCCTGCAGCTCAAGGCCGAGCAGGTTGGCGGCCTTAGAGAAGGAGAAGCGCGTACGGGTGGAGTTGTCGCGGAACAGCGAGACGGCCAGGCCCGAATCGAAGATCTTGGACGAAACGTTGTTCTCGCGCAGCTCGCGCAGAGCGTCGGCGACGATGTAGAGCGCCTTGAGCTCATCAGTGGTCTTATCCCAGGTGTGCAGGAAGTCGCTGCCGTACATACCCTTAAAGTCGAGGCCGTTCAGCTGCTCGACGAGCTCGGTAAACTTGGCGTCCATGGAAATGTCCTTTCTAAAGATGAAACGATCGCAATGAGTAGATGTGCTCCGGCATGCGCGTGTGGCTAGAACATGCAGAGCACCATGACGAGGACCCGCTACCGTTGAGGAAGCATGGGAGATAACGACCGCGGGCCCCAAGTCAACAGGGGGTGCCGGGGGCATAAACTGTCCCCGGCTCAACAAGATCGAGGAATGGGACTAGTCGATCTTGTTGTTGGTCAGACCGGCGCGGAACACGGTGGCATCGCCATCGGCCTGGCTCGGATCGTAGAGGTTCAGGGCAGCCACATACATGGCGGCAGCGGTGACCAGGTCGTCCTTGTAGGTGACCTCGTTGGGAGCGTGAGCCTGAGACTCGGCACCCGGGCCAAAGCCGACGCAGGGGATGCCGTAGCGGCCCTGGATGGAAACGCAGTTCGTGGAGAAGGTCCACTTGTCGCACAGCGGACGACCGGTGCGCTTGTCCATGCTGGGCTCGCAGCCGATGCGCTCGTCACCGAACATAGCCTTATGGGCGTCGACGAGGGCCTTGACGTGCGGAGCGGTCTCCTTGTTGATCCACGTGGGGAAGTAAGCCTCGGTCTCGTAGACCTCGCCGGTCCAGGACGGACGGTCGTACATGTACATGGAGACCTTCACGTCGTCGCCGTACTTCTTGGCTGCCGGCAGGTTACGGATCTCGTCCAGGCAGGACTCCCAGGTCTCACCGGCGGTCATGCGACGGTCGATGGAGATGGCGCAGGAGTCAGCGACAGCGCAACGGCTGGGGCTGGTGTAGAAGATCTGGCTGACGGTGCAGGTGCCGCGGCCCAGGAAGCGGGCGTCCTCGAAGTGCTCGGGGTTGTACTTGGGATCGAGCATCTTGACGAGGCCCTTGATGTCGGTCGACTCGTCGCAGCCGTTGTTGTTGAGAGCGCGAACGTCGGCGATGATGTCGGCCATCTTGTAGATGGCATTGTCGCCGCGGTCGGGAGCAGAGCCGTGGCAGGAGGTGCCGTGAACGTCGACGCGGATCTCCATGCGGCCGCGGTGACCGCGATAGATGCCGCCGTCGGTGGGCTCGGTGGAAATGACGAATTCGGGCTTAATGCCGTCCTTGTTGTAGATGTACTGCCAGCACATGCCGTCGCAGTCCTCTTCCTGGACGGTGCCGACGACCATGATCTTGTAGCCCTCGGGGATGAGGCCCATGTCCTTCATCATCTTGGCAGCGTAGGTAGCAGAAGCCATGCCACCCTCCTGGTCGGAGCCGCCACGGCCGTAGATGATCTCGTCGGTCTCGTAGCCCTCATAGGGATCGGCATCCCAGTTCTCGATGTTGCCGATGCCGACGGTGTCGATGTGAGAGTCGATGGCGATAATCTTGTCGCCCTCGCCCATAAAGCCCATAACGTTGCCCAGGCCGTCGACCTTGACCTCGTCATAGCCAAGGCTCTCCATCTCGGCCTTGATGCAAGCGACAACCTCGCCCTCCTCGCAGGACTCAGAGGGATGGCTGATCATAGCGCGCAGGAAGCGAGTCATATCAGCACGATGGGACTCAGCAGCAGCCTTGATAGCGTCGAAATCGAGTTCTTTAGCCATTGTTCATAACCTTTCAAACGAAGGAATCTACCTGTGGGGTGGCGGAGCGATACCTATTTACTCCGCCCAGTATTAGCAAGTGGGGTATTCGCCTTCCCAGACGATGCGACGGTACTGATCGGGGTCCGTGTCACCTTCCGTGGAGAAGCAGAGCACGGAGCTCGTCTTGTCCAGGCCGATGAGCTCCTTGAGCTCGGCGTACTCGGGATCGAGCATGAGGGTCTCGACCAGGCCGGTGGTCACTGCGCCGGACTCGCCGGAGATGACGCGCGGGTCGCCCTTCTCGGGGGCGCCCAGGGTGCGCATGCCGCGAGCGGTGACCCAGTCGGGGCAGGACACGAAAGCGGTAGCGTGGTTGCGCAGGATATCCCAGCCCAGGATGTTGGGCTCGCCACAGCACAGGCCGGCCATGATGGAGGGCATGTCGCCGTCCACGATGCGCGGGTCGCCGTCGCCGGCGGCAGCGCCCTTGTACAGGCAGGCGGCCGGAGCGCACTCGACCACGACAAAGGTGGGCGGGTTATCGGGATACAGGTTGGTGAAGTAGCCCACCACGGCGCCGGCCAGAGAGCCTACGCCAGCCTGGACAAAGACGTGCGTCGGGCGGTTGATGGCCATCTCGCGCAGCTGCTCGGCAGCCTCGGAAGCCATGGTGCCGTAGCCCTCCATGATCCAGGACGGGATCTTCTCGTAGCCCTCCCAGGCGGTGTCCTGAACGATAACGCCGCGCTCGCAGGCGTCGGCCTCGGCGGCGGCCATGCGCACGCACTCGTCGTAGTTGACCTCTTCGATGGTCACCGTGGCGCCCTCGGCGGCGATGTTGTCGAAGCGGGGCTTGGTGGAACCCTTGGGCATGTGCACGACGGCCTTCTGGCCCAGCTTGTTGGCAGCCCATGCCACGCCGCGGCCATGGTTGCCGTCGGTGGCGGTAAAGAAGGTGGCCTGGCCAAAGTCCTTGGCAAGCTGATCGGAGGTCAGGTAATCGAAGGTGCACTCGGCAACGTCCTTGCCGGTCTCGTCGGCAATGTAGTTGGCCATGGCAAACGAACCGCCCAGAACCTTAAAGGCGTTGAGGCCAAAGCGATAGCTCTCGTCCTTAACGCACAGGTTGGACAGGCCCAGGCGCGCGGCCTGACCATCCAGGCGGGCAAGCGGAGTGACGGTATATTGGGGGAACGACTGGTGGAAGGCGCGGGCCTTCTTCACGTGGTCAAGGCTCATGATTCCCAAGTGCTTGTCATCGCTCTTGGGCATCGTGTTGCCCGCCCACTGGATCTTATCGGCCATACGGTGAACTCCTTAAGTCCTCTCTTGCCGGCCCCCGCATACGCGTTTCAGCCCATTCCCATTCATGCGACTGAACTTTTATGTGGATGCCAAACAAAAAGTTTGTTAGCACTGTTCTATCACACTTTTTGATTGGCAAACCTAACAAATTGTTTGTTGCCGCAATCGGTACCTTTTCGCCGCCGAACGGTCATGAATTGCCTTGTTGATGGATTTGTTTGCGGTCAAGTGTGGTTTATGGCAAAGTGTGCCCAAACTAATTTTTAGGAAGGCACCCATGACCCCCGCACAGATTGAGTTTTACAAGCGCCTAGCACACGGCCTGGCGCTCCAATTTGGCCCCAACTGCGAAGTCGTCGTCCACGACCTAGAGACCGAGGACGTGGACCACTCCATCGTAGTGATCGAAAACGGCCACGTCAGCGGGCGCAAACTGGGTGACGGCCCCAGCCATATCGTGTTTGAGTCCATGCACGAGGGCACCACCGACGTGCACGACCGCGAGCCATACCTCACCAAAACCACCGATGGCAAGCTGCTCAAGTCCTCTACCATCTTTATCCGCAACGACGAGGGCAAGCCCGTCGGCATTTTGGGCATCAACTTTGACATTACGCTTATGAAGGCTTTTGAGCGTTCGCTCGACGCCTTTACCGGCACCGGCGGCACGGGCTATACCGAGCCCGAGCCCATTACCAAGAACATCGGCGACCTGCTCGAGGACCTGCTGCACGAGTGCGAGCAGTTTGTGGGCAAGCCCGCGGCACTCATGACCAAAGACGAGCGCATTCGTGCCATTGGCTACCTCGACCGTCGCGGCGCCTTCCTCATTTCCAAGTCGAGCGAACGTGCCTGCGAGTTCTTTGGCATCTCCAAGTACAGCTTCTATAGCTACCTCAATGAGGCCAAGGCGGCGGCCGGCGACAAGTAGGCACTCGCCTGGATTGCCCCTCCCCTTTTGGGTGCGAGTTCTGGAATGCACGAATCCGAGAGTCGGCCGCAAGGCAAGTTCCATATAATCGATGAATGCGAATATTTCGAAAGGATGGAACAAGATGGGGTCGAGCAACGCATCACGCAACGGCCGCGGAGGCACCGTTTCTGGCGCCAGGCATGCGAAACGCGCGTTTCACGAGGGCGAAGACGATCTGTTTGCGTTGAGCCTCGACGACGTGATGAGCGACCGCCCTTGGACCGCCGAGGAACTCATGGGCGGCGGAGCTCGCCCAACAAGTGCAAAGCCCGCACCTTCCGCCACGCCCGCGCCGGCATCCGTGCCCGCGGACGACTTTGCCACCCGTCCTATCGTGCAGACGACGCGTAAAGCCGCCCCTGCACCCCGTCCTGCTAGCGATCCGTCCGAGACGGCGGCATTTCTCGCTGCAGCGGCACAGCGCCCCACGGCAGACAGCACGATTCGCCACGCTGCCCCGCAGCAGTCGGCATACACGGCTCCCGAGCCCGAGCTCGAGCCGCCTGTCATGGATCTGGATGATCTTTCCAACCGCCAGTTTGCCTTTGATTCCTGGGCCGCGGCAGATCTGGACGAGACCTCGGGCGGCATGCCGGCGCTCGACATTCCGGTAAACCCCCTGGTTGCGGCTGCCGAGAAACGCGACTCCGCATACGGCAACACCGCAGCATACGCCAACCGCCCGAGCGAACAGCCTCGCGCACGCCGTATCGAAACCGAGGATTACGGCCAAACGTCGAGGGGCTATTCTCGCGACCCGTTTGCCGCCACGCCCGCTCCCGATTACAACCAAGCGAGCGTAAAGGCAGCCTCGGCATCGTCGTATACCCACGGCACCGACGATAGGCGCACTGCCGATTACCGCGCCGAAGAAGAGCCACCGCGCTTTTCGGAGTTTTCGCAGGCGGCAAAGGTTGTCTTTATCGCCATCATCATCGCTCTGCTCGGCGTGATCGCGTTTGAGGGATTCCAGCTGTTCCGCGGCCCCACCGCGTCCGAATCGGCAACGCAGCAAAAAGAGGACGACAACCAGTACCTGGACATCAACACCCTCAAGGGCGACCCTAACGACGGAGACGACGAGTAGCGAGGGTTAGGGACGGCTGAAGCGTCCACATGCAACACCAGCTTCTACGTGCTGTTTTGTCATCCGGTTACACTTTTCCGGATGTTGAGACCGTCAGATTCGACACTTTTCCGTACTTTCTTACGGCCGATTTCGACACTTTTCCGGATGTTGGCCGAATAATCGCCGCGCAATCAAGCGTCGCTTGCACGTCATTTCGCAGGCGGCGCTTGATTTCTGTCCGCGCGCGCTGATAGACTCCATCGTGCCCGCAAGGAGTGGGCGCGTTTTATCCAGAGTCGGGGTAGAGAGTTGGCTCCACGATCCCGACGCCAACCGGCCAAGAGGCACGGTGGCCCTGCCAACATCGATGAAAGGAGTCCGTATGGACAATTTCTCCGTGCGCAGTGAGCGCAATTTCCACAACCTGGCATCCAAACCAAAACGAATGCATCTTCTGGACGAGCCGAATGGCTACGCCTCGACCATGGTCAAGAGCAGCCTCTCCCACCAGATGCGCTTTACGGTACAGAAGCTCGAGGAAGAGCTCTGCGCCGCCGGCAATCCACATGTGCTGCAGATCAAGCTGCTTGGAGACGATTCGCGCGAGCCGTCTAGCTGGAAGTTCTTCGCCGACGGCAAGTGCGTTGCGGACGGATCCGGCGCCTTTGCCCGCGAGTGCTTCTGCGAGGGAGCCGAGGCATTCCTGGACCTGTGCCGCGGCGCCGTGCGCGCGGCCGAGCTGCGCCAATGGAGCCAGAGGGAGCACGAGCTGCTGAGTGCCGTGCGCGGGATTGCGATGGTGTAGGCAGACAGACCAGGCAGCTCGTCATACTGGTTGACGCTTTGATTCAAACAGCATGGTGGAGCCGCGCTTACAGCTCCGCCATGCCAAACCGAATGGCGTTCTCAAAAGGCCTACCTCCCCTCCGCCTTCAGCTTCAGCAGCAAGTCACCCAGCTCGGGGCACTTGCTAGAAAGGCGCGTCTGAGCTCGCTCGCCCATCCCCCACCGCTGGCGGATCTCCTGGGCGTGCGGACTCACTCGATAGTCCCCGTCCATCATCTGCTTGAGCAGCTTGGCGGTCACGCGCGCATCGGCTAGGGCGCTGTGGGCATGGCCCGTCGACTCGTCAAACTCGATGCCAAACCACGTCGCCGCGTCGCCCAACGAGACGTGCCCATGGCTGCCAACGTCCATGATCGAGGTGTAAAACGCCTGCAAGTCGGCCCAGTCCGTAGGAAATGAGGAAAGGTCGATGCGCTTTGCCTGGCACTCGGTCAAAAGCTGTCGGCGGTCCGCCCCGCTCCAGCAAACCACCTGAGCGGAGTAGCGACCGATCCAATCGCCGAGCCTTTTAATCACCACGTAGAGCGGATCGGCCATCGCAGTGTCCACGGCCGATATCCCCGTGAGCTCGCGGACGGGATACGCAACACCTTCGGCATATTCCGTCTGCACAAACTGCGAGAACTCGCCCATCACGTTGCCGCGGTAATCGAGCTTGACGGCGCCGACCTCGATAATCTCATTGCGCAACCCACGGCGCTGGCGCTGCTTTGGCACCGGAGCGAACTCAAAGTCGAGCACGATCTGGCGCGCAAAGTTCGTCGTATCGATAGCCGACACACCCGGCGTCTTTTTGTCTGGCACGGTCAGGGCCTTTCTCCGTCGCCTGCCGCCTGCTACATAGGCGGCTACATTGCCGTAAGGATAGGCGCTCGTGCGGACATGAAATCGCCCAGCGCGGCCACCCGGCACCCTTGCGTAAAGCCGCGCTTTGAGATGGCCACGTCGCTGTTATTAGCGAACATATATTCGTATTTATGACTGCAGTTTGATAGACTGGTTATTGTTGACGGCAGTTCCATGTGCCGGGCAGCGCCCTCCATGCGACGGGAGGTGATGCCCATGACCGATCTGACTGATTTCGTGAAGCTCCTGACCGCTTTGGTCTCGCTCCTCACGGCGCTTATCGGGCTTACCGAGGCACTCAAGCAGCGTACGAAGCAGAAAAAGAGGGGTCGACGCCACTAAGGCATTGACCCCTTAATCGAAGTAACGGCGCTGCCCAGCTATCACCCTTGGGCTGCCGTCGACTTTATTCTACCCACGGTTGCCAGGTTTAACAAATGAATTTTCAGTAATGGAGCCTCGGAGCTCGCTCGCTCAACCACCTGGCCATCGGATTAGCCGGATTCTGGGACACGCCTTCCGTCCCAGGCCTCTACCGGAAAATGTGTCCCACCCTGAGGCTCGTCCGGGACACGGTTTCCGTTTGAAGCCCCGATGGGAAAGCGTGTCCCGTTCCGAGAGCTCATTCCGGGATGCAGTTTCCGCTGGAGATGCCACCAGGAAAGCGTATCCCGTTTTGGAGCCAAACTCCGGGTCGTAGTTTCCGCCTGAGTGCCGATCCGGAAACAGCATCCCATTCTGAAGCCGAAATCTGGAACGCACTTTCCGCCAAAGGTCGCAAAAGGAAAGCACATCCCATTCCCAGCATCAAATCAGGACGCGCTTCATTATCCCCGCCCTCACATCTCGGCAAACGAAATCAGCTTGACGTCTCCCCTGCTCTCTGCAGCATCCCAACATCCCTGCGTAAAGCCGCTTTTGGAGAATAGTGCATAGCTTTTTCGTTGCCGTCTAAAGAGCTCGCTTCGGTACACGAGCTTTTGCAGCACGTCTTCGCCCACCGGTTCATTGCGCCATTTGCATTCCGCAAACAGTGCAGTGCCCTCGCCATCGTCAACAATCAAGTCGATTTCTTCCTGCGTATGCGTGCGATTATCCGTCCCCCACCAGCGCCCGACGCTCGCCGGAACCACATCGAGTTTGCCCGCCCGCGCGAGTTCGTACACATACTGCCTGCATATAAGCTCAAAGACCGTACCCATGTAATCCGATACGTGCGGCGCAATGCGCTTATACGCCATCTCGGCCATATCGTTTTGAATCAGGCCGATGTTCTGCGGAACAAACTTGTACCAGAACCTAAACATCTGGTCGCTCAGCAGATACACGGCTCGCTTATTGCTCGTCTCGTTTAGGGGCAGCTCGCGCTCGACAATCCCAAGCGACGCCAGCCTATCCACATAGCTCTTTACGTTGCTCGCAGGGATTCCCGTGGAGCTCGCAATTTCCGAGATCTTCGAGCGCCCCTGGGCAATTGCCTGCACGATCGCATCATATTGCTCGGGATTGCGGCACTCTTGCAATAGCAGGTTACTCGGCTCCTCAAAGAGATAGCCCGTAGGAGTAAGAAAAAGACGTTTGATGTTGTCCTTGAGCGGTGCGGCAGGATCGACTTTCTCGATATATGCAGGAATGCCGCCCGTCATGCCATAGCAAACCGCAGCGTCTTCGCGACTCATGCTCTGCCACAGGCCGAGGGTCGTCGTAAAATCGAGCGGCATGATCTTAAACTGGGCCGTACGCCTACCGTATAGTGGACTCTCGTAGCCCAACACCTGTTCCTCCATAAACGAAAGAGACGAGCCGCATAGAATCAGCATGAGCCTGGTCTCTTTGTACAGGTGATCAATCTTGTCTTGCAGCAACGAGCTAATCTCGGGATTCGATTGGGCGAGATAGGGATACTCGTCAATCACGACAATCAAACGTTCCGTGCGAGCCATGGTGGCCAATGCATCGAACGCCTCGTCAAAGCTACGAAACGACACACCTGCAGCACCAACAGAGCCCGCAAGTATCGCCTGGCTAAAGCCATGCAGGTTTGCCTCTGCATTGGTACGACGAGCTTGAAAGTAAATAGCCTTCTTGCCTTGAATGAACTCTGTGATAAGGCGCGTTTTACCTACGCGACGGCGTCCGTAAATCACAGGCATCTCAAAGGAGCCCGTGCTATACAGTCGATTGAGCTCGGACATTTCCGCTGTTCTTCCGATAAACATAGGACCATCCTTCCTTTACGTTATAGCTAGCTATATTATATCTTCCTATAATATAGCTAGCTATAACGTAATTCGACAAGCGGGCCACGCAAAAGGGTCGGTATACCACCGCACGTGGACCGTTCCGGAAAATGTATCCCGTTCTGGAGCCAAAAACTGGGCCGTAGTTTCCGCCAAGCATCCCATCCGGAAAGCGTGTCCCGTTCTGAGTGGCAATTCCGGGACACAGTTTCCGCATGCGGCCCGTTGGGAAAGTTCATCCCGCTCTGAAGGCTCGTTCCGGGATGCAATTTCCGTTTGAGGCCCGATCTGGAAACGGCATCCCACTCTGAGGCCGAAATCTGGGGTGTAGTTTCCGCTTGAAGGGCTGTCCGGAAAGCGCGTCCCATTCCGAGTGGCAATTCCGGGTCACAGTTTCCGCAGATACAAGGCGACAGTCCGCCGCCCTTATCACATGCCTTCAAATATGCGATCCAGAAACACAAAACAGCAGATAGAATGCTCTTTTTCAAAAAGTACACGTCCCGAAACTTACCAAGACTTCATATCCAGTTACCGTTCACGGTCGCCGATTACCGCCCACCGATTCAAACAAGAAATATGTTGCCAAAAGCAGGTCATCTACCTGCATGGTTAGATTTTGGTCAGCTTTTGGTCAGCTGAGCGGCAAGTTCCAGCTGATACGTTTTTGCTACCCAAAAGGAGGCGGTAGCTCATGACCCATTGCAATGACCAGCTCATCGACCAACTGCTCACTCAAGCCGAACAAGAGGGGCGCTGCCTGATTCCCCCGAGCACGGCGATCCGAAAAGCGCTCCTTCGGCGCACCGGCGGCACGGTTGTCTCGCCCATGCCGGGGTTGTTTGCGCGAAAAACGCGCTGGGATGAACTCAACCGAGCGCAACGCCATTGCGAAATCCTCCGCGCCCTTGCGATCATCCACCCCGATTGGACGTTCTGCTCGTTTTCGGCCGCCTGTCTGCTGGGGCTCGAGGTCTCGTGGCGACACCTGAATGTCGTGCATGTCTGCAGTACCACCAAGCCGTCGGCTCGTCCGGGCGCACATATTCAGCGGCACCAGATTGAGCCGGCCGGAGCAAAACGCAGAGCCGGCATATCGGTAACGCCGCCCATCCAAACGGTTACAGATTGCCTGTTGCAGACCGGTTTTGCCGACGGTATGCCCATTGCCGATTCGGCGATCTCAAAGCTCGTCCTTGTGCGGGAACAGCTGATGGAGGCCGTCGAGCAACGAGCAACTGCCCGCAATGGTCGCGCGATTCGTACGGCTCTCACAACGCTTCGATATGCCGACGCCCGCGCCGAGAGCGGCGGGGAATCGGTCGCCCGAGCCGTCATGATCGAGACGGGCTTTGCGCCCGATTGGCTTCAATACGAGCTGACGGACCCCTTCAATTCGGCCAAGCCCATACGAACGGACTTTGCCTGGGAGCGCCAGGCGCGGGAACTCACGCTGGGCGAGCTCGACGGGCTCATCAAATATACCGACCAGACCATGCTGGCCGGACGCACCACCGCCGAGGCGCTCGTTGCCGAACGACAGCGCGAGGCGCACCTATCGCTCTACGGTCACCCTCTGCTGCGCTTTACCATCAGCGAGGTCCGCTCGGCAGGAGTGCTCGCCAAAAAGCTACAGACGGCAGGCATCCGGCAGACCGCGCTGCCGACATGGCTCAACGAGGTGGACCTGTAGGAGCTGTTGAGCTTATGCCCGCCTGCCCATCAAACTGGGCACACTTTCCAGTTGGCGGCACCGCGGAAACCATATCTCAGATTGAGTGCTCAGAATGGGATGCGCCTTCCATATGGCATACCTAGCGGAAACCGTGTCCCGGAATCAAGGCCCAGAACGGGACACGCTTTCCGGCTGAAGCGCCCAGCGGAAACTGCATCCCGGAATAGACGCTCAAACTGGGACGCAATTTCCGCTGAGGTTCCATCCGGAAACTGTGTCCCACTCCGAGCGTCAATTCTGGGATGAACTTTCCGCCAGAGGGTTCAGCCGGAAACGGCATCCCACTCTGAAGCGAAATTCTGGGACGCAGTTTCCGTATGCGGAGTCGCTCCAAACAAAAGGCCCCGGCTCGCGATGGAGCCGAGGCCAAAGGCGCAGCGTATGTGGTTGATGCTGAGCGCGAACAACTCGTCAGCAATGACTGTCCGCGCTCTACCCTACCCACGGTGACGGGCGCGGCTGTACGGCGTATCCACCATGGGCAGATCCGGACGCAGCTTGCCGTCAAACGCGCGGTAGGCGTTCTGCACGGCGGGCGCCGTGGGGATCGTTGCGATCTCGCCGATGCCCTTGCCGCCGTATGCCACGGGCAACAGCTCGTCCTTCTCCACGTAGATGGCGTGGATATCCGGAATCTCGGGCGCACGGAACAGCCCGAGCGTGCCGTACCTTGCCTGGGGTACGCAGTCCTTGAGCGGCCAGTCCTCGGTAAGCGCATAGCCCATACCCATGAGCACGCCGCCTTCAATCTGACCCTGGATGGAGATGGGGTTGACTACCTTGCCGGAATCGTGCGCGGCATAGACCTCGCTCACGCGGCCGTCATCATCCAAAATGACCACATGCGTGGCAAAGCCGTAGCAGATGTGGCTCTTGGGGTTGGGAACGTCGGCGCCCAGCTTGTCGGTCGGCTCCAGATACACGTAGCCAAACTCGCATCCCTCGAGCGCCTTGATGGCGGTCGCGGGATCCTGGGGATGCATGCCCTGGCCGGCGACGAGTTCCTGTGCGCGCAGCTGATAGGCGCGACCGTCGTCGTACTCGATCTTGACGCCGTCGCCGTGGGCGCTCACCGGGGCGGCAGGTGCGGGCTTGTCGGCCTCGACGTCAAGCATGGCATCGCGCAGCAAGAAGGCGGCACCGCGCACAGCCTCGCCGGTCACGACCGTCTGACGCGAGCCAGACGTGGTGCCGGAGTCGGGAGCGTTTTCGGTGGAGCACTCGCCATTGGCAATGCAGCTCAGCGGCAGACCGCAGGCCTCGGCAACGTCCTGCAAAAAGACCGTGTTGCAGCCCTGGCCGATGTCGGACGTGGCGGCGTAGACCACGGCGTGGCCATCCTCGACGCGAATCTTGCAGCGACCGGCATCGGGCAGGCCCACGCCCACGCCGGCGTTCTTCATGGCGCAGGCAATGCCGGCGTGTCCGGGATGCGCGTAGTAGGCATCCTTGACCTCGAGCAGCGTCTCCTTAAGCGCCGTGGAGCAGTCGGCAATCTGGCCGTTGGGCAGAACCTCGCCCGGCTCGATGGCGTTACGGTAGCGGATCTCCCACGGATCCAAGCCGACCTTCTCGGCCAGCAGGTCGATCAGGCTCTCGAGCGCAAACTCGGACTGACACACGCCAAAGCCGCGGTACGCGCCGGCGGGCGGGTTGTTGGTGTAGTAGCCAAAACCGCGAATGTCGGTGTTCTGGTACTTGTAGGGACCGACGGCATGCGTACAGGCGCGCTCGAGCACCGGGCCGCACAGCGACGCGTAGGCGCCGGTATCGAAGTTGATTTCGCAATCCAGGCCGGTAAAGTTGCCCTCGGCGTCGCAGCCCAGTGTAAAGGTGCCGTCCATGGCGTGACGCTTGGGATGGAACGCGAGCGACTCGGCACGCGTGAGCTTACACTTCACAGGACGCTGGAACTTATATGCGGCGAGCGCGGCCAAGTGCTGGATGGACACGTCCTCCTTGCCGCCAAAGCCGCCACCCACGAGCATGGTCTCGACGACCACGCGCTCGGGCTCGTTATCCCAGCCAAACATGTGGGCACACTCTTTGCGCGTGTCGTAGGCGCCCTGGTCGGTCGACTGCACCTTGACGCCGTTCTTGTACGGGAAGGCGACGGCGCACTCGGGCTCCAAGAAAGCATGCTCGGTAAAGGGCGTGGTAAAGCGCTGCGTCACGGTGAACGCGCTCTCCGCCAGCGCCTTGGCGGCGTCGCCACGCGTCACGTGACGGCTCTGGCATACGTTGTCCTTGAGCTCCACCGTGTTGCCAAAGGCAAAGAAGCTGTCGTGCAGGCGCGGAGCGTCGACGGCCTTGGCCTCGGCGATGTTGCGCACGGGCTCCAGCGGCTCGTAATCAATCTTTACGAGCTTCTTGGCCTTCTCGAGCGTCGCCTCGTCCTCAGCAACCACCAGCACGATGGCATCGCCCACGCAGCGGGTGATATCGCCCTGGGCGATCATGACATCCCAGTCCTGGATAAGGTGGCCGACCTGGTTGACCGGCACGTCCTCGGCGCGCAGGATGCCCACCACACCGGGCAGGGCCTCGGCCTTGGAGGTGTCGATGGAGAGCACACGGGCGCGCGGATACTTGGAGCGCACGGCACTGGCGTAGGTCAGGCCCGGCTGATCGAGCTCGTCGATGTCGTCGGGATACTTGCCCTCGCCGAGCACCTTCTTGCGCACGTCGATGCGGAAGGCGCGCTTGCCCACGCCGTAGTCATCGCCGCGCTCCAAGTCCTCGTCGATCTGCTTTTCGCCGCGGAGCACCGCAGCTGCCAGCGAGATGCCCTCGATAATCTTCTTGTAGCCGGTGCAACGGCAGACATTGCCGCGGATGGCGTACTTGATCTGCTCCTCGGTGGGCTCGGGGTCCTCGGCGATGAGCGCCGCACCCGCCATGACCATACCGGGGATGCAAAAGCCGCACTGTACGGCGCCCACTGCGCCGAAGGCGTACACAAAGGCCTCGCGCACGTCCTCGGGCAGGCCCTCGACGGTCACGATGTTACGGCCGGCGGCAAGGGCGGTGGTCAGCACGCACGCCTTGACGGCCGCACCGTCCACATGGATGGTGCAGGTGCCGCAGGCACCCTCGGAGCAGCCGTCCTTGGCGGAGTGAATGTGCAGGTCGTCGCGCAGATAGCGCAGCAGCGGTTTGTTTTGGGTCGTCGTGTGCTCGACGCCGTTAACGGTAAAAGTGAATTCCTGTGCCATGGTGATTCCCTTCTACACGCCGGCGGCGATACCGGTGCGGTCGTGGATGGCGCCATGCGGGCAGACGACGGCGCACATGCCGCACGACAGGCAGTCCGTGCCGTCGATATGGGCGCAGTTGTCCTCGATGCGGATAGCGCCGGCAGGGCACTTTTTGGCGCACATGCCGCAACCGATGCAGCTGGTGTCGCAGATCTTGCGCGCAATGGCGCCCTTATCGGTGTTGTTGCAGCGCACCAGGATGTTCTGGTAGCCGGGAACGAAGGCAATCACGCGCTGCGGGCACGCCATGCCGCACAGGCCACAGCCCGTGCACTTGGAGCGGTCCACGCGGGCGACGCCGTCGACCAGCGCGATGGCACCGTGGGGGCAGGCCGTAACGCAGGCGCCACAGCCAATGCAGCCTTCGCTGCAGCGGGCGTCGCCGCCTGCGGAAGCACAACCGCTTCCGCAGGCAACGTAGGCCACGTGATGTTGAATGGATTTGGCCATAAGAGACTCGCCTATTTCTTAAGAAGGTACGAATAGTTGTCGCGCACGGCCCTGATGGTCAGGCGGACGGCCTCGGGCAGACCGGTGTTGACGGCATCGACCGAGACGGTGCGGACCGTGCCGGCGACGCGGACCTTAAAGTGGTCCTCGTCCACGGCCAGGAAGCCCTCGTTCTCGGAGTTCTCCATGTCCTGCTCGCTCCAGAACAGGGTGAGCTTGTCCTTGTAGGGACGGCCCTCCTGGTAGGGGCAGAACACGGCGCAGTTGCCGCACTCGTTGCACATACCGTCGACGTGGACGACCTGATGCTTGGCAAGGCCCGGCACCTTAATGGCCACGTTGGCGCGGTTGGGGCACACGTCGCAGCAGACCTCGCACACCGAGCCGCAGCCCAGGCAGCGAGTCTTGGTGCAGTTGCGCTTGTCGCGGCACAGCGACCCCTTGCGCTCGTAGCAGGTGTCCTCGCGGCCGGCCTGCTCGTTGCAGTCGGCGTACTTGTTAAAGTCCACGCCAGCAATGGCACGGGCGACCTCGGCGGCGTCGGCAATAGCCTCAACCACGGTGGCAGGACCGCGACGGCAGTCGCCCGCAGCCCAGACGCCCTCGACGCCGGTGGAGGTGGCGGCAAGACGGCCGCGACGGTCGTGTTCGACGCCCGCGGCGTCGTACAGGCTGGCATCGATGCCCTCGCCCACGGCGCAGATCACCGTGGTGGCGGGAAGCTCGACGGTCTCGCCCGTGGCGACGGGGCTGCGACGGCCGCTTGCATCCGGCTCGCCAAGCTCCATAACGTCGCAGGTCAGCACGGCGCCATTGAGCGCCTTGGGCGCCAGCAGCTCGCAGAACTCAACGCCGTCCGCAAGAGCAAGATCGAGCTCTTCCTCGTCGGCGGGCATCTGCTTCTTGGTGCGGCGATACACCAGGCGCACGTTCTTCACACCAGCCAGGCGCTTGGCCACGCGGGCAGCATCCATGGCGGTGTTGCCGGCGCCAATGACCACGACGTCCTCGCCCAGCTCGAGCTTCTCGCCCTTCTTAGCGGCCTCGAGGAACTCCAGCACGTCGAGCTCGGCACCCTCGCCCAAACCTGCAGAGCCGGGCATCCAGGCACCGGTGGCCACGACTACGTCGGTAAAGCCCTGGGCCTTGAGCTCTTCGATGGACTCCACGCGAGCATTGAGCTGCACCTTGGCGCCAAAGGCCAGGCAGAGCTCAGCATCGTGGGAGATATCGTCGCTGGCGATACGGAACTCGGGGATGACGTGACGGACCACGCCGCCGAGCGAATCGCGGGCCTCAAAGATGGTGACGGGCACGCCGGCGCGCGTCAGGAAGAACGCCGTCGCCAGGCCGGCCGGGCCGCCGCCGATAACGGCAACGTTGCGCTCGCCGTCGTTGGCGATAGCCTGGGCGCGCAGCTTGGGCAGCACCGCGGTCATGGCCTCGCGGGCGGCCTTGAGCTTGCTGGCGCGAATCTGGGCGCCCTCGGGCTCGTAGAACGCACGCTCGCAGGCACGGCCGCAGGGATGCGGGCAGATGGTGCCGGTAATGAACGGCAGGGCGTTGCGCTCGATGATGATGTTGAGTGCGTCCTCGTAGCGGCCCTCGTCAACAGCCGCCAGATAGGCGGGAATATCCTGCTGGATGGGGCAGCTCGTGCGGCACGGCGTGGTAAAGCAGTCGGAAAGCGGGCTCTTGCCGGCGACCTTGCGGTCGGGCAGCGGGCGCAGCGGCTTCTTGTAGAGCGGGTTGGTGAGCGAGTCGGTCTGAATCGCGGTCACGGCCTCGAGCGAGACGCCCGCAAACGGCTTGCCATCCAGGTCGGTAAACTCGCCGGCCATCTGGCTAAAGCGCTCGTAGCCACCGGGCTTGAGCACGTCGGTCGCCAGGGTGACGGGCCAAATGCCGGCATCATACAGGGCGCGGATGTTGTAGACCGTGGCACCACCGGAGTAGCTGATGCGCAGCTTACCGTCAAACTGCTCGGTAATGCGGCGGGCGGCCTCGATGGTCAGCGAGAACAGCGAACGGCCGGACATGTACATCTCGGTAGAGGGCAGCTCGTTTCTCGTCACGTCGACGGGGAAGGTGTTGGTCAGCTTGACGCCAAACTCCAGGCCGCGCTCGGCGCACAGGGCAATCAGGCGCTCGAACATAGGCACGGCATCGGCCCACTGCAGGTCCTCACGGAAGTGCGTGTCATCGAAAACGATGTAGTCAAAGCCCAGCTCGTTCAGACGCTGGCGGGCAAACTCATAGCCCAGCAGCGTGGGGTTGCACTTGATGTAGGTGTTGAGGCCCTTCTCGGTGATCAAATAGGTCGCGATGCGCTCGATTTCCGCCGGCGGGCAGCCATGCAGCGTGGACTCGGTGATGGAGTTGGACACGCGCGCCGGGATGGACTCGACAAACGCGGCGTCGACATGCTCAAACTTGTCCAGGTTGGCGAGCGCCCAGGCACGGCACTCGTTCCAAACCTCGGAGCCGCTGGCGTCCTTCATGCCCTCGATGTAGGCGTCGACCTTAGGGCTCTTGATGCCCTCCAGGTCATAGCCCACGGACATGTTAAAGACAAAGCCGTCCGGGCTGCCCAGGCCGTACTCGCGAGCGATCAGGTGGCAGGCAAACCATGCCTTCACGTACTCGGCAAAGGCCTGCGGAACCTCGAGCTCGGTCGACCACTCGCAGTTGTAGCACTCGTCCTGCGCCACAATGCAGGGCTTGTTCACACACTTGGAGAGCTCCTCGCCGTCCATAACCTGAACGGTCTTGAGCTCAAAGAAGCGGGAACCGGCCACGTAGGATGCCACGATGTTCTGGGCAAGCTGCGTGTTGGGGCCGGCGGCCGGGCCAAACGGAGTCTCGATGCGCTCGTCAAAAATGGGAAGCGCGCCCTCCTGGTTGGTCGTGACCATCTTACGCACGCCAAAGATGGCGTCCTGGGTCTTGTGCTCCTCGATGATCCAGTTCATCAGCTGCGAAAACGGGATCGGTCTCATGATGTCGCTCATAATGAGCTCCTCTCTGTAACGCCCGGCGAGACCGCGCGGCGGGCGCAAATACGGTGTAGCGCTAGCACAGCGCCGGCGACCCCGCGGAGGTCGCCTATACGCGCGTCGGATGCGGCGAAACATCCGGCGCGCGTGAATCTACTTGTGAATTAGTAGGCGCGATCGTTGAGCGTGCTCCAGAGCTTCTTAGACTCAGCCATGGTCCACGCGTTGATTTTGTCCTCATCAATGCCAACGAACTCGCGATCCTTGTACAGGACGCGGCCGTTGATGATGGTGGTGCGGCAGTTTTTGCCCATCATGCCAAAGAGCATATGGCCGTCGATGTTCTCCTCGCTCAGCGGCGTAAAGGGCTTGTAGTCCATAACGATGACGTCGGCGGCAGCGCCGGCCTCGAGCACGCCGAGCTTGCGATCGAAGTACTTGCTGGCCATCTTGGCGTTGTTCTCGAACAGCATGGTCATGGCCTCGCACCAGCCCACGTTGGGCATGGCGGCGTTGTGGCGCTGAATGATCAGGAAGACCTTGAGGCTCTCGAGCATATCGTGGGTGTAGGCGTCGGTGCCCATGCACACGGGGATGCCGCGGCGGAAGAACTCGAGCACGGGGGCGCAGCCCACGGCGTTGCCCATATTGGATTCGGGGTTGTTAACCAGCCAGGTGCCGGACTCCTTGACGATATCCATCTCGGCAGGCGTCACGTGGATGCAATGACCCAGCATGGTGTCGGGACCGAGCAGGTTGTGCTGCAGCAGGCGCTCGACGGGGCTGATGCCGCCGCGGTTGAGGCGGGAGTCCCACACGTCATTCATGCCCTCGCACACGTGGATGTGGAAACCGGTCAGGCCGTTGTTGGCCTCGGCCATCTTATCCATGGTCTCGTCCGACAGCGTAAAGGTGGCGTGACCGCCAAACATTGCGGCGATCATGTGGTTGTCGTTATCGCGACGCTCCTTGGCGGCCCACTGGGCAAACTCGGCGTTCTCGGCAATGGCCTGGTCACATTTTTCCTGACCGCGGCGGTCGGAGACCTCGTAGCACAGGCACGAACGCATGCCCAACTCCTGAGCGGCGTCCTTAATGGTAAAGAGGCTGCCCGGAATCTCGCAGAAGCTCGCGTGGTGATCGAAGATCGTGGTAACGCCATCGCGGATGGAATCCAGAATCGTGGCATAGGCGCTGGCCTTGGTGCCGTCGAGCGTCAGGTTGTCGTCAATCTTCCACCACTGCTGCTCAAGATTCTCCAGGAAGTTGGTGGGGTTGCAGCCCTTAATGGCAAGGCCGCGGGCCAGACCCGAGTAGATGTGGGTGTGGCAGTTGATAAGTCCGGGCATGATGAGGTTGCCCTGGGCGTCGACGTACTCGGCATCCGGGTACTTGGCCTTGAGCTCGCGCTCGGGGCCCACTTCGACGATCGTATCTCCGTCAATGGCGACCGCACCGTTGGGAATGAACGGAGTCTGAGCGTTGCGGGTAAAGACGGAACCGTTAGCGACCAGAAGCATAAATGCTCCCTTCAACATCAGAGGCGGGGTTTGACACCTCTGACATGGCGGAAGTGCGAAGCGCCGGCCTACACCGGAAACGGGCCCTCTCCCGTCAACGCTTCACCAAAGGGACGAGCCCTTTGAAGTGCGGCTTGGCGCCGCATGGCGCCGGCGGACGAGGCGATGCGTCCGCCGGCGAATAGCACCGAATTGGTTACTTCTTGCTCTCGGGCAGGACCAGATTCACAGCGGCATCCTTGGCGGCATCGATGTGCTGAGCCACGACCGGCGTCTGCGGAAGGATCAGGTTGAGCACGATGGCCATGATGGCGGTGGGGGTTACAGCGTTGGAGCCGATGACGGTGGACACCCAGGTGGGCATGCCCTCGCCGGCAAGGCAACCGCTGGCCATCCAGATACCCAAGCCAAAGACGACGGAGGTGCCGACGATGGTGGTGGTGCGCTGCGTGAGGCCCTCGCGGGTGAACATGCGCACACCGTTCATGGTGATGGTGCCAAAGACGCCGACGGTCGCGCCGCCGATAACAGGCTGCGGGATGGCGGAGAGCACGGCAGAGAGCTGCGGGAACAGACCGGCGATGGCAAAGACGGCCGCGATGATCACAAAGACCCACTTGTTGACGACCTTGTTGGAGCAGATGATGCCCACGTTCTGGCCAAGGGCGCTGGTGGGAAGACCGCCCAGCAGGCCGCCGACCATAGAAGTGAGGCCCTGGGACACGATAGCGCCGGAGAGCTCGCGCTCGGTGGGCATACGGTCGATGGAGCCCAGGCAGGCGGCGGAGACGTCACCGATAACCTGGATGGCAACCATGGGGAACACGACGGCGAGGGTAATGCAGACCTCGGGATCAAACTCGAGCGCGTAGGGCATGAGCTTGGGAAGAGCGAAGACCTGAGCGGTGGCGACGCTGGAGAAGTCGATCATGCCAAAGGGGATCGAAACGATCATGCCAACGATCATGCCAAAGAACACGGATCCCAGCTTGAGCGTGCCCTTGCCAAAGTTGGCGAGCGCGAAGACGACGGCGAAGGTGATAAGAGCGACGCACCATGCCTGCGGGGTGCCCCACAACGGCGTGCCCATGCCACCGGCCATGTATTTGACGGCCGTGGGATAGAGAGAGACGCCAATGGAGAAGATGACCGTGCCGGTCACGACGGGCGGGAACAGCCACTTAATCTTGCTGTAGGCCAGACCAAAGAGGACCGCGACGGCACCGCCAACGATCTCGCCGCCCAGCAGCGCGCCAAAACTAAAGCCCGAGGCGCCCATGGCCTGAAGGGCCGGCAGGAACGCGAACGAAACGCCCATGACGATGGGCAGGCCGCCGCCGATGCGACGGAAGGGAGCGAAGGCCTGAAGGGCCGTGTCGATTGCCGAAAGAATGAGTGCAACCTGAATGATGTCGGTGCTCTGCTGGCTATTAAAGCCGTAGACGCCGGCCATGATGACCGCCGGGGTAATGATGCCGGCAAACGATGCCAGTACGTGCTGAAGAGCACACGGGATCATTTCCTTAACGGCCGGCATGCCTTCGCGAGTGAACAGGGCTTCAGTGCCGTTCGTAACCGTCTCCTGGGTCATTTGACCACCAATCCTCGAAATAGTTGTTTTCGCATCTAACGCTCTATTGTGACGCAGTGCGGGGTTGAGGTTGTGCCTTCGTTGCATATCGTATTAAAGATGATTCTCATTCTCAATAATAATTTTTTGTTATCAGACTATTCTTCAGCTGAGATAACGCATTTCCGCAGGTCAGGAATGTGTCTGTTCAAAATAACATCTAACTTTTCTTTTGGTCGACCGTTTACCGCCAAATTTCTACCGTTCGTCTGTATTACGCAATGTACCTGCGGATATACGAGATGATGAGCAGCGTGTTACCATGATAAAAAATTGTTATGAACACTTCGATAGAACCCAAAGGAGTTGCCCGTGAACGAGACCGTACGTCGCTTTTTGCCGATGGTCGATTTCCTGGAGCAGGTACTCGGTAAGAACAGCGAGATCGTCCTGCACGATTTCTCGGATCCCGACCACGCCATCGTCGATATCCGCAACGGTATCGTGAGCGGCCGCAAGGTCGGCGGTCCCGCCACCGATCTGGCGCTCAAGATTATGCACGACCCCAAGTATCGCGATCTGCCGTTTATTACGGGCTATGAAGGGCGCGGCGCCGGTGGCAAGACGTTGGAGTCCGCGACGTACTTTATCCGCGAGGACAACGAGATCGTCGGCATGCTCTGCGTCAACACCGATCTTTCCACGGTACGCTCCATCAACGCCATGGCGCAGCAGCTCATGGCCTGCTTCGACGCTGTGCCAAGGCAGGCAGAGCCCGCGTCTATCGAGGTCGAAAGTCTTTCGGAGTCTACGCAGGAGCTCATCGACCGCAGTATTGCCGAGCTGCTGAGCGCGCGCGGGCTGGATGTAGCGTCACTTGGCCAGAGCGACCGCGTGGACGTCATTCGCCACCTCAACGGCAACGGGGTGTTCATGCTCAAGGGCGCCGTGGCCTGCGCCGCCACCGCGCTGGGCATCTCGGAGCCCAGCGTCTACCGCTACCTGCAAAAAGTCCGCAAGGAGGACTAGCGAGCAAAATGGAGCGCGGGCAGTCTTTTTGGGACGGGGCTATTTTAGCTACCCTCCCTCTGCCCGCGATTTCGATGAGCCGCAAGTAAAAGCAATCCTGCATATTGGGGTAGCTAAAATAGCCCCGTCCCAAAAAGACTGCCCTTGGTGGCTCCACAAGTGACCCATCGCTTGACAAAGGACCCTGCAGCTCGCACTGCAGGGTCCTTTTGCATGTCATGTTTAGCTGTTGCCAACGCCTTAGAGAGCGGCGACGACCTCGATCTCGACCAGACCGCCAGCCGGAAGAGCGGCAACCTGGAAAGCGCTGCGCGCGGGGAACGGGGCCTCGAACTTGGAGGCATAAATCTCGTTCACGGCAGCGAAGTCGGCAATGTCGGCCAGGTAGACCGTGGTCTTGACGACATCGGCAAAGGTGGCGCCGGCAGCGGTCAGCAGGGCCTCAACGTTAGCAAGGGACTGCTTAGCCTGGGCCTCGACGCCCTCGGGCATCTTGCCAGTTGCGGGGTCGATGCCCAGCTGGCCGGACAGGAACACCATGTTGCCGGTCTGGATACCGGGGGAATACGGGCCGATGGCTGCAGGTGCGTTATCGGAAGACACGACGGTCTTGCTCATGTTTTTCTCCTTACGATCAGATAGAGAGCGTGAGCGCGGCGTTCGCACCGGGAGGCACAATTCGGTCTGAACACCGCGCTTGATTTGGGATAGTACTCAAGGTTTCCGCGCGATGCAAGATTATTATCACGTTGCGAGAATATTTTATCGCCCAACGGTGCCTGTCGGCCGCTGAACGGCACGAACGGACGGTGAAGCTCAAAATGATCTGTTTCCCTCCGTTCCCATCGGATCAGGTGATTCATAGGGAACGGAGGGAAACAGATCATTTTTGCTGCAAGGGCTGCTGAAGACTTTATCCTGCTTGGGCCACAGGGCTCGTCCGCCGCAACAGCATCACTATACTTTTGAGTATCTGAGCATTTTGAAAGGCAGGATATGACCGCAACCGCCAGTCGAACCACCAACCGCAGACCCGAGCTCTTGGCGCCCGCCGGAGGGCCCGAGCCCTTTGCCGCCGCACTCGCCGCCGGGGCAGACGCCATCTACTGCGGCATGGGCAGCTTCAACGCCCGCCGCAAGGCCACCAACTTTACCGACGAGGCCTTTGAGCAAGCCTGCCGCGCCGCGCATCTAGCCGGGTCGCGCGTCTACGTCACGGTCAACATCGTCATCAAGCAGTCCGAGATGGGCGATGCGCTGCAACTTATCCATCGCTGCTCCACGCTGGGCGCCGATGCCTTCATTATCCAGGACTGGGGCCTGTTCTTTGAGGTCAAACGCACCATGCCCGGCATCGAGACACATATCTCGACCCAAGCGAACATCCACGATGACCGTGGGACTATCTGGTGCCGCGAGCAGGGCGCCGACCGCGTGACCCTCTCGCGCGAGCTCTCCATCGACGAGATTGCCGCCATTCACGATGCCGCGCCCGACGTTGACCTGGAGGTCTTTAGCCATGGCGCCATCTGCTTTTGCTACTCGGGCCTGTGCCTGCTTTCGAGTTTTGCCATGGCGGGACGATCGGCCAACCGCGGCATGTGCGCTCAGCCCTGTCGCCTGCCTTACGAGCTAATCGACGAGAACGGCCGCACGCTCTCCCCAGCCGGCCGCGAGCGTGCGCTATGTCCGCGTGACACCAACACCTCACAGCTTGTTCGCCGTCTGTATGACGCCGGCGCCGCGTCGCTCAAGCTCGAGGGCCGCATGAAAGCGCCCGATTACGTGTACTCCATCGTTGATGTGTATCGTCACGAAATTGATGACATGCTGGCAGGGGTCGCCGTTGCCAAGGACGAGGAAGCCGCCCGCCAGCGCCAGCTCAAGCGCTGCTTCAACCGCGACTTTACGCACGCCTATCAGGACGGCACCTCGGGCGACGAGATGATGAGCTACGAGCGTTCCAACAACCGCGGCCAGATTGTGGGCACGGTGCTGGGCAGCCGCCCGGCCAACCGCGATGTGCGCGGCCTCAAGCCCGACGACCGCCGTCGCCGTGCCGCCATCGCCCGCATTGAGCTGTTTGAGCCCGTGGGCAAGGGCGACCTGCTGGAGCTTCGCCACGACGATGAGTTCGACCAATTCCTGACCACCATTGCCGCCAATGATGCCGCAGCCGGCGATATCATCGAGTGCCGCGTGCCCCGCAGTATGCCCGAGGGCTGCCGCGTCCGCGTGATTCGCAGCCAGCGTGCCATCGACGCCGCCGGCGCCGCACTCAAGCGCGATGTGCTGCGCCGCCGAGCTGTTGATGTGTCCGTCGTGGCGCGTCTGGGCGAGCCGTTTACCGTTACGCTCACCTGCTGCGACGACCCCGCGCTTACCGCCACCGCCACCGGCTTTACCGTCGAGGCCGCCAAGACCCGCGCCGTCGAGGCGGCAGACCTGGTTGAGCATGTGGGCCGCATGGGCTCCTCGCCCTTTGAGGCGGCGAGCTTTGACATTTCGCTCGACGCCGGCTGCGGTATGGGCTTCTCCGCCGTGCACAAGGTGCGCGCCGCCGCCTGTAAAGCGCTCGAGGAGGCCATTCTGGCACCGTACGAGGAGCGTGCGAAAACGCTCGAGTTGCCGGCGATTGTAACCAGTGATTCCCGC
>CABUSR010000013.1 GCA_902494245.1 uncultured Collinsella sp.
GCGTAATCCACCTTGGCGCGGCGAGCGGTAGCCTTCTCCCAATCGCTGGTGCCCTCAAAGACATCCTGCTTGTAGGGATTGCGGCCGAGCTTCTTGGCGCGGTAGGCGATGTAGATGATCGCGGCGACGTTGGCGACCAGTGCGGCGATCGAGACCGCGGTAGCGGCGCCGGGGTCGAGCGTGGAGTGGGTCACAAAGATGGACTCCTCCTGGAAGTAGGGGAATACCTGGGCAAACATGCACCAAATAGCCAGCGTAAAGGCGCGGTTCTGGATCCAGCCGCCCTTGTTCCAGATAAAGGCGGCGACGGTGGGCGCCAGCAGCAGCGCAAAGCCGCAGAACCAGGAGTGGGTGGGCAGGCAGTTGTAGGTGTAGCAGAAGTTCCAGATATCGTAGGCGATGATGTAGACCCAGGTCATGTCGGGCCACAGCATATCGGTCTGATCCTCGGAGGCGTAGACGCTCCACCAACCGGTCATGCAGAAGATGTTGATGAGACCGGCGATGCCGTTGAACACGTTGTTCCAGCCGGCCAGCTGCGTAGCACCTTCGGAGGTGACCCAGGTGGACTCGCCCAGGACAAAGAAGTGATAGGCGCTCTCAAAGTCGGATACGACGGCGATCATGATGTTGATGGCGACGATCACAAACGGCCATGCGCGGAACCAATGCGCCTTGCCGATCTTTCCCCACTGGTACTTAATGGCAATGAAGCCCCAGCAACCGGCGAGCGCCGCGTATACCTTGGCGTAGTGGAACCAGCTGTTCTGGTACACATGGGTGGGGTTGGTGAGCGCCCACTCGGCGCCTTGCGAAACGCCCACGGCGATGGCGACGCAGTAGATGGTCATGGCCAGCGGAGCCACGCCAAAGATGATTGCCGCGCCCAGCTTGGTGCGGCGGCCGACTTCGTTGAGCACGATCAGGCCAATAAAGACCATGGCCCAGCCGGCCCAGTGGATAAGGGTATCGCTACCCCAAACATCGAACAGCATGCTGCTCTCCTTTCACACGCCCGCGGCCCCTCTTCTGATCGCGGGCAGTTTGGCCAAATGTCGTCAGTTCTGGGGCTTGCGCTCCGGATACTTGGCGGTATAGCCCTCGATGTGGAGTGTCGAGGCGATGATTTCCTTGACCGTTTCGTCGGGCACATCGGGGTGCGTGCGGATATACATCAAAAGGCCCATGATGAGGGTGTAGAACGTCTCGTAGACATGGTCGATGCGTAGCTCATGATGGGCGACAAAATCCACTACGGTGGTGTCGCAGATATACTGCGCCACGCGCTGGACCACGTTGTGCAAAAAGCCGCCGTAGAGCGCGCCGCTGCTCGAGGTAAGCGTGCTCGGCAGCTCGTGGCCGCTGGCGACCAGGCGCTTAAAGAGCGGGGCGACGGTGTCGAGCGCGCCCTCGATATCACCGACGGTGCGGTCGGCGTTCCACCGCTCGAGTTCGGAGATAAAGTCGTCGATCGCCTCGTCCATAACAGCGGTGACGGCGGCGTCCATGTCGGCGAAGTAGTGGTAGAACAATGAACGCGTGCAGCCGGCTCGCTTGGTCACGGCCGATACCGATAGGTGGGACACGCCCAGCTCGGAGCTTACGGTGCGCACGGCATCGAGGATCTCGCGACGGCGTTCGTCGCCCGTCAGGCGCTTTGCCGCGCTATCGGATGCGGGGACGGCATCGACCACAGAGGTACCTGCTGTGTTATTGCCCATGTTTTGCCGCCTTTCATCCTCTTTTGCCTGACCGTTCGCCTAACAGTCTTGAATATTGTTGACGGTTCGTCAATACTATTTTTGACACAATGTCAACAATGGCGGGTGAACGGCATGGGGGCATGTCCGGCCTGCAAAAAAAGAGGGGCGCTGCGGTCCCGCCGGGCTGCGGCAAGAGAAGGGACAACCATGATTCTCAACGGACCGGGGATTAGTTACACCGAGCCCGACATCGGTTCGGAGTTCGTGCCGCCGCTGCCGGAGCATCCGCGCGAGGCCATCGTCAAGCTGTGCGAGCACTGCACCAACCGTCTGCTGCATCGCGACGAGCTGCTGGGCTACGAGTACTGGTCGTTTGCCGAGGCCGCAACCGACGAGCAGGCCGAAGTGCTCTGCAAGATGAAGATGCGCCGTCCCTATACGCTGCCCGAGATGGTCAAGCTCACCGGCATGCCCGAAGCCGATATCGAGAAGATGCTCGACGACATGAGCTACACGGGTCTGCTCGAGTACAACTGGGAAAACCCCGAGCGCGCCAAGCAATGGGTGTTGCCCATGCTGGTGCCGGGTTCTGCCGAGTTCCTCAACATGCGCGTGAGCCAGCTCGAGGAGCACCCGGTCTATGCCAAGTTCTTTGAGCAGGCGTCCAAGGGACCGCTGTCCAAGGCCACGCCGATGGTACCGCCCGGAGGCGCCGGCATCGGCATGCACGTCATTCCGGTCGAGAAGGCCATCGACGCCGCGAGCACCTCGGTGCCGATCGAGCATATCGAGCATTGGCTCGACAAATACGATGGCAAATATGCCGCCAGCACCTGCAGCTGCCGCGCGAGCCGTCGCGTGATGGGTGAGGGCTGCGCCGACGACCCGGCCGATTGGTGCATCGCCGTGGGCGATATGGCCGACTACGTGGTTGAGACCGATCGTGGCCATTACGTGACCCGCGACGAGGTTTACGACATCTTGCGCCAGGCCGAGGACAACGGCTTTGTGCACCAGATCACTAATATCGACGGCGAGAACAAGATCTTCGCCATCTGCAACTGCAACGTCAACGTGTGCTACGCCCTGCGCACCTCGCAGCTGTTCAACACGCCCAACCTGTCGCGCTCGGCCTATGTCGCTAAGGTCGAGAAGGACAAGTGCGTGGCCTGCGGTCGCTGCGTCGAGGTGTGTCCGGCCGGCGCCGCCAAGCTGGGCCAGAAGCTCTGCAGCAAAAAGGCCGGCGGACAGGTGCCCGAGTATCCGCGCCAGGAGCTGCCCGATGCCACCAAGTGGGACCACACCAAGTGGTCGCCCAACTACCGCAACGACAACCGCATCGAGACGCATGAGTCCGGCACCGCTCCCTGCAAGACGGCCTGCCCCGCGCACGTTGCCGTTCAGGGCTATTTGAAGCTCGCGGCTCAGGGTCGCTATGACGAGGCGCTGGCACTCATTAAGCGCGAGAACCCGCTGCCCGCTATCTGCGGCCGTGTGTGCAACCGCCGCTGCGAGGACGCCTGCACCCGCGGCCGTGTGGACGCCGCCGTGGCCATCGACGAGGTCAAGAAGTTCATCGCCCAGCGCGATCTGGATGCCGCGACCCGCTACGTCCCGCCCGTGGTGACGCCGACGCGCGCTGGCGGCTTTGATCAGAAGATCGCCATCATCGGTGCCGGTCCGGCCGGCCTGTCCTGCGCTTTCTACCTGGCCGAGAAGGGCTACAAGCCTGTCGTGTTCGAGAAGAACGAGCGTCCGGGCGGCATGCTCACCTACGGCATTCCCAGCTTTAAGCTGCAGAAGGACGTCATTGAGGCCGAGGTCGAGATCATTCGCCTGATGGGTGCCGAGTTCCGCTATGGCGTGGAGGTCGGTCGTGATGTGACGCTCGACGAGCTGCGCGCGCAGGGCTTTAAGGCCTTTTACGTGGCCATCGGCTGCCAGGGCGGCCGCCTTGCCGGTATTCCGGGCGAGGATGCCGTGGACGTGACCGTGGCCGTCGACTTCCTTCGCGAGGTTAACAGCGGCAAGATCGATACCCTGTCCGGCCGCACCATTGTGGTGGGCGGCGGCAACGTGGCCATCGACGTTGCCCGCAACGCCTGCCGTCTGGGCTCTGGGCACGTTGAGATGTTCTGCCTGGAGAGCGAGGTCCAGATGCCCGCCAGCGAGGAAGAACGTCGCGAGGCCGTTGAGGACGGCGCTCACATCAGCTGCGGCTGGGGCCCCAAGGAGATTCACCTGGACGAGGCCGGTCGTGTGTGCGGTATCACCTTCAAGCGCTGCACGCGTGTCTTTGACGACGAGGGCCGTTTTGCGCCCGAGTACGACGAGAACGATCTGCGCCGTGTCGATGCCGACCGTGTCGTCATGTCGATTGGCCAGTCCATTGTGTGGGGCGACCTGCTGGCTGGCTCCAAGGTGGAGCTCGGCCGCGGCCAGGGCGCCCTTGCCGATCCCCAGACTTACCAGACCGCCGAACCCGACATCTTTGTGGGTGGTGACGTCTACACTGGCCCCAGCTTTGCCATCGACGCTATCGCCGCCGGCCACGAGGCCGCGGTGTCCATCCATCGCTTTGTGCAGCCGGGCTCCACGCTCACCATCGGCCGCAATCAGCGCCGCTACACCGCGCTCGACCGCGACGACGTTGTGCTCGAGAGCTACGACAACGCGAGCCGCGAGGTTGCCCACGTGGACCGCGAGCGCGAGAAGGCTGCGCCGTTTAGCGAGTACGTCGAGACCTTTACCGAAGAGCAGGTGCGCGCCGAGACCGCCCGTTGCCTGGGTTGCGGTGCCTCGATCGTCGACCCCAACAAGTGCATCGGCTGCGGCCTGTGCACCACCAAGTGCGCGTTCGACGCCATCCATCTGGATCGCGACCGCCCCGAGTGCTCCACGATGGTCAAATACGAGCAAAAGCTCCCAAGCCTCGGCAAGTACGCTCTAAAGCGTGCCATCAAGATTAAATTTGGTCGTAAATAGGTAGCCATGGCGGGTAAGGGGACGGCGCAGACTAGATCTCGTCGTCCCCTTGCTTTGAGTTTGCATCGAATCAACCTCTGCAGAAAGGGTTTCGCCTTGCATGAATTGGGAATCGTCTATCACATCATTCGCGATGTCGAGAACGTGGCGCGCGCCAATGGCGTGCGTCGCGTTTCGAGCGTCACGCTGCTGCTGGGCGAGGTCTCGGGCGTCGTTCCCGACTTGCTACTCGATGCTTGGCGCTGGGCGGCAGATAAAAAGCCCATCACCGAGGGTGCGGAGCTTATCGTGGAGCCCGTTGAGGCCGTGACACATTGCGAGGCGTGTGGCTGCGACTACGCGACGGTCGAGCACGGCAAGGCCTGTCCCCATTGCGGTAGCGGCGAGACCTATTTGCTGCAGGGCCAAGAGGTAATGATCAAACAGATCGAGACCCCCGAAGAGGATCCGGCAGGCGCTGCCCCCGACGGCCCTTCCGACGCGCCCGATGCCGTCGACGCCGCCAACCCACTCCACATCGTCTAGGATCCCTATAAGTTGCGGTGAAATAGTTCCTAAATCCAGCCTTCTGGCTCTTAAACAAGAACTATTTCACCGCAACTTTTTTGAGTAGTTTTGTTGAGCATAAGTCGTGCAAATAGTCAAGCCATGTCTGTTTAAACAAAATAGTGACAGTACGAGCACATTCGCACTTGCTTAATATCGATATTAATGAACAGCTTGCTTGTATCTATAAAATACATAGCTTGATGAGCGACGCCTTGTCGTGTAATGAGTCAAAAAGCAGTAACGTAATCAACTTGTAACAAACCTAGACGTTTAAACAAATAATCCAACCTTTTGCGGATTTAGCTATAATTCCACAATCCAAACAGGTATACTCCTTTCATGTCGTGTAGGAAATACGTAGACAAAAAGGAGGTTATGTGATGGTAAGTATTGTTCTTGCTAGCCACGGGGACTTGGCAGCTGGAATCAAGCAGACGGGCTCGATGGTCTTTGGCGATCAGCCGTCTGTTGCCGTGGTCTCGCTCGAGCCGAGCATGGGCCCCGACGACTTCCGTGCCAAGGTCGAGGAAGCAGTCGCTTCCTTCGAGGACCAGGAGCAGGTGCTCTTCCTCGTTGATCTGTGGGGCGGCACGCCGTTCAACCAGATCAGCGGGCTCATCGAGGGCCACGATTCCTGGGCTATCGTCACCGGTGTCAACCTGCCTATGCTCATCGAGGCATATTCGCAGCGCTTTGACGCAAAGAACACTGCACATGCGATCGCAAAACATCTCGTGACTGAGGCTAAGGCTGGCGTGCGCGTCAAGCCCGAGTCTCTGGAGCCCGAGGAGAAGAAGCCGGCTACGGCCGCCGCTGCTCCTGCAGGCGCCATCCCTCCGGGAACGGTCATCGGCGACGGGCACATCAAGATCGCCCACGTCCGTATCGACACCCGTCTGCTGCATGGTCAGGTGGCCACCACGTGGACCAAGCAGATTAACCCCAACCGCATCATCGTGGTTTCCGACGGCGTTGCTCACGACGAGCTTCGCAAGACGATGATCGAGCAGGCTGCCCCTCCGGGAGTCCATGCCAACGTCGTGCCCATCAAGAAGATGGCCGAGGTCGTCAAGGACACGCGTTTTGGTGACACCAAGGCCATGCTGCTCTTCGAGAACCCGCAGGATCTGCTCAAGGCCATCGAGGCCGGCGTCGACATCAAGGAAGTCAACATCGGTTCCATGGCTCACTCCAAGGGCAAGGTCGTCGTCACCAACGCCGTCGCTATGGGCGATGACGACGTTAAGACCCTCGAGGCCCTCAAGGCCAAGGGCGTCAAGTTCGAGGTCCGCAAGGTTCCTTCGGATGCTTCCGAGGATCTCGACGCCATGTTGAAGAAAGCTAAGGCCGAACTGGCCGCTCAAGCATAGTAAAGGAGGGTCCGATACATGTCTGCAATCACTATTCTGCTTGTTGCGATTGTCGCGTTGCTTGCCGGTATGGAAGGCATTCTGGATGAGTTCCAGTTCCATCAGCCGCTCGTGGCATGCACGCTTATCGGTCTCGTAACCGGTCACCTTCAGGAGGGCATCCTCCTGGGCGGTTCGCTCCAGATGATGGCCCTTGGCTGGGCTAACGTCGGCGCCGCCGTCGCGCCTGACGCCGCTCTGGCCTCGGTCGCTTCTTCGATCATCATGGTGCTCGCCCTCAACGGCGGCGCCACTGATTCGGCCAAGGCCGTTACCGCGGCCATCGCCGTCGCCGTCCCGCTGTCGGTCGCTGGTCTGTTCCTGACCATGATCTGCCGTACCATTGCTACCGCTATCGCTCACGCCATGGACGGTTGCGCCGAGAAGGGCGACTTCTCCGGCATCGAGCGCTGGCAGTACGCTGCCATCCTCATGCAGGGCCTTCGTATCGCCATCCCGGCAGTACTTCTGTGCATCATCCCGGCCGAGGCCGTTACCAACGCGCTTAACGCTATGCCCGACTGGCTGTCCGGCGGCATGGCTGTCGGCGGCGGCATGGTCGCTTCCGTCGGTTACGCCATGGTCATCAACATGATGGCCACCAAGGAGACCTGGCCGTTCTTCATCCTCGGCTTTGTCCTTGCTGCCATCCCTCAGCTCACGCTGATCGCCCTTGGCCTCATCGGCATCTCCCTTGCCCTCATCTACCTTGGCCTTAAGGATCTGGCCAAGCAGGGTGGCGGCATGGGCGGTGGCTCCGGCGACCCGCTCGGCGACATTCTGAACGATTACGAGTAGGAGGGGAGTGATACATATGGCAGAGAACAAGATTCAGCTCACCAAGGCTGACCGCAAGAAGGTTTGCTTCCGTCATCAGTTCCTTCAGGGCTCGTGGAACTACGAGCGTATGCAGAACGGCGGCTGGTGCTTCGCAATGATCCCTGCGATCAAGAAGCTCTACACCAGCAAGGATGACCAGATTGCCGCTCTTAAGCGCCACCTGGAGTTCTATAACACCCACCCCTATGTTTCCGCCCCCGTCATTGGCGTTACCCTCGCTCTCGAGGAGGAGCGCGCCAACGGTGCCCCGATTGACGACGTCGCCATTCAGGGCGTCAAGGTCGGTATGATGGGCCCGCTCGCCGGTGTCGGCGACCCCGCCTTCTGGTTCACCCTTCGCCCGATTCTGGGTGCTCTGGGCGCTTCCCTGGCCCTGTCCGGCAGCATCGCCGGTCCGCTGCTGTTCTTCTTCGCGTGGAACATCATCCGTTACGCCTTCCTGTGGTACACGCAGGAGTTTGGCTACAAGGTCGGCTCCTCCATCGCCAAGGACCTCTCCGGCGGTCTGATGGGCAAGGTCACCGAGGGTGCTTCCATCCTGGGTATGTTCATCATCGGCGCCCTGGTCGAGCGCTGGGTGTCCATCTCCTTCACCCCGGTCGTCTCCAAGGTCACGCAGTCTGCTGGCGCCTTTATCGACTGGGCTAACCTGCCCTCCGGTTCTGAGGGTGTCAAGGAAGCACTGACGATGTATAACTCCATCGGTGCTAACGCCCTTGATCAGGTGAAGGTCACCACGCTTCAGGCCAACCTCGATCAGCTCATCCCCGGCCTTGCCGCCGTGTGCCTGACCCTGCTGGTCTGCAAGCTCCTCAAGAAGAAGGTCAGCCCGATCGTCATCATCCTGGCTCTCTTCGCCATCGGCATCATCGGTCGCGTCTGCGGCTTCATGTAAGCACGTTTCGGCTTAAGACCGAGAATTGCTAGGCAAGGGCTTTTGAGCCATTGAAACGGACCGCACCCGGTGGGTACACTGGATGCGGTCCGATTGTTTTATTTGGAGGGCGAGGCGCGCATGGCGCAATCTCAGAACAGCACGGTCGATCTGGCAACGCCGGCAACCTGCCTGATGGGGCTTACCAGCCACGGCAACGTGATGGTGGGCAATAAGGCGTTCGAGTATTACAACGAGCGCAATCCCGAGGATTATATTCAAATCCCGTGGGATGAGGTCGACTATATTGCCGCCGAGGTTTTACGCGGCACCAAGAAGATCACGCGTTTTGCCATCTTCACCAAGGACAACGGTCACTTTACGTTTTCGACGCGCGACGACAAAGAGACGCTTCGTGCTGTCCGCAAGTACGTCGACGAGGATAAGCTTGTGCGTTCGCCCGACTTTATCGATGTGACGGCCAAGGGCGCCAAGAGCATCCCCTCCGTTATCAAAAACCTCTTCCACAAAGGTAACTAGCTCCTCATAAGTTGCGGTGAAATAGTTCCTAAATACGGCTTTAGATGCTTCAGACAGGAACTATTCCACCGCAACTTCGAAGTCTAGTCATGCGACGTATTGCGATGCAGTAAATCTGCTACACTAGTACAACATGCCTCCGTAGCTCAGGGGATAGAGCACCGCTCTCCTAAAGCGGGTGTCGACGGTTCGAATCCGCCCGGGGGCACCAGAGGAATATCGAGCCCGGTACCGCTACGGTGCCGGGTTCTTCTGGTTCAATGCCATGTCAAAAACGAAGCGCCCGCTTGCTGGGGGAGCAAGCGGGCGCCTGTGAGCGAATATGTTTGCGGCGAGAGCCGTGATGAGCGGTGGGGTGGCGACTAGTTGGTCGTACCGGAATCGTCACCCGTGCCCGAGCCAGAGCCCGAACCCGAGCCAGAAAGTGCGACCGTCAGCGTAATCGTGCTGTCGGTGGACTGCTTGCCAGTGGGGGAGACGCCCGTAACGGTGGCATCCTCGTTACCGCTTACGGGATTGCCGTTCTGGTCACAGAAGCCGATGTTATAGAAACCGGCGTTGTTGAGCGCGGTGACGGCGGCGGAGATGCTCTTGCCGTACAGGTTGCCCGGAACACTGGCCTTGCCGGACTTCTTGGCAATGACGACGGTAATCGTGGCGCCGGGCTTCTGCTTGCCACTGGGGTTCCAGCTGATCACGGTGCCCTCGGTAACCGAGTCGTTCTCCTGGTAGCTAACGTCGACGCCAAAGCCTGCCATATCGAGGGCGTTGCGCGCCTGGGCCTCGGTCATGTCGGTCAGATCGGGGACGGACGTGGTATCCGGGCCGCTCGAGACCTTGTACGAGATGGTCGTGCCCTTCGCGACTTCCTTACCGGCTTCGGTGCCCTGCTCAAAGACCTGGCCCTCATCGGCCTCGTTGGCCTCCTCGGAGGCGTTGCCCTTCAGGCCAACGCTTGCCAGCGCGGCCTCGGCCTGGTCCTTGGTCAGGCCGACAAGCCGGGGAACCTCAACCTTCTCGGAGGGCTTGGGACCCTTGGAGATTACCAGGTTCACCTTGGTGCCCTTGGCCTTCTTGGTGTTGCCGTTGGGCGTCTGCTCGGCGACCTTGCCCTCGTCGACATCGTCGTTGTAGCTTTGGTCGATGGTGCCGACCTCGAGGCCGGCTTCCTTGATCAGCTCGACGGCAGTCTGCTGGTCCTTGCCCAGCACATCGGGCACGGTGACCTGCTCGCCGCCAAAGAGTCCTGTGGCAAAGGCCACCACGATGCCGATGACGGCAACGGCTGCCACCACGGCGGCGATGATCTTGTTCTTGTTGGATTTGGGCTTTTCGACCTCGTAGGAGCCGGTGGAGCCCGAAACCGAGCTACGGGCGGTATTCTGGCCGCTCACGCCCGAGACGGGACGCACCATGGCGCGCGTCTGATCGGAAAGCTCGCGAGTCTTGGTGGCGCCCAGCTCACCGGGGGCACCGATGATGCGCGTGGGCTCCGAGACGTTGACGGCACGGCCCGACAGGTAGCTGTTGAGCACCTGACGAAGCTCGTCGGCGGTCTGGAAGCGGTTTGCCGGGTCCTTCTCCATGCACTTGAGGATGATGCGCTCAAGGTCGGCGTCGACACCGGAGTTGATCTGGCTCGGCGGAATAGGCAGCTCGTTGACTTGCTTGAGTGCGACCGAGATGGCGTCGTCACCGTCAAAGGGAACGCGGCCGGTGGCGCACTCGTACATCACGACGCCCAGCGAGTAGATATCCGAGGTGGGGCCGAGGTCCTGACCGCGGGTCTGCTCGGGGCTGACGTAGTGGGCGGTTCCCAGCACGTTGTTGTCTTGCGTGAGGTGGCTGTTCTTGGCGCGCGCGATGCCAAAGTCCATCACCTTGATGTTGCCGTCGGGCAGCACCATGATGTTCTGCGGCTTAATGTCGCGGTGGATGATCTCGTGCTTGTGGGCGACCGAAAGCGCGGAGCTGATCTGCGAGCCGATCTGGGCGACCTTCTTGGGGTCGAGGGCGCCGTGGCTCTTGATGCCGCTCTTAAGGTCGGTGCCGCGCAGGTACTCCATGACGATGTAATAGGTGTCGCCGTCCTTGCCCCAATCGTAGACGCCCACGATATAGGGGGAGGAGAGACCGGCTGCTGCCTGGGCCTCCTGCTTAAAGCGTGCGGCGAAGGTTGCGTCGCCAGCATACTGCGGCAGCATGATCTTGACGGCAACCGTGCGGTCGAGGACCTGGTCCTGTGCACGGTAGACGGTCGCCATGCCGCCTGTTCCCACCTTATCCTTGAGGAGGTATCTTCCCCCGAGGACCCTCTGTTCCATTCCTGCTCCTAACATAACTATTCGCTCAACGATGTGTGTAGTACCTACGATGTGGCCGCTGGGGCCGTGTGGCGCGTTGCCGCTAACTCTTCGGCCGCGGCGCGCCTCGGGTGTCCGATTCGATCATGGGCATCACGCTCCCTGTGCGGCAAGCGCCGCGGTCAGGACGATACCGGCGATCTTGGCGGCCTTGACGTCATGCTTGTCGAAATCCTCCAAGGCCACCGAGATGGCGACCGTGGGTGAATCGTAAGGTGCAAAGCCAACGAACATCGAGTTGACGTTGGTGCCGCCGGTCTCGGCCGAGCCGGTCTTGCCGGCGACCTTGACGCCGGGGATCTGGGCATCGGTGCCGGTGCCGGACTGGACGACGGCAAGCATGGCCTGCTTGACCTGGTCGGCCGTGGCGGAGCTGACGGCCTGACCCAGCGAGCGGGACTGCGTGGTCTTGACCACGGTTCCGTCCGGGGCGAGTACCTGGGCTACAAAGTACGGGTCCATGACCACGCCGCTGTTAGCGATGGCGGCGGCAATCACGGCGTTTTGCATGACGGTGGTCTGCGGGCCGGGCGTGTGGTCCATGCCGACAGGCTGGCCGGCGCCGGCCCAGGCGGTCTCCCACTCGGTCATGAGCGACGGGTCGGCCATGATGGAGGCCGCGGAGGTCAGGTCCTGGCCGAGCTTTTGGCCGTAGCCAAAGGCGTTGGCAAACTGTACGAGCGTGTTTGCGCCAACTTCGTTTGCCACCTGGCCAAAGACGACGTTGGAGGACACGGCAAAGGCCTGCTGCAGGCTGATGGTGCCGTAGCTCTCGTTGGCATAGTTGGTGACCGGTGCGTTGCCGATGTCCATGGAGCCGGGCGCCTGGTAGGTGCTGGTAAGGCTGGCGGCACCGGTCTCGAGTGCCGCGGAAAGCGTAACGACCTTAAACGTTGAGCCCGGCGTGTACAGCGCGTCCATGGCGCGATTGTACATGGAGCCGTCCTCGCCGCCGCCCGTCTGCAGCAGGGCATCGATGTTGGTGTTGTCGTAGGTGGGCGAGCTGGCACATGCGAGCACCGCGCCGGTACGCGGGTCGATGACCACTACAGCGCCCTTAAAGCCCTTGAGTGCCTGCTCGGCAGCCGTCTGGATGCGCGAGTCGATGGTGAGCTTGGCGGTGTTGCCCGGCTGGGTCTGGCCCGCGAGCGACGCGATGGCGTTGTTCCAGCTGGAGTAATCCTTAGAGCCGGTGAGCGTGTCGTTCATGACGCTCTCGATGGCGGTGGTGCCATACTGCTGGCTCACGTAGCCAACCACGTGCGCTGCCAGGTTACCGTTGGGGTAGGAGCGTACGTAGGTGCCGTCCTCCTGTTGCAGCGACTCGGCCAGCGTCACGCCGTCGGACGTGATGATGGAACCGCGCTGGATGTACTTGGAGCGGGCGATGGTGTGGTTGTTGGTCGGCATGTCCTGATAGTCCTTGGCCTTGATGACCTGGACATAGGTGAGGTTGCCGATAAGGATGGCGAACAGCGCCGTAAAGGCGAGCACCGCGCGGGTTAGACGGTTGGCGAGCGCCACGCGGCCGAGCACACCGGATTCAGGTGTGTCGAGCAGGCGACGGCGCATGCGCGAGCCGACGGAATGGCTGCCGCTGCCGTAGGAAGACGAGGTGGCAAAGCGCGTGCCCGTCGGGGCGGCGGCAGATGCGACCTGATCATCGGTGATGGCGGCCATGGTGCCGGTGCCGGTAAGCTCGGCCTCGCGTCCGGTCGCCTCGTCACCGGCGCGCAGCAGGAGCGCGACGATGATAAAGCTCGCCAGCAGCGAGGAGCCGCCCTGGCTCATAAAGGGCAAGGTGACGCCGGTCAGCGGGATCAGGCGGGTAACGCCGCCAACGATCAAGAAGGCCTGGAAGCTGATGGCGGCCGTAAGGCCCGTGGCGCTAAAGGCGGCGAGGTCGGATTTAGCGCGGGCAGCCGTGGTGAGGCCACGCACGGCAAAGAGCATAAACAGGATGAGCACGGCGCCGCCGCCCAAAAGACCCATCTCCTCGCCGATGGCCGAGAAGATAAAGTCGGACTCGACGACGGGGATGTTGTTGGCCATCCCGTTGCCGATGCCAACGCCGACCAGACCGCCGTCGGCAAGCGAGAAGAGCGACTGGACGATCTGGTAGCCCTGGCCCTGGGCGTCCTTAAACGGATCGACCCAAACCTGGAAACGCACCTGAACGTGCGACAGGAACTTGTAGGCGCCCACGGCTCCAACGGCTAAGAGCGCAAGGCCGATAACGACATACGAAAAGCGCCCCGTGGCAACGTAGAGCATCAGCAAGAAGATGGTGTAGAACAGCACGGCCGAACCCAGGTCGCGTTCGAAGACGACGACGAGCAGGCACACACCCCACACGGCAAACAGCGGCAGCAGCAGTCGCAGGCGAGGGATCTTAAAGCCCAGGATCTTGCGGTTGGAGATGGAGAGTAGCTCGCGGTTCTCGGCCAGGTACCCGGCCAGGAACAGCACGATAAAGACCTTGGCGAACTCGCCAGGCTGGATGGTAAAGCCCGCGATGCGAATCCACAGCTTGGAGCCCGAGATCGTGGTGCCGATAAAGATAGGCAGCATCAGCAGAATGATGCCGATGATGCCAAAGGTGTACTTGTAGCGCATGACCACGTCGAGGTTTTTGACTAGTGCAAGCGTTCCCACCATGAGCGCCACCGAGACAAACAGGATGATGAGCTGTGAGATGGCGAGAGCGGGGGCGAGACGCGTCACGAACGTGATGCCGATGCCCGAAAGTATAAATACGATGGGCAGGATGGCGGGGTCGGCACCGGGCGCCAAGATGCGCACGGCAATGTGGGCCGCGGCAAAGGCGGCAAAGAGGCCGATCGGTACGGCGAGCGTCTCAAAGGAGATGGCAGCGCCCGCGGTGAGGACGTACATCGCATACAGCAGGATGACGGGGAACGCCGAGGCGATGAGCAAGAGCAGCTCGGTGTTGCGGCGACTCATAAGCGGCACTCCCTTTCTAATTCTTATCGGAGGCTTCGGCCTCGGCGGACTGTTCGGCGGTTTTCTCGGAATCTGATTCGGAGGTCGATCCCTGATTGGTGTTGTCGCGAATCGTTTGCGCGTCGATCACCTGGCGGGTCTGCTCCTCGTCGATCTGGTGGCGGTACTTGGATATCGTGTCCTGCGCATCGTCGACACTTGTTTGCGGAATGCCCGCCTTGAGGCGGTTTTGCGTGTCTTCGGGCAGGTCGGACAGCTTGATGCTGGTTTCGCTTTCGAGCCAGTGGAGCTTGAGTCCGAGTGGCTTGCCGGGCAGGCCGCGCCAGACGGCGACATTGCCCTGGTAGGTACCCAGGTAGTACGAGCCGGTGACACCCGTGTAGGCCCAGATGCCAGCTGCCAGCACAAAGACGAGGGCCAGGATGGCGGCGATAGTAACGTTGCGGCGACGCACGCGTTGCGCCTCGCGCATGACGCCATCGTCAACCAGGTCAACGACTACTACGGTCACGTTGTCGTGGCCGCCGGCGGCAAGCGCCGCGTCCACTAGGTTGTCGACGCAGATTTGCGCGGTTGAGGACTGCGTGGCGATGTTCTCGATATCGCTATCGGGAATCATGCTCGAAAGGCCGTCGGAGCACAGGATCAGGCGGTCGCCTTCCTCGATATGCAGAGTGAAGTGGTCGGCATACATGGCGGGGTCCGAGCCCAGCGCACGGGTGATGACCGAACGGTTGGGGTGGACGCGAGCCTCGTCTGCCGTGATCTCGCCGGCGTCCACGAGCTCCTCCACGTAGGAGTGGTCGCGGGTCACGCGGATGAGCGTGCCCTCGTGGAGCAGGTAGGCGCGCGAGTCGCCCACGTGGGCGATGGCGAGCGTATCGTTTTCGATATAGGCGCAGGTGGCTGTGCAGCCCATGCCGGGCTTGCCCAGGCCGTTCAGGGCCGCCTCGATTACGGCGGCGTTGGCTGCCTCGACGGCTGCGGCCAGGCGTGCTGCGTCGGCGGACTGTGGGGCCGTCTTGGCTATAGTCTCGACAGCGATAGAAGAGGCTACCTCGCCGGCGGCGTGACCACCCATGCCGTCGCATACGCAAAAGAGCGGCGACTGCACCAGGTAGGAATCCTCATTGTGCGGGCGCACACAGCCAACGTCGGAGCGGGCGCCCCACATGAGTTGCGTGGTGGTACCGGCATCATAGGTCGAGTCGGTCTCGATGCGCTCCTCGGTCAGGGGCTCAAAGCTCATGGTCGAGCCGGGGTCTTTGAGCTTGGCCTCAACGGCAGCAACGTCGATCTCGGCGGTGTCACCGGGAGAGACGGTGTCGGTCTCGGCGTTTGATTCGGAATTGTCGGTGTCCGGGGAGTCGGGCTCCTCGGACACGCGGGCGGTCGACTCGTCGTCTTGCGGGCTGACGTCTATAGGCTCGGGCGCCGGCGTAGACGCGGGCGCAACCTCGGATGCCGGGGCTATGGGAAACGCCGGCGCGGCGGGCTCGGGTGCCGCAAACACCGCAGCGCTCTCGTTGATTGCCGCGGCGACGGGCTCTGCAAAGTGAGCCGGCGCCGGGGTTGCTTCGGGCGCTGTGGGCTGTTCCGCAGCATGTGCGCCGATGGGCACCGCTACGGCATCCGCTTCGTCCTCGTTATCGGCGAGATCCGAAATATCATGCGTTACATGCGAAAGAGGCAGGGAGAACACGGTGTCCTCGGGCTCCACGGGTGTGGAGTCAGCCGGAGCGGCGTGGGCCGGTGCAGCTGCGGCGGCAGCCGGTGCCTCGGTCATGGTTGCGGACTTGTTCTCCTCGTCGATCATCGACGGTTCACCTTCATGACCACGTCGCCAATCTGGACTTCGTCGCCCTCACGTAGCGTTGCGGGCTCCACGAGCTGGCGGCCGTTGACGAGCGTGCCGTTAAGTGAGTTGAGGTCCTCGATGATGAGCGCCGGGCCCTGCAGCGAAAAGCGCGCGTGCGAGGCCGAAACGAACGGTTCGTTGATGCAGATGTCCGAAGATGGCGAGCGACCGACGATGACGGGGCCGAGCATGTCTACGTGGATGCCGCGGATACCGCGCGGACCCTTGTCCACATCGATCGTCCAGATAGCCGAGTCGCGGCGCTGTCCACGCACAAGTCCCACGCCGGTCTTCATGACGGCGAACAAGAAGATATAGAGCAGGGCGACCAGGACGATGCGGCCTGCAAAAAGGACGATATCGATGTTCATAAGCGACTATCCCCTAAATTCAAAGGTGCTCAGGCCAAACGTCAGCAGATCGCCGTTGCGCAGCGGGCAGCGCGTAATGCGGCGGTTGTTGACGAGCGTGCCGTTGGTGGAATTGAGGTCCTCGATCGACCAATCCGAGCCCGTAAAGGTGAGCTGGGCGTGGCGGCGCGACACGTTGGGGTCGCGCAGGGCAATGTCGGAAACTGAGCGCTCGCGACCGATGGTCACCTGTGCGGAGGTGATGCTATGGCTCTCGCCGCTCACGACGTCGACGAGCTGGGCGAGCGGGCGCTGCGGGGCGCGAGTGCTCGCCATGTTGGAGGCGATGCCGGCTGCGGCGCCTAGGCCCACGGCGGCACCGGTCGCGGCGGCTCCGCCCATGCCGGCAAGCGCGTCGCGCGAGACGGTCTGAGGCACCGGGATGGGTGCGGCGGCGGGGTCGGGGACGCTAGGCGCGAAGGGGTCTGCCACGGCAAGCGGGTCGGGAGCGGCGGCGCGAGGCGTCGGCTGCTGCTGGGGCATGGCGGCGGGGCGCTGCTGCTGCGGGGCAGCAAACTGCTGCTGGCCGGCGCGCGGGGCGCTGGCGGCACGGCTTGCCGCGGAGTTGTTCTGGCCCAGGCCGTTTTGATAGGCGCGCTCTTCTTCGTACAGGCGGCCGAGCGTGGGGGCATCGACGTTCTCGGCAAAGACCGAGAACTTGCCGGCGCGCAGCTGCGGATCGATCATAAAGCGCACGAGGGGCTCGCCGACAAAGACATAGCGGCGCTTTTCGGCCTGCGCCTTCACAAACTCGCGGACCTCGCGCGAAAGCTCGGGGTAGAACGGGGCGAGCATGGGATCGTCGTCGGCGGCGATAAGGATGGTATAGAGTGCCGGCGCCGTGTTGACGCCGTTGATCACCAGAGTCTGATCCTCCATGTCGCGAGCGGCCTGCTTGGCAAGCTTCTTAAAGGAGAACGGGGCACGGGTGGCACCGAAGATGCCGGCCACGTGGTCCTCGAAGATGTTCAGGAAGTTCACGAAAGATCACTCTCCGTATAGGTTCTTTGGTATCCGAGCAAATATAGGCATATCCCAACGATTATAGAGGATAGGGTTCCCGCAACCGCCGCCTTGGCGACGACCGCGGCTGCAAGGCTGGCAATTTCCATATGGTGTGCAAGACAGGACGCCGCTGAGCAGCCGATGCCGGTGGCAATGATGGCGGCGATTGCGGCAAGGTTTGAGCCCTGATCGGCACGCTTGGCATGGGCATTGAGCAGCGCAGATGACGCCGCGGCAGTTGCCGCGACCAGCACAAAGGCAGCCCAAAGGAGCGGGTCTCCCAGCGCTGCGGCAACGTTACCGAGCCCCAGCACGCCTCCGGCTGAAAGCGCGACCGTGGCCAGACGGGCAAAAAGCGCGCCCATGCCCGTTGCCGCGGCGGCGCTTGCCGGGCCGAGCAAAAATGACGCGACGCCGGAGGCGACCCCAGCTGCCAGGAAGGTATTGCCGGTCAGACAGCCAAGCGCGAGTGCGCAGGTGAGTGCGGCGCTCGCGGCAGCCTCGGTGCGACCCCAGGCAATCCACCAACCGGACATGGCAGCGGCAAAGATCACCGCGACGGGCAACATCGACAGGATGCCCTGCGCCTGCATGGTGGCGTTGGCCATGAGCTCCAAAAAGCCCACAGCCGAGATGGCCGAGCCGATCTGTGGGGCCAGGCCGGCCGCCGCTCCGATTGCGATAGCCGCAATGACCAGGCCGGGAAGCGCCGCGACCCCGGTCGTTTGCATCAGCAAAAAGCTAAAGGTGCCGCACGTTAGCGCCGAGATAGCGCGCATGGTGTAGTCGCGCGCATGGCTCCAGCGCGTGCCCGCCCAGCCGAGTGCGGGGTCGACCTCGATGGCGTCGTCTTCGTAGTGCGACGGCTCGATATCGTCGAGCTCCTGCTCGTCATCCGAAAGTTCGCCAACCATTTGCTCCAGGCTGCGACGGCCTTCGCGCACGCTGCCCAGACCGGCAAGGAGCTGGTCGCAAAATGCCTCGATGCTGTTGGGGCGGTCCTGCGGCATGGGGGAGAGCGCGCTCATGAGCGCGGCCTCGGCTCCCGGGGGAAAGTGTGGTATCAGCTCGCCGGGATAGGTGGCGCCGCCGATGATGCGGTCGAGCGAGTCGGCGGGCGTGGCCGCCATAAAGGGAGCGCTGCCGCACAGGCCCTCGTAGATCACACAGGCGAGGGCAAAGATATCGGCGCGCTCATCGACCGTGCCGGTCTCGATATCGAGCTGCTCGGGCGGCATGTAGCCGATGGTGCCGCCGCGCGAGCCGCCAAAGCCACCGGCGGACGACAGTCGCGCCATGCCAAAGTCGGTGAGCTTTACATTGCCCGAGTGGTCGATGAGCACGTTGGCGGGCTTAATGTCCAGGTGGAGCACGCCATTACTATGGGCGAAGGTGAGCGCCTGGCCCAGGGCATCGGCAATGGCCGCGGCCTCGTCAAAGGTAAGTGAGTGGCCGTCCACGCGATGCAAAAATTCGGCCAGCGACATGCCATCGACATATTCCATAACCAGGTAGGCATAGGCTGTGTCGTGCGTAAAGTCGATGACCTGCACGATATTGGGATGTTGAAGCATGGCGGCGGTGTGCGCCTCGCGCAGGACATCCATGATGTCGCTGGCGGGCATGCCGGCACCGTTGATAAGGGGGATGCGCTTAATGGCGACGCGGCGGCGCAGGTGCGTGTCGCGGCAGATCTCGATGGAGCCAAAACCGCCGGTCGTAAGTGTCTCGAGCGGCTGGTACCGCTTGAGCAGCTCGCGAGAGCTGGTGCCCTCCAAAGGAACGTCCGGCGAGAACCGGGCGGTATGTTGCGAGAAAAGCGGCATGGCCAACCCTCGTGCGTTTAAAGTTCGTTTGCGAGCGGCGGGCGCGGGGCCGAGCCATTCGCGGTGGCATAGATGCTGCTAGTGTAGCACGCTCGGGCGGATGGCGAGGATAACGGGATGCGAGGCTGCCTGTCTGTCTTGGCCTTAGCGCTTATTCTTGTTCTTCTTCTGCTTGCGCTGCTTGCCCTTGGTCTCCTGGGGCTTGTCGCCCTGCTTGGCCTCGGCGGCGGCCTTTTCAGCCTTCATCTTCTTGCGCTTGGTCTCGATGCGGAGTTTTTTGTTGATGCGCGCCTTAAGGAAGGTGCCAAACTGCTCGGCATCGCCGCGAATAAAGGTTTCCTTAGGGATCGTCACGCCCTGGTCGGCGAACATGGCCACAAAGATGCGCTCGCCGTCGAGCACGTGGTCGAGCTTCTCAAACGGGAAAAACTGCGACTTGCCGCTCTTGCCCCAAACCATCAGGCCGTCCTCGTTGGCGGCGACGCGGCGATAGCGGCCACCCATGGACTCGTCGGCCTCGACGGAATCGATAAAGTCGCGGGCGAGGGTGTGGTGCAGGTTTTTGCTCCACCAGGCCAAAAAGGCGCCGAATACGATCAAGACGACGCCAAACTTGATCCAGTTGCCGCCGGCCACCAGCATGCCGATGCCGATGAGCGCGGCAATTGCCGCGGCGACATACAGCGAGCCGCGACGCCTGGGCGAGGCGACCAGGCGGGCGAAGTCGGTGACCAGGTCGTTTTCGTACTGGTACTCGTTGAGGTACAGGATGCCGTCATCGGCTGCGGCCTGCTCCTCGAGCGCGACCTCGACCTGGTCGGCTGCTTCGGAGGGAACGAGGTTGCTCTCTGCGTCTGCCATGCTCTTTGGACTCCTATCGCGGCGGGCTCGCCGTACGGGTTATTATGAATGCAGTATGCCGTGCGACCGCATGGCCGTCGCGGCAACAAGACTCAGTATACCCGGGGGAGCACCCATGGAATCGTTGTACCGAAAGTATCGCCCGCTCACCTTCGAATCCGTGGTGGGCCAGCAGCATATCGTCTCGACGCTCGAGCACGCCATCACCGAGGGACGCCTGTCCCACGCGTACCTGTTCTGCGGACCGCGCGGCACGGGCAAGACCACCATGGCGCGCATTCTGGCCAAGGCGCTGCTGTGCCGTAATGCCGAGGCAGCGCGCGCCGAGGGTGCAAGCGGCTGCATGCCCGACGGTACTTGCGAGGAGTGCGAGCTCATTGCCGAGGGCAACCACCCGGATGTCTACGAGCTCGATGCCGCCTCCCGCACGGGCGTGGACAATGTGCGCGAGGAAATCATCAACTCCGTCAACTTTGCCCCGGTGCGCGGCAAGTACAAGATTTATATCATCGACGAGGTCCACATGCTCACAACGGCGGCGTTTAACGCGCTGCTCAAGACGCTCGAGGAGCCGCCGGCACACGTGATCTTTGTGTTGTGCACCACCGACCCGCAAAAGATTCTGGAGACCATTCTCTCACGCTGCCAGCGCTTCGATTTCCACCGCATCGGCAACGAGGATATCGAGCATCGCCTGTCTTACGTGTGCGAGCAGGAGGGCTTCGATTACGACGACGAGGCACTCGCCATTGTGGCGCGCCATGCCAAGGGCGGTATGCGCGACGCGCTTTCCACGCTGGAGCAGCTGAGCGTCTTTGGCAACGGTTCTGTGCATGCGGACGACGCCCGCTCGCTTTTGGGCGAGGTTTCGGACCAGATCCTGGGCGAGTTTTCCCGCGCCATTGCCGATCGCGATGTTGCCGAGCTCTATGGACTGATCCGTGCGCAGGTCGAGGAGGGCAATGACCTGCTGGAGCTGACGCGCGACCTGGTGGCGCATGTGCGCGACGTGTACGTTGCCTGCGTTGCCGGTGCCCGTGCCGAGCTGTTTGAGGGCGGCTCCGAGCAGGCCGAGGCGCTTGCTGCCGAGGCCGCTGCCTTTGGCGAGCATCCTGCCGACCGCCTGGCCCGCGTGCTGACGGTGCTCGACGATGCCGCACTGGAGATGAGGGGCGCGAGCGACGTGCGCCTGGTGCTCGAGATTGCCTGCACGCGTCTGGCGCGTCCCGAGGCCGATTTAACGATTGAGGCATTGGCCGAGCGCGTGGCACGCCTGGAGGCCATGATTGCCAACGGCGCCGTGCCGGCGAGCGTGGCTGCTGCTCAGGCCGCCGCGCCTGCAGCATCCGTACCCGCTGCTGCCCAACAGCCGACGCTCATTTCGGGCGCTCGTGCTGCCGCTCCGGCGGCATCCGCTGCCCCCGCTGCTACGTCCGCGCGCCAGGGCGGTATGCCTTGGGACCGCGGCGCTGCTGTTCCGGCTGCCCAGCCTGCGACCAAGTCCGCGGCTCCTGCGCCGGCGCCCAGACCTGTAACGCCTGCACCTCAGCCCGTTGCGGCTCCGGCTTCCGCGCCTGCTGCATCGACCGTGTCGGTGTCCAAGCCCAACAACGCCGCCCAGGTTGCCACCGCCGGTGCTGCCGAGACCCCCGCGGTTGAGGACGCCGGCGAGCTCCAGCGCAAATGGGCCGAGGTCGTCGAGCGCGTCAAGGCTCGTCAGGCCTCCTACGCAGGGCTTTTGCTCAACGCCCGCGCCACGGCCGACGACGGCTCCAAGCTCACGGTCTCGTTCCCCGCGGGCTCGACCTTTGCCATCAAGATGCTCGGTCGCGCCGATACGCAGTCGGTGGTCCTGCCGACGGTCTGCGCGGTCTTCGGTCGTCGTACCGTCGACTATGTCCTGGATGGGGGTGGCACGCCGGCTCCTCAACATGAGGAGCATTCTCCATCTGCACGGGCTGCGGTATCTGCGGACCCGCAACCCGTGTCCTCGGTGCCCCCTGCATCCTCGAGCGCCAGCGCGACGCAGCCAAAAGCGGCGCCGGTAGCGGCACCGACCCCGTCGGCGCCTGAACCCGCTGCGCCCAAACCGGCTGCTTCGATCCCCGCGCCCAAGTCCGCTGCCGCGCCTGCGCCCAAGTCATCCGACCTGGCCAAGGCCCCTTGGCTGCGCTCCGACAACCCTGCCGGTGCTCCTGCCACGGGCAAGCTCCCGACCGAGCCCGCGCCCCGAGCGCCCGAGCGCGCGTCCGTCCCCATGGCTCAGCCGCCTGCGCAGGCTGCGCCATGGGAATCCGAGCAGGTGCCCTACGACGATGCTATGGTCGGTGGTTTTGCTGCCGATGCCGGCGGGGACAATCTGCCCCCGTTCGACGTGCCGGGTGCGGCGTCCGCGACCAAGGCCGCTGCTGTGGCACCCGCAGCCTCTGCAAACGACGACGTCCCCGCCGCTCCCTGGGAATCCAATCCCGGTGCTGGCAGCCCCTTCGGCCATCAGGGCGCAGCCCCGAGCATCCCGCAGACCGAGGACGAGGCCAAGGCCCTCATCCGCAGCGTCTTCGGTCAGTCCACCATCTTCAAGCCGGTGGAGTAACCGTGCGGGCGGGTATGCTGCTCAAGAAGAGATCTCTTTGCCCGGGCGCATCTGTATTTCGGACATGTGCAACGTGGTGCCGCGTATGTCGCATTTGAGCAGACAGGTGCGTGACGGTCGGCCTAGGATGCTGAGGTCGATACGATACGTCGCATGGCTGTCCGTGTACTCGACTTGCTCGGCGTTAATGGTTGCTCCGATTGCCAAATAAACGCCTAGCTCGGCATCGACAATCTTGAAGTCCTTTATCTTGACCTTGAACTCTTGATAGAGGGACGGGCTGTTGTAGTAGACGGTTCGGGTTCCGTCGGTGCACTCATCGGTCGTCTCCCATTTGACGACGGGCTGGTCCGAGCTGGCTATCAGCAGTTCTGCTCCAAAAGCTATGGCATGGGTGATGACAACCAGCAATGCCCAGCCGACAAAGAGATAGAGAACCACATATGCAACGGGGTGTTTTGAGCGGATGTTTTGGAGCGCGTTGGGGGCATTCATGGGGCACCTCCAAATTACTATCTATGGCAATCAAATTATACCTCGCCGTCATGAGCGCCGCCTCGAGTAGTGGCTCGGCATTTAGCCATTTAGTGGTACGCATTAAATGTCGGATTCCGGCTCTACAAGATTTAGCTTTAAATATTATGCAGATGCGAATTATTCAACTTTGCATAATCTATGGGTGCGGCTTGCGCTCCAGGACATGTATATCGACTGAGGTAACACGTCCGCCCCGCTCGCTGGCCTCGCGCCGTGGTACGATTTTTGAGTTTGAAAGTCCCGCCGTGCTCCGGCTGCCCTTGCAGCTCGGCGTGCGGCCGCACGTAAAGGAGCCATCATGGCCGGTATGAACATGCAGCAGATGATGAAGCAGGCTCGCAAGATGCAGGAGCAGCTTGCCGCCGCGCAGGAGAACCTCAAGTCCCAGACCGTCGACGCCTCTGCCGGCGGCGGCATGGTCAAGGTGACCGTTAACGGCGAGATGGAGCTCGTCAACCTCACCATCGATCCCGATGCGCTCGATCCCGAGGACGTCGATATGCTGCAGGATATGATCATGGCTGCCGTCAACGAGGCCGTCCGCGGCGTCAACGAGCTCGCCAACAAGCAGATGGGCGCCATCACCGGCGGCCTCAACATCCCGGGCATGCCGTTCTAAGACACGCATATATATGAGTGCCAACCACAGTCTGCAAAAACTGCTCGATGAGCTGGGCCGTCTGCCGGGCATTGGTCCCAAGTCGGCCCAGCGCATCGCCTATTACCTGTTGGAGGCCGACGCCGAGGAGGCGCGCCGCCTGGCCGAGGCCATCCTGGAGGTCAAGCAGGAGGTCCACTTTTGCAGCCGCTGCTTTAACTACGCCACGGCCGACGAGTGCTCCATCTGCCAGGACCCGATGCGCGATACCACTCGCATTTGCGTGGTGGGCGAGCCGCGCGATGTCCAGGCGATCGAGCGCACGGGCAGCTACCACGGCCTCTACCACGTATTGGGCGGCGTGATCAGTCCCATGGACAAGATTGGCCCCGAGCAGCTGCACATTCGAGAGCTGCTGGCACGCTTGGGCCACGAGGACATCCACGAGGTCATCATCGCCACCAACCCCAATATTGAGGGCGAGACCACGGCGAGCTATCTGGCCCGTACCATCAAGCCGTTGGGCGTCGAGGTGTCGCGTCTGGCAAGCGGCCTTCCCGTGGGCGGCGACTTGGAGTATGCCGACGAGCTTACGCTTGGCCGCGCCATCGAGGCCCGCCGCGCGATTTAGGTGGCGAGCCTGCTCCTGCCGTATGTTTTCCTCGCGACGCACGGGGTAGTCATAATTTCCCCGTGCGACTGTGAGTTTGTTGTGCAACAAAGATGCTTCGTATCCGCTTATCGCATGGACGCTTCCGCTCGCATCCTTAATTTGTCCATTCGTTGCGCAACCTTTTTGGTTCGCTGATACACTCAAATATGGATTCGAATGAATGCGCCGCTCCCGAGCGGCGTGTTTTTGTTGGAGGAGAACGCATGCGGCCCGGTGGCACTCAGACAAAGCGCGGCGCCGCGGTGCGCATACGACGCCGACTGGGCTTGGCGCCGCGGGCGTACGCACTGCTATCGTGCTCGCTGGTGCTGGTCATAGCTGGCGTTTCTGCCTATGGCATGACCGTGCCGTCCATGATGCAGGCGCATGCCGCACGCGAACCGCGCGTGGGGCATGAGGTCAAAAGCGATCTGGGCACCACGACTGGATATGCTTGGGCAAGTGTGGTCGGGCATATTGTGTTTGGCACCGACGATGCGGACGGCGCCGAGGCCCCGGACAACGAAGTCACGCTTGCCAATGGCAAAACCATCGTGCTCACCAACACCAAGATCATCGATCGATTGTCCAACAATAGCGTGGCGGCAACGGTGAATAAGGTCGAGCAGCAAAAGGAGCAGGACGCCCAGCAGTCCGGAAAGCCCGGTAGCTCGGATACTTCTGGCTCCGGCTCGGATTCATCGAGTTCGGGCGGCGGCTCTGGGTCGGGTTCCTCTACCGGAGGGCCTGGAAACGGCGGCTCGACGGGCGGCAACACTGACAACGATGCAAACTCCGGCGGCCTTTCCGCTGCTGAGGAAGAGAGCATTCACAGTTGGCTTGTGACCAAGTACAACATGCTCGACGGCTATGTTTCTCGTGCCAATGATGTGGTCTCGACCTATAACTCTACGGGAGATCCTAGGCCGTGCGACAGCCTGGTCGGGGAGATGTTTGTCATTCGAGCCGAGTTCGGTCGTCAGACATTCTCGCCCCGGTCAAAGTGGTATCAGCAGTATGCCAATCTGTGGGGCTGTTACACCAACCTATGTCAATGGGTCGGCCATTACGGCGATGATGACGTCGCGCTCGGTAACTTCAACAATAACGTGGCGGCGCTTGCCCTATGATGACCGATCTTGCATCCACCACACCACAATCGCTCGGTCGCGATCCGATGGTCGGCCTGCGCCTGGCGCGTGTCGACGGGTTTGAGCCGGCCATTGCGCTCGGTCAGGACGAACTGCCTGCCTATCTGCGTCGTTTTACGATGTTGTTTGCCGACGATGCCACCATGCGCCGTGGCGGTATCGGCCGCGTGACGCGTGCCGTCAACGCCCAAGGCGAGGCCGTGGCGCTCAAGCAGCTCATCTTGCCGGCGCGCGATGAGTTTGACGACGATGCCGCTCACGAGGCGCTGGTCGCCAAGTTCAAGGCGGCGTTTCGCGAGGAATACGAATGCCATCGCGCCCTTTCGGGCCTTAAGGGCTTTCCCTGCCTCTATGGCTGGGGCGAGGTCGACGGTGTGCCTGCAATTGTCATGGAATGGGTCGAGGGCGAGACGCTTGCCCGCTTGCGTTCGCGACTCGCCGTGGACGATGCCGGACGCCTGTCGCCGCTTGTGGCGGCGCGTCTGGGTCGCGACCTGTTCGATCTGCTCTGCCGTATGAGCCTGGTGGGCGAGGGCTTTGTCCATCGCGATATCTCGCCCGCTAATATTATGGTGCGTACGGCGCGCCTGCCGCTTGACCGGCAGCTTGCCGAGGGCACCTTTGACCTGTGCCTGATCGACTTTGGCTCGTCGCTGGCGCTCGAGCCTGCGTCGGCCGTGGCCGGTACCGGCGGCAAGGCGTCGTTTACGGAGCGTTATGCCACGCTGCGTCGCGCGACGGTTGCCTATGCCCCGCCCGAGATGCTCACCGACGATATTCCCGACCTGCGCGCTTTGCGTATGTCGCCGGCGATCGACGTCTATGCCGCGGCAAGCACGGTTTACGAGCTCATTGCCGGCGTCGCGCCATACGAAGCCGCGCCGGGCACTTCGGGCACCTCGTGTTCGCGCAAAAAGACGCGCGACATCGCCAGCCCCTATCGTCTCAAGATGGACACGCGCCCCGACTATCCCATTGGTGTCCATGCGCCCGGTTGTGATTTGACTCAGCTGCTTCGTCGTGAGCCCGATGTGGCGCTCGCCGCGGCCGAGCAGGCCCAGCAGCTGGGGCTTGAGCCGGATTCCGAAGAGCTACGCGATGCACTGGCGTTTGTCGATGCCCAGCTGTTCGACGTGGTGATGGCCTGTCTGTCCAGCCATCAAAAAGATCGTCCCGAGCCGGCGGCGGTCGAGGCGGCGCTCTCGGCGTTTTGTGACCACTATACGCAAAATGTCGGTCGTTCGCTCCGCGGCGAGCCGCTCACGCCGTGCCCCATGGATGCGTCCGGCCGCGCGGTTCGTCGCGCGCTGATGGTCGGCGCGACGGTCGTCTGTGGCGTGGTTTGGGCTGTGGTCGTGGTTTCGGCCACGCTGCTGGCGTCGGGCGCTCGCGTGACGGCGACTTTGGGATCGCTCGTGTGGTCTGGGTCGCTACCGGGTATTATTGCCGCACTGGCGTTGGCGCTGCCAGGCATAGCCGGCGTTGCCGCGGGGGCACTTGCACGTGATCGGCGCTCGGGCTTCCTGCAGGGTGTGCTTGCGCTTTCTGCCTGCGAGGTTCCGGTGTTGGTTGTGGCTGCATGTAGCGTATTTTCCCAACGCGCCGTGATGGGCGGCCTTGTTGCCGCTCTGGTTGCAACCTATACGCTTACGTGGTTTTTGCTTGCGATGGGCTTTGCCTTTGAACTTCCCGTTTCGGCACCGCGACGCACAAAAGCCCAGATGGCGACTCCGCTTGCCGGTGGAGCCGCAGCTGCCCGTACTTTTGGCGGACCTGTCGAAGTATCGTCCGATTCTATTTCTACGACCAAGGAGGCCTAGGTCATGGCATCTCAAGTTGAGCTCACCCCATGCGGGGCCATGTTTGACATCTTTAAGCGCGCGGCGCATCTGAGCCATATCGAGCTGTGCGGCTTGGTGCTTTCGTCCCGTCCGCTCGCCGACGGCCGCAGCCCGCAGAGCCGAGCCGCCGATCGCTCTTGGGTTTCCCGCTTTATCGTTCGCGCGCCGGTCGGCACGCTTCAGCAGCGCTACTTTGCCGAATACGGTACCTCGGCTGCGCGTATTATGTCGCAACTGGCCCTGCGCCAGCGCAATCCCATGGACTCCACGGCTGTGATCAATATGGTGTGCGGTCCTGCAGGTGAACCGATGGTACGCGCGCTCGAAGAGTGCCACCAGGACACGAATCTCTATCGCAACGCGCTCGATCGCCTGTCCCAGGCGGCGGAACTCATGCCCGCCGAGCGCGCCGAGGCCGTGCTGGTGCTGTTTGTCGCCGTCGGTTGTTCGGCGGATGTGCGGTCCTCGGTGAACTATGCCATCGACTACGCACACGCGACCTGTGGCGGAGGCACATCCACGCCGCGTTCGCTTGGCATGTCGCTGACTGCGGGCGAACGCGAACCCGCCCCGGCGCACCCCTTGGGCTTGCTGCGCGTGCAAAACAGTTTTGTCGTGAGCGCCCCGCGCTGGATTCAGCCGAGTGAGCAGGGTGTTGAGATTGGCGCGCTGGCCACTGGTGAGGGCGATATTACCGACGTCGGCGACGATGTCTCGGCCCGCCATGCCCATATCTGGTGCGATGCTCAAAATATCTGGCACGTCGAGGACTTGTCGTCCACCAACGGAACCGTGGTGGTAAACGGGGCCACGCGCGTCTGCATTCAGGTCGAGCCCGGCCGTTCCGCCCAACTCAATCCCGGCGACGAGCTCAAGCTCGGCGAATCCACTACCTATGCCATTCTCTTCGGTGCCCTCTAGCCGGCAGTTAGGGACGTTCCTTTTCTGCCGGCACTTGGGGACACTCCTTGGCGCGCCAGGGCCGGCCGCTTGGGACGAGGGGCCATTTCGCCCCTTGGCGGTCAGTCGGGGTAAACCTTTACCGCACGCCTATATTTGCCGAAATTACACTTGACGGCGGGGTACAATAAACCCGCATGCGGATTTCCGTTGCGGGCGCTTCCCATCGCCGGGGCGTGCCCGGGAGCATCCGGCATGCGGCCTTTGCGGCGCTCGGTCATGTGCAAGACGGGCGGTCGGGCCTGTAGGGCGCATCAGTTGCCCCTCGCCTCGGCATGTCTTCTCTCCACGCCATGTACCTGCTGCTGAGCCTGCCTGCCAGATGATTGGAAGCAACAGCGTAAATCCCATCACGCCAACATCCCGGCGATCGCCGGGGCCTGTATACCTATATGAGAGGAGAGGGGTATATGGCGCGTAAGTTTAAGTCTATGGACGGCAACGAGGCGGCCGCATATGTTTCGTATGCGTACACCGAGGTAGCGGGAATCTATCCCATTACGCCGTCCAGCCCGATGGCCGACCATGTCGACCAGTGGGCGGCCCAGGGTCGCAAGAATATCTTCGGCACCCCGGTCAAGGTCGTCGAGATGGAGTCCGAGGCAGGTGCAGCCGGTACCGTTCACGGTTCGCTGGGCGCCGGTGCTCTGACCACCACCTACACGGCTTCTCAGGGTCTGCTCCTGATGATCCCGAACATGTACAAGATCGCGGGCGAGCAGCTCCCGGGCGTCTTCCACGTCTCCGCGCGTTGCGTCGCTTCCCACGCCCTGAACATTTTTGGCGATCACTCCGACGTCATGGCCTGTCGTCAGACCGGCTTCGCCATGCTCGCCGAGGGCAACGTCCAGGAGGTCATGGACCTCTCGCCGGTGGCTCACCTTGCCGCCATCGAGGGTAAGACCCCGTTCCTTAACTTCTTCGACGGCTTCCGCACCAGCCACGAGATCCAGAAGGTCGCCATGTGGGACTACAAGGATCTGGCCGAGATGTGCGACATGGACGCCGTCCAGGCTTTCCGCGACCACGCGCTCAACCCTGAGCACCCGCACACCCGCGGCAGCCACGAGAACGGCGATATCTTCTTCCAGAACCGTGAGGCCTGCAACAAGGTCTACGACGAGCTTCCCGCCGTCGTCGAGGGCTACATGAAGAAGATCAACGAGAAGCTCGGCACCGATTACGGCCTGTTCAACTACTACGGCGCTCCCGATGCCGACCGCGTCGTCGTGTGCATGGGCTCCTTCTGCGACGTGCTTGAGGAAGTCATCGACTACCTCAACGCTCACGGCGAGAAGGTCGGCCTGGTCAAGGTTCGTCTGTTCCGTCCGTTCTCCATCAAGCACTTCGTCGACGTTCTCCCCGAGACCGTCCAGAAGATTGCCGTCATGGACCGTACCAAGGAGCCGGGTTCTATCGGCGAGCCGCTCTACCAGGACGTCGTCTCCGCTCTCTACGAGGCTGGCAAGACGGGCATCAAGGTCGTCGGCGGCCGTTATGGCTTGGGCAGCAAGGACACGCCTCCCGCGTCCGCGTTCGCTGTCTTCGAGGAGCTCAAGAAGGACGAGCCCAAGCGCGAGTTCACCATCGGCATTGTCGATGACGTGACCAACCTGAGCCTGCCCGAGGTCGAGGATGCGCCCAACACCGCAGCCCCCGGCACCATCGAGTGCAAGTTCTGGGGTCTGGGTGGCGACGGTACCGTCGGCGCCAACAAGAACTCGATCAAGATCATCGGCGACCACACCGACAAGTACGTCCAGGCCTACTTCCAGTACGACTCCAAGAAGACCGGCGGCGTCACCGTCTCGCACCTGCGCTTTGGTGATTCTCCGATCCGTTCGCCGTACTACGTGACCAAGGCCGATTTTGTCGCCTGCCACAACCCCAGCTACATCGTTAAGGGCTTCAAGATGGTTCGCGACGTCAAGCCGGGCGGCACCTTCCTGGTCAACTGCCAGTGGAGCGACGAGGAGTTCGCCGAGCACATGCCCGCCGTGGCCAAGCGCTACATCGCGAACAACAACGTCAACGTCTACCTGATCGACGCTATCGACCTGGCGGCCAAGGTCGGCATGGGCAAGCGCACCAACACGGTGCTCCAGTCTGCCTTCTTCGCGCTGGCCAAGGTCCTGCCCGCCGAGGACGCCCTGCAGTACATGAAGGACGCGGCTACCAAGTCCTACATGAAGAAGGGCCAGGCTATCGTCGACGCCAACCACAAGGCCATCGATGCCGGCGCTACCGCTTTCCGTAAGTTCGAGGTTCCGGCCGACTGGGCTACCGCCGAGGACGCCGCTCCCGTCGAGCTCTCCGAGGAGACCAAGTCCGCCATCGCCCAGCAGGTCAAGAACCTGCTCGAGCCCATCGATCGCATGGATGGCGACAGCCTGCCCGTTTCTGCCTTCGTCGGTTGCGCCGACGGCCAGTTTGAGCTGGGCGCCTCCGCATACGAGAAGCGCGGCGTCGCCGTGGTCGTTCCTCACTGGGACGAGACCAAGTGTATCCAGTGCAACCAGTGCGCCTATGTGTGCCCGCATGCCACCATCCGTCCGTTCGCGATGACCGAGGACGAGGCTGCCGCCGCGCCCGAGGCTACCCGCACGCTCGACGCCATGGGCCCCAAGGCCAAGGGTATGAAGTTCACCATGGCCGTGTCCCCGCTCGACTGCATGGGCTGCACCAACTGCGTCAAGGTTTGCCCCAAGGGCGCCCTCGAGATGGTTCCCACCGAGCAGGAGATGGACCAGCAGCCCGTTTGGGACTACATGGTCGAGAACGTCTCCGAGAAGAAGGAGCTCATCGCGGCCAACGTCAAGGGCAGCCAGTTTAAGCAGCCCTACCTGGAGTTCTCCGGCTCCTGCGCCGGCTGCGCCGAGACCGCCTATGCACGTCTGGTGACCCAGGTCGCCGGCGACCGCATGTTCATTTCCAACGCCACCGGCTGCTCCTCCATTTGGGGCAACCCCGCTGCCACCGCTCCTTACTGCAAGGACAAGGACGGTCACGGCCCGGCGTGGAACAACTCCCTGTTCGAGGACAATGCCGAGCACGGTCTGGGCATGGCCGTTGGCTATGAGGCCGTTCAGCACAAGCTGATCGCCGCTACCCAGGACATCATCGCTGCCGATGGTCCGTCCGATGAGCTCAAGGCTGCCGGCCAGGCTTGGATCGACTCCGTCAACGACGCCGAGGCTTCCAAGACCGCTGCCGCTGCCTACGTTGCCGAGCTCGAGAAGTGCGGCTGCGACGCTTCCAAGGCGATCCTCGCCGACAAGGCTTACCTCACCAAGAAGTCCTTCTGGATCTTCGGCGGCGACGGTTGGGCCTACGACATCGGCTTCGGTGGCCTGGACCACGTCCTGGCTTCCGGCCACAACGTCAACGTCTTCGTCTTCGACACCGAGGTCTACTCCAACACCGGTGGTCAGGCCTCCAAGGCCTCGAACCTGGGCCAGGTCGCTCAGTTCGCCGCTGCCGGTAAGGTGACCAAGAAGAAGTCCCTGGCCGAGATCGCCATGAGCTACGGCTACGTCTACGTGGCGCAGGTCGCCATGGGCGCCAACCCGGCTCAGACCCTCAAGGCCATCCACGAGGCCGAGGCCTACGACGGCCCGTCCCTCATCATCGGCTATAGCCCCTGCGAGATGCACTCCATCAAGAAGGGTGGCATGCAGAACTGCCAGGCCGAGATGAAGAAGGCTGTCGAGTGCGGTTACTGGAACCTCTTCCGCTTCAACCCCGAGGCTGCTGCCGGCAAGAAGTTCTCGCTCGATTCCAAGGAGCCTGCGGGCGGTTATCAGGAGTTCCTGATGAACGAGGCCCGTTACGCTTCGCTGACGCGTTCCTTCCCCGAGCGCGCCGAGGAGCTCTTCAAGGAGAACGAGCAGGCCGCTATGGACCGCTACGCTCACCTGCTGAAGCTCAAGACGGTGTACAACGAGGCCTAGGTCTCCCACCGCAGGATCTGAGGGCTGACCTTCGCGGACGTCCTCGGACATGAAAGAACCCCCGCTGCGCACTACGTGCGGCGGGGGTTCTTTCGTCCTGCGGAGTGCCCGCGAAGGTTAGCCCTCAGATCCTGCTACGACTACGTCCTCGGATTGTGTGGGCGGATGAAGGACGTAGTTGGCGGGTATTCCATCCCTTTCGCTGTTTCGCGGCTTTGCCGCGAAACCTCGCGCCACTTTGGGGATGGATGGGGGACTTGGCTGTTGCCGCCTTTTCGGAGCTCTTCTTTATTCCTTATGCTGGATGAAAAGCCCCTTGTTTTTGCAGGGGTGCATACTCGACTTATATGTGCATAGAATCTCGTATAGTGCGAGTAAGATATTGCGCTGTCCGTTTTGTGTTTAGCAGAGATGTAGTTTGCATAATCCGACATAATCCTTGCTTCATTTAAATAAAGTCGCACGTAAATTACGTAGATATGTCTGAGCTGGAGTTCTGTACGCTGAGCGGATAAAAACGACCGTTCACCGTTCCGCTATTTTCAAAATGAATAAAATGAGCGATAAAGAGAATATAAACCTTAATAAACTCGCGTATCGCACGGACGCGGGTTATTAATGGGTTGTAGGCCTTTTACAGAAAGGATTCCAGCAATGTCTAAGCCTCTTGGTAAGCCCGATCGTATTGTCGTCGCCCTTGGCGGCAACGCCCTCGGCAACAACCCCGTCGAGCAGATCGAGGCCGTGAGCAACACCGCCCATGCCCTCCTCGGCCTCATCGAGCAGGGCAACGAGATCATCATCACCCACGGCAACGGCCCGCAGGTCGGCATGATCCAGAACGCCTTCGCCGCTGCCCACGATGCCATCGGTACCCCCGAGATGCCGCTGCCCGAGTGCGGCGCCATGTCCCAGGGCTACATTGGTTATCACCTGCAGCAGGGCATCGGCCGCGAGATGCACAAGCGCTATAAGCGTTGGCACGCCGCCACCGTCGTCACCCAGATCGAGTGCGATCCCGACGATCCCGCGTTCAAGAACCCGACCAAGCCGATCGGTCCCTTCTATACCGAGGAGCAGGCCAAGGAGTTCATGGCCGAGGATCCCTCCAAGGTCTTCGTCGAGGATTCCGGCCGCGGCTGGCGTCGCGTCGTCGCTTCCCCCGATCCCAAGAAGATCGTCGAGGCCGACTCCATCCTCAACCTGCTCGACAACGAGTTCATCGTCATCGCCTGCGGTGGCGGCGGCATCCCCGTCGTCCGCGACTACGAGAACAAGGGCTGCTACAAGGGCGTTCCCGCCGTCATCGACAAGGACCTGGGCGGCGAGCTGTTGGCCGAGGACTGCGACGCTGACGTTCTGTTCCTGCTGACCGCCGTTGAGCATGTCGCCATCAACTTCGGCAAGCCCAACCAGGAGGAGCTCGAGGACCTCACCGCCGACGAGGCCGAGCGCCTGGCCGACGAGGGCCAGTTCGGCAAGGGTTCCATGGAGCCCAAGGTTCGCGCTGCTATCAAGTTCGCGCGTTCCCGCAAGGGTCGTACCTGCATCATCGGCGCTCTGGACAAGGCCGCCGAGACCATGGCCGGCCTCTCCGGTACCCGCATCCACGAGTAGTCTCTACTCTGCTGCCTCTCTTGTGGGCGCCAGGCAAAGCGCCCACAAACTAGCCTCTCTTCATGAGCCCCGCAGTCCGCTCCGACTGCGGGGCTTTTGCTATTCACCTAGTCATTGGGGACGTTCTTAAATGACTAGTCAAACAAGAGCGCCCCCAATGACCACTCATTTAAGTCTGTCCCCAATGACTAGTAGTAGGCCCACATGGCTTCGACTTCGTTGAGGACCTCTACGACGCCCCAGCGGCGGGCGCTGCGGTTGGCCGAGTTGGGGTCGTAGACGCCAATCTGGTTGGCGTTGTCGATGCCGTAGAGCACGATGTAGTGGCCTACGTTGGTAAACGTACCGGGGCGCACTGCGGCGATGACGGGCGCACCCGAGCGAAGTGCTTGGGTAATCGATTCGCGATCGTTATAGAGCTGTGTTCCGTTGAGCCCTAGCTGCCACGCACCGCCTGTCATAAACGACCACTCGGTGGCACCAGTGGGGGCGTAGTTGCCGGCTTCGGCCAGTGCGCATACATCGACCGGCGTCTTATCGGTGTGGCCGGTCTTAAAGATATAGACCATGGTGAGGCAAGTGGGACCGCAAGCGTTTTCTCGAATAGTGCCACCGGCATAGGGCAGCTCCGACCATGCGGGGTCAATTTGGTAGATGTGGGGCATGGCGCCGGCCTGCCATTGCGAGCGTGGGGTCGAGAACGCAAAGGAGTAACCGGGCGCGACGGGAGCTTTAAGCAGCTTGTCCTCGGCAGTGGGCTCAAGACCGGCTGATCCGTGGGAGATACAGGATCCCAAAAACACAAAGACGAGGCAGGCGGCAATGGAGCAAAGCGCAAGGCGTAGGCGGCGGGCCGGAAGCGCGTGGCTTGTGGTGTGCGACGCGGGGTGAGGGGCGGAATTGCCGCGATCGCGTTGAGGTCGCGAAAAGGAGCGCTTGACGTAGTAGTCGGTCTTACGGCGATCGTAGCGGCGTGGCTGCGATGTGCCGGTCTGGCGTTGGCGTGTGCTCGTACTTACACGGTCTGACTGCTGCACGGTACGGCTTTGCTGCCGCGAAGAAGCCCCGAGCTGCTCTTGGGGGCGCTGCGGGTTGTCGTTGTCGGAGGTGATTTTGGGCGTTGACGTGGTGCGGCCGGCAAGGCGCACGCTTTGTGGCCGTTGGTCGCCGTCATTGTATCCGTATGCCATTCGAATCACCTTGCCTCATGTGTAACTTGTCTATCCTACATAAAAAGATGCACGACACATGGGTATGTGCGCCAAAAGCCTGACAAATGGTATGAACGTTGCCGCGCCGCGCGCCAAGCGTCACGGCAACAGGTATTCAAAAGCAGACAAGATGAAAGCGTCCAAGACGAATGACGTCTCCCGCCGTTCGTCCCAAAAACGGTGCCGCTCGTTTTGCAATTCTGCCTTCGGTCGAGCTGCGAGCGGCGCTGCTGCGCCAAGGCCGTATCTTAAAGCCATGGAATAAAAGCGCGCGGCAAAACGGACCGCGCAAGGGGTGACGCCAAGGGCGTCAAACAGGAAAGGAGGGGAACAATGGCGGACAAGAACGCAGAAGTTGCAGTCGAGGATAACGGCGGCATGAAGAAAACGCTTTCGCTCTGGAACTTCTTCACCATCGGCTTCGGTGCCATCATCGGTACCGGTTGGGTTCTGCAGGTCGGCGACTGGATGGTCGTGGGCGGCGGTCCCGTTCCCGCTATGATCGCATTCCTCTTGGGTGCAATCTTCCTCGTGCCCGTCGGAGCTGTTTTCGGTGAGCTCACGGCTGCTATCCCCATCTCGGGCGGCATTGTCGAGTATGTCGATCGTAGCTTTGGCCGTACGCTGAGCTACATCACCGGATGGCTTTTGGCCCTGGGCAACGGCATCCTGTGCCCGTGGGAGGCCATCGCCATTTCGACCCTCGTGTCTGAAATGTTCGGCAGCCTGCCCGGCCTTGAGTGGCTGCGCGCCGTCAAGCTCTACACCATCCTGGGGGCCGACGTTTACCTGTTCCCGACGCTGATCGCGCTCGGCTTTGCAGTCTACGTCATCTTCCTCAACTTCCGCGGTGCCAGCTCGGCCGCCAAGCTCCAGGCCTTCCTGACCAAGGCCCTGCTCTGCGGCATGCTGCTCGCCATGGGCGTCTCGCTGTTCACCGGCTCGCCGGACAATGCCATGCCCGTGTTCTCCCAGGTCACCGGCGCTGGCGGCGGCAAGGCCGCTACCGAGAGCACCAGCCTGTTTGCCGGCATCGTGTCGGTCCTGGTTCTGACCCCGTTCTTCTACGCTGGCTTCGACACCATTCCTCAGCAGGCTGAGGAAGCAGCCGAGGGCCTCAACTGGAACAAGTTCGGCAAGATCATCTCCCTGGCTCTGCTGGCCGCTGGCGGCTTCTACATGGTCTGCATCTACTCGTTCGGCACCATCCTCGACTGGCATGAGTTCGTTAAGAGCCCGGTTCCCGCGCTCGCCTGCCTCAAGGGCATCAACATGCTTCTGTACCTGGCCATGCTCGTCATCGCCACGCTTGGACCCATGGGCCCGATGAACTCCTTCTACGGCGCCACGAGCCGCATCATGCTCGCCATGGGCCGCAAGGGCCAGTTGCCCGAGCAGTTCGCCGAGGTCGACCCCAAGTCTGGCGCTCCCAAGCTCGCCTGCGTCGTTCTGGGCGTCATCACCGTCGTCGGTCCGTTCCTGGGCAAGAACATGCTCATCCCTCTGACCAACGTGTCGGCTCTCGCCTTCATCTTCTCCTGCGGCATGGTCGCCCTCGCTTGCCTGCGCATGCGCTTCACCGAGCCCGACCTACCTCGTCCCTACGAGGTGCCCGGTGGCAAGTTTGGCATCTCCCTCGCTATCGCTGCCTGCGCCATCATCATCGGCCTGCTTGTGATTCCGTTCTCTCCCGCCTCCCTCAACATGGTGGAGTGGAGCATCGTGATCGGCTGGTTGGCTATTGGCCTGGCCCTCATGGCTTTCACCAATTCCCGCAAAAAGTAACGCCGAGCCGGGGCGGATCAGGTGCGCGGGCCCCTCTCTTCCGCGCACCGAACCCGGCGCCACTTGGGTAGCTTTGTGAGGCCTTAACCCAACACGGCCTCGCCCACTATATGGATCCATAAGGAGGAACCATGTCCACTAAGTATGCAATCGTTGGCGGCAAGCTCATCGACGGTACCGGTGCCGAGCCGGTCGAGAACTCCCTCGTTCTCGTCGACGACAACGGCAAGATCGAGTACGCCGGTGCTATGCAGGACCTTCCCGAGGGCGTTGAGGTTATCGACGCCGCCGGCAAGACCGTCCTTCCCGGCCTGATCGACACCCACCTGCACTTCTCGGGCAACCTGACCGACGATGATACCGATTGGGTCATGCAGCCGCTCCTCGAGAAGCAGGCCGTCGCCGTGAAGCAGGCCTACGACTGCCTCACCCACGGCCTCACCACCGTCTGCGAGATCGGCCGCTTTGGTATCCAGATCCGTGACTGCATCGACAAGGGCGTCTTCAAGGGCCCGCGCGTTCTGGCCACCGGCCTTGGCTTCTGCCGCGTTGCCGGCCACGGCGACTCCCACCACTGCAGCCAGGAGCTCAACAAGGAATCGCACCCCTGGGGCGACCAGGTCGACGGTCCTTGGGATCTGCGCAAGGCCGTCCGTCGTCGCCTGCGCGAGAACCCCGATGCCATCAAGATCTGGGCTACCGGTGGCGGCATCTGGCGCTGGGACTCCGGTCGCGACCAGCACTACTGCTCCGAGGAGATTCAGGCCGTGGTCGAAGAGGCCAAGATGGTCGGCATCCCCGTGTGGAGCCACTGCTACAACAACCACGCCGCTGCCTACGATTCCGTTCGCTTTGGCTGCGAGCAGCTGATTCACGGCTTCGATATCGATGAGCGCACCATGGACCTCATGGCCGAGCAGGGCACCTTCTTCACCCCGACGATCGCCTTCCTGCCCACCTGGTACGCCACCTATCCGCCCGTCTACGTCCCCGAGCTGCACGACAAGTACGAGGGCACTCTGGTCGAGAAGGAGCTGCAGCGCAACTACGACTGCCTGCGCGAGGCCAAGAAGCGCGGCGTCGTCATGACGATCGGCTCCGACTCCTTCTCCTTCGTCACCCCGTACGGCACCTGCTCCATCGAGGAGATGTACGAGTTCGTCGACAAGATCGGCTTCACCCCGGTCGAGACCATCACCTGTGCCACCCTCAACGGTGCCAAGATGTGCCACATCGAGGACGAGACCGGTTCCATCGAGGCCGGCAAGTGCGCCGACCTGCTGGTCGTCAACGGTGACGTCGCCGCCGACATCCACGTGCTCAACACCGACAACATGGACGTCATCATGAAGGACGGCTGGATTGTCGAGGGCGGCACCTTCGGCGAGGCAAACAAGTACAGCGCCTAAGCTACCGTTCATCGATGGCTTGATGTAAAACACAGTATTTGATTGCATAATGCAATGGAGAGGGTCGCTTGCGGCCCTCTTTATTGCTATGGGGTGCGTCGGTAAGAAGGAGATGACGGTGGATCTCAATAGGCTGATTCTGGGCAAGAGTTACAACTCTACCAAGGTCTTTCGTACCGCTCAGCATGTGGTTCAAGCCATCTTGCTCGGTATTGTCGTTCCGCTGCTTATCCTGCTGCTCATCTGGGATCTAACCGATAATCCCAATCCCGTTCCGGCCGTTGTCGTCATTGCCGGCTTGGTCATGCTGTGCTTCTTCTTCTCGTATGTCTTTGTGGTCCCCGACGACCTCACATCGAGCGCAACCGACCGTACGCTCGCCATCGCATCAAAAATATTCGCCTATACGTCGCGCGGCCTTACGCCCGAAGCGGCTCTGGGTGCCTCTAAAATCATCCTGTCCGAGACCATCGCTTCTGCCATCTGTTTTACCGACGGCAAGCAGGTGCTGGCAAGCTGGGGCGAGGACTCGGCAAAGTGCCCTGCCGGAACCCCGGTAGTGCTCAAGACCACGCTCAATGTGATTGAGACGGGCGAGCAGAGCGTTTTTTCGCGTGACGCCTCCAGTGAGACGGGTGGTTATTATCCCCGCCTGCGCGCAGGCATTGTCGCGCCGCTGACCGTGCGCGGGCATTGCGTGGGCACACTCGAGCTGTATTACCCCCGTCTGAGCAGCATCGATATGCGCCAGACGGCCCTTGCCTCGGGTTTTGCCGACCTCATTTCCACGCAGCTCGCCAGCTTTGAGCTCGAGCGCCAAGACGAGCTCACGGCCCGCGTTGAGCTTCGCGCCCTGCAGTCGCAGGTCGACCCGCATTTTCTATTCAATACCATTAGCACGATCGTGTCGCTCGTTCGAACCGAGCCCGACAAGGCGCGATCGCTGCTGATCGACTTCTCCAACTACTATCGTCAGACGCTTTCTGACTCTGATACGCTCACCACGCTCGAGCACGAGGTGGAACAGGGCACCCGTTATATCAATCTTATGCAGGCCCGGTATGGCGACGGCCGTCTGCGCGTTTCGGTCGACATCGACTTTGAGGTGCACGACAGCCTGGTGCCGCCATTTATCTTGCAGCCGCTGCTCGAAAACTGCATCAAGCATGCGCAGCGCGAGACCGAGCCGCTTTCTATTCGTGTTAGGGCTTTTGAGACCGATGACGGCTTGGAGATCATCGTCGAAGATGACGGCATCGGTATGAGCGAAGAAGTCTGCGCGCATCTGTTTGAGCAGCATCGCCGAGAGGAGCCCGAGAGCATTATCGCCGACGGCTCCGTCAAGCGAGGTTGCGGCCTGGCGCTCTTCAACGTGCTTCAGCGCATCCATTTCTTTTACGGAGAAGATTCCGGCATGCGCGTGAAGTCCCAGGAGGGCGTGGGAACGCAGGTCATCGTCGAGCTGAACGGCGAGCCGCATGAGCCCGCGCCGTTGACGGCGTAGCACGCGGTTGGATTGAGAGAAAAAGAGGGGAAGCACATATGTCCGAAGGCTGGAACATCTTGGTGGTTGATGACGAACCTCCCATTAGGGCTGAGCTACGCTATCTGTTGGAAAAGGATACGCGTGTGGGCCAGATTGCCGAGGCAGGCAATGTCACCGAAGCCGTGGAGTCGATTCTGTCGAACAAGCCCGACGTGCTGTTTTTAGACATTACCATGCCCGGTCGCTCGGGAATTGAGCTTGCCGAGACGCTGCAGAACCTAAAGACGCCGCCGGTGGTTGTGTTTGTGACGGCGTTTGCCGAGTTTGCCGCCGATGCGTATAACCTCGATGCGGTCGACTATGTCGTCAAGCCGGTCGAGGACGCACGCCTGTCAAAGGCACTCGACAAGATCGAGGCAGCCTTGGGTGCCCGTCGTGTTATCCATGCTCCGCGCCAGCCTTTGCGTCTGACGGTGGACCGCGGGGGCAAAAAGGTGTTCATTCCCGCCGCAGACGTCTGCTACTTTGAGGCGCGCGCCGATTTTTGCAACGCCATCTGCGCCGAGGGAACGTACCTGATCAATGAGTCGATCTCTTCGCTCGAGCGTCGCTTGGACTCCGAGGGCTTTATTCGCGTTCATCGCAGCTACCTGGTCAATTTGGAAGACGTGCACAATGTTGAGATTGGCTCCACGGGGTTGATGGAGCTCAGGCTCGACCGCGTGAACTCGACGGTACCGGTGTCCCGTCGTCGTGCCGCCGAGGTCAAGTCGCACCTGGGGCTTGCGTAGACGGTCTGCGTGCCGTCGTTTACCATCGCAGGTTTGGCATGGGCGCGCGGTGGGCATAATGGGTGGCATCGAATGAAATCGAAAGGATCATTATGCCCGCGCTTATCACCCATCATCTGTTTGGCGAGGAAAGCATCGACCGTCTTCCGCAGGGCGTCATCACGTCCGATGAAGAGCGCATTGCCTTTATCTTGGGCAACCAAGGCCCCGACCCGTTTTTCTTTCACATTCTGACACCGCGTGTTTCCGACTGCACGCTGCTGGCGCAGGTCATGCATCGGTCGCGCATGTCTCGCCAGTTCGCGTGCCTGCGCGACGGCGTGTCGCATCTGCTGCCGCGCGACGCCAGCTTGGGTCGTGCCTTTGCGTTGGGCCTGCTGTCTCATTACGTGCTCGACCGCAACGCCCATCCTTTTGTCTATGAGCAGCAGTTTGGCATCGTGGAGTCCGATTCAGAGCTTGAGGATTCGAGCAGTCAGGTCCATGCCGTGATCGAGAGCGACCTGGATGTACTGATGCTGCAGCTTAAACGCGATGGCGCTACGGTCGACGATTACCCGCCGGCGGGCGAGATCGTCACCACCGATCGCATCAATCGCGTGGCCGGCGTGCTGATGAGCTATGTTGCCGGACGCGTGTACGGCATTGACATTCCGGCAGGGGAGTACGGTGCTGCCGTTGCCAATATGCAGCGACTTTACCGCGCGATTGAGCCGGCCGGCTCCGCAAAGACGCGCGCGATCTCGCTGGTTGAGGGCTTGGTGCACGACTACTCGCTGCTCGACGGCCTTGCCCATCGTGTGACGACGGAGCTGCCCGAGCGCACCGGTAACCTGGGCCATCTGACATGGAAGAATCCCTTTACCGACGAGGTCTCGAACGAGAGTTTCCCCGAGGTCTTTGATCGCGCGCTGGTCGATTACGAGTGCACGGTCGCACGTTTTATCGAGACCGGTGACATGGATGCCGTGACCAGTCACGTCAACTACAGCGGTCGCGTGCTCAATGCCGATGAGGAGTTCGACCGCGAGGAATAGGGCCCGTGCGTGCCCCTTTGCCGAATCCTTACCGGTGCTTCTGGACAATTGGGGTACGATGAACTAACTGCATATCGGGCGAATACGAAGGGTCCCTGTCCATGAAATACACCAAGCTCGAGCGTAACTGGGTTATGTATGATGTGGGCAATTCGGCCCTCGTGCTGCTCAATACCTCGGTGGTGCCCATTTACTTTAACGCCATCAATACCGGCGCTTCTTCGGCCGACCTGGTGGTCGCCTGGGGCAATGCGCAGACGATCGCCTCGCTGGTCATCGCCATGCTCATGCCCATTCTTGGCGCGCTTGCCGACTACGCTGGCAACAAGATCAAGTTCTTCTTGGGCTTCTTCCTCACGGGCCTGGTGCTTTGCCTGGCGCAGGCTATCCCAATGTCCGCCATGGCATTTTTGACCGTGTACGTGCTGTGCACCATCGGCCTTAACTCTTCTATGACGTTCTACGACGCCATGCTGCCCGACATTACCACCGATGAGCGCATGGACGCCGTGTCCAGCTCGGGCTATGCCTGGGGCTACATCGGTTCCACCGTGCCGTTCGTCATCTGCCTGGCGCTCATCATGGGTGGCCCCGCTCTTGGCGTCCCCACCATGCTGGCAACGCGTCTGTCGTTTATCATCACTGGTGCCTGGTGGCTCATCTTTACCCTGCCGCTCATTCGCACCTATAAGCAAAAGTACGGTCGCGAGCGCGGTCCCGAGGACACTATCGGCCACATCGTGGGCGGTGTGTTCTCCGAGGTCGGACACACCATGCGCGAGATTGCCCACAACAAGACCGTGCTGGTCTACATGATCGCGTTCTTCTTCTATATCGACGGTGTGCACACGGTCATTTCCATGGCCACCAGTTACGGATCGGCCTTGGGCATCGATTCGACGCAGCTGGTGCTTGCGCTGCTCGTTACGCAGTTCGTGGCCTTTCCGTCCGCCATCATCTACGGTAAGCTCGCCGGACGCGTGGGCACGCTCAACATGATTCTGGTGGCGGTCGCCGCCTACATGGGCATTGTGCTGTTCGCCGCGTTCTTCCTAAAGACTGCCTTTGAATTCTGGGTGCTTGCCATTATGGTCGGCCTGTTCCAGGGCGGCGTGCAGGCGCTCAGCCGTAGCTACTTTGGCCGCATTATCCCCAAGGAAAAGTCCAACGAGTACTATGGCTTCTTTGACATCTTTGGTCGTTATGCAAGCGTTATGGGCACCTTCCTGGTGTCGGTCGTCACCTCGCTGACCGGCAACCCGTCGCTGGGCGTCCTTTCCATTGGCGTGCTGCTGATTGTTGGCTTTATGCTGCTGGTCCGCCTGTCCCGCATGACTCGGGCGGCAGAGCATGCCGCATAGGAGCGAGCGGCTATTGTGCCTGTCCACGGTACTCTTTTGGGGTTATCCGCAATAAACATTGCGACTTGCGAGCAATGATTTGCCCAAGTGGGTATGATGGAATCAGCTAGGTCGCGGGGCGTCGCCTGTGTTTGGCGGCGTCCCGTTTTTGTGTTGCAGGGAGGGTAAGGCATGAACGCCACAGTCGTGATTCCAACGTATTGGGCGGGCGATGACGCTTGCGCAAACGCCCCTGGCACCTATGACCATTCGACGCGACTCAACGCCGACAATCCCGAACTCGACCGCTGTCTGGCCTCGCTTGAGCAGGTACGTGACATCCCGCGCATCATCCTTTTGGTGGTCTGTCCCGTTTCTGCCACAGCCGATGTGTCGCTGCGCGTGCGCGAGATTGTCGACGCGCATCCCACGCTCAAGGTCACCGTTGTCACCAACACCCAGGCCTCGCGCATCGCAGACCGGGTTGCTCAGATCGCGCCCAAGGGTTCGGGCGAGTGCGTGAGCCTGCGAGGCTACGGTGCCATCCGCAACATGGGGCTAGCCTGCGCCGCTGTGCTGGGTCATGACGCGGTTATCTTTTTGGATGACGATGAGACTGTCATCGACGCCGACTTTATGAAGCGCGCGACCTATGCGTTGGGGCAGCAGACGCGTCAGGGCTTGCCGATCTTGGTCAAGAGCGGCTATTTCTACGATCGCGACGGCTCGCCGCTGGCTCCCACGGACAAGGCGGGCATCTGCCATCGTTGGTGGACCAAGCGCATCGAGTTCAACCGTTGGATGAAAAAGGCGCTCTCGGGCACCCGCATCTCGCGCTCTAACTACGTGTGCGGCGGCCTGATGGCCCTGCACGCCCGCGCCTTTACGCGTGTGGCCTTTGACCCGTTTATCACCCGCGGCGAGGACTTGGATTACCTCTTTAACATGCGCATGTTTGGCTACGACGTGTGGTTCGATAACGAGTGGACCGTGCGCCATCTGCCTCCGGAGTCCGAAAAGCGCTCACCGCGCTTTATGCAGGATGTATACCGTTGGTACTACGAACGGGCCAAGTTGACATTCGCCGCGCATCAAAAGGAGCTCATTCCCGTTACGGCGGCATCACTCATGCCCTACCCGGGCCCGTGGATTTCGCGCGAGCTCGACGACCGCGTGCGCAAGACCGCTATGGTCCGCAGTGTGTTTACCCGCGAGCATGAGGGCTACCTGCGCATTTGGCGCCATGGTATCGGCGAGGCAAAGGCCTATGCGCGCCAAAACGCTGCAAGCTACCTGCGTTTCCAGAGCTTTTGGCCCAAGATCATGGACGGGCTTTGGCGTGACGCACGACTGATCAGTATCCTGGAGGGGGCCGAATGATCGACCGCCGCGCCCAGCGCGATAGTTCAATATCAATCTTTCGCATTATTGCCGTTGCCTGCGCCATTTGCGTGCTGGTGTACTTTATTTTTGCCTTGGTGACCGGTATCGAGCCGATCGCCACGGTGATTGCCTGCGCGCTGCTGTGCATCTTTCTGTGCATCTTTATCTTTTTGACGCTCAATCCCGATTCGGTGCGCTCCCAGTACACCGAGGAGACGCTCTCGGTGGCCTCGGCCATGCTCGAGGACATTAAGGGCGGTCTGACGCAGGAGTCGGCGCGTTTGGTGTGCCGGCGCATTTTGCCCGAGACGCGCGCCATGACGGTGGCCATCACCGACGAGGGCAACGTGCTTGCCTGCGCGGGAGAGTTTGAGGAAAAACTACTGCCAGATTCTCCCATCCACACGCTTGCCACACGCTACGTTATCGAACATGGCATCGTGCAGTCGTTCAACCGTATGGTGGATGTCGTGGGCTCGGACGGCTCGCACAACCAAGTCCCCGCCGGCATTATCGCCCCCATCAAGGTGGGCGATCGTACCGTCGGCACGCTCAAGTTCTACTACAAGACCCCGCGCGCCGTCGACCGTACCCAGTACGCGCTTGCCTCGGGCTTTGCCGAGATTTTGTCCACGCAGCTCGCCATCCACGAGCTCGAGGTGCAAAAGGAACTCACAGCGCGCGCCGAGGTGCGTGCGCTGCAGGCGCAGATTAACCCGCACTTCCTGTTCAACACGCTGAACACTATTGCATCGTTTACGCGCACCGACCCGCTGCGGGCCCGCGAACTGCTTCGTGAGTTCTCATCGTTCTATCGTGCCACGCTCGACAACTCGGGATCGCTTATTCCGGTCTCGCGCGAGGTCGCACAGACCAAGCGCTACCTTACCTTTGAGAAGGCCCGCTTTGGCGAGGACCGCGTGCTTGCGACGTTCGATGTGTCCGAGGACGTGGAAGATACGCTGGTGCCGGCGTTCGTGATCCAGCCGATTGTCGAGAACGCCGTACGTCATGGTATGGGCGATGACGACGCCCTGAGGATCGACGTGACCGTTCACCAAGACGGCGAGGATGCAATCTTGATTGCCGTGGCCGATAATGGCGTGGGCATGGATGAGGGTACCGCCGCCAGACTGTTTGACGAGCGTTCTGCCCGTCCCGACGCCAGCTCTCCCCAGGGTGGCGGCGCCGGTGTGGCCATGCACAATATTTCGGAGCGCATCCATCGCTTTTATGGACCGCACTCCTATACGCGTGTCGAATCGGCGCCGGGCAAGGGCACCAAAGTGCTCCTTCATCTTGATTTGTCAGAGAGCATCTTTGACATTCAAGAGTAAAATAAAAGGCTACGGGCTCAACGTCATGCGACGGATGCCCGGCGTAGTTAGTTGACGAAAGGTTTTATCCCTATGCTGCGTGCGATGATTGTGGATGATGAGGCACCGGCTCGCTCGGAGCTTCGCTTCCTGCTCGAGCAAACGGGCAAGATCGGCACGATCACGGAGGCGTCGAGCGTCCGCTCCGCCATCGAGATGCTTATGGAAAGTCGCGTGGATGTCGTGTTTCTCGATATCTCGATGCCCGGTGCCTCGGGCCTGCAACTTGCCGAGGCGCTGCATAAGCTCAAAAATCCGCCGGCGATCGTGTTTGTGACTGCGTATAGTGACCATGCGGTCGAGGCATTCGACGTGGATGCCGTCGATTATCTGATGAAGCCGGTCGAGGAAGCTCGCTTGGATCGCGCGATCGAGAAGGTCATGCAACGCGCCAAGCCGGTTACGGACAGCAAGGTGACCATCGAGCGTATCCCGGTGGAAAAGGGCGGCCGCAAGGTGCTCATTCCCGTGGACGACATTCGCTTTATCATGGCCAAGGACGATTACTCCTGCATCTATACCGTCGATGATCGCTTTTTGTCGACGACCTCGCTGGCGCAGTTTGAGGCCAAGCTCTGCGACTTTGGCTTCTTCCGTGTTCACCGCCGCTATATCGTCAACTTGGCGTGCGTCACGGACGTCGAGACGGTGCCCTCGGGCGCCATCCAGCTGGGCATTACGGGCGTCGACGAACGCGTGCCGGTTTCGCGCCGCCGCGTCGTGCCGCTCAAGAAGGCTCTGAGTCTCTAGCACACTGGCCCCGCAGCCCTGTAGACCCATCGTCTGCGGAGCCGTGGGGCCTTTTTGTATGTATCTGCCGAATCGTTTTTTGCGGAAGGGATCCCATGAACAGTGCAAGCGCCAAGCGTATCGACATCATCTCGGACACCCACGGCTATCTTTCGCCTGCGCTCCTGGATGAGCTTGAGGGCGCAGACCTGATCATCCACGCCGGCGATCTCACGTCAGAGATGGACTACGAGCACCTATGCACCATCGCCCCCGTGCGGGCCGTACTGGGCAACAACGATTACTACCGCGACTACGGTCCCGATGTAGACCGTCTTGCGCTCTTTACCTACGAAGGCCTCAAATTCGCCGTAGCCCACTACCGCGAAGACCTTCCGGTGGGATCCGTAGACGTAGCCATCAATGGTCACACCCACGTAACCAAAGAAGCCCAAGTGGGCCGTTGTTTAGTCCTCAACCCGGGCAGCGCTAGCTACCCCAGAGGCACCCGAGGCCCCACCATGGCCAGAATGCTAGTAAAAGACGGCAAGATCATAAGCACCAAATTTATTGATCTAGAGTAACCACAACAAAAACGGGGGATGCAAATGCGTCCCCCGTTTCCATTTGAGCCAAAGGCAGAGCTTCAACAAAAACAATCAGACCAACCCCGCCGAGGAGCACGCGGGCTAGCCGCGCAGCGGCGCACGCCCGCAAAACTGGTTGAATAATGTGACGGCAGGGAGGGCTTCCGGGGCTGAGGGCGGGGGTTAAGTTTGTCGCGAGTTCCGCACGCAAAGGAAAGCACTTAATGTGCTTTCCGTCTTGCGCAGGACTGTAGAGCAGCAAAC
>CABUSR010000014.1 GCA_902494245.1 uncultured Collinsella sp.
TAAAAGAAAAGCCCCCGTTGCCGGAGGCTTTAAGTTCGATTGGTGCGGCGTATAGGATTCCGCGTATCCGCTTGCGCGGATCCGCACCGGCTTCGCCCGCCTGCCGGCGGACTCGCCCGCGGGCTAAAAACGCTCCGCGTTTTCTTGACGCCCGCGCCTCGACCGAGGTTCGAATCCATGCGGCGTCCGCCTAAAAGAAAAGCCCCCGTTGCCGGAGGCTTTAAGTTCGATTGGTGCGGCGTATAGGATTCGAACCTATGACGTTCTGATTCGTAGTCAGACCCTCTATCCAGCTGAGGTAACGCCGCAGCGCAAGACATATAAAACCACTTTAGTTCGTTAGAGTCAAGCAAAATCTCAAACTTTTTTCGCGCGGGCCGCAATTTGTCACGCTGCACCACGAGCATCAGCGCTTTTCGTGCGATCGATTGGCTTTTCGATCACATCGAACCCGGCGCCAAGCTCCCCTAGGAGCGACCGCACCCGTTGGGCACAGTCGTAGTCGGCAAACGAGATGCTCAGCATTCGGGCCACCTGATTAGAAGTTCCAACGCCATAGAAGTGCTCAAGGACAACAAGCGCCTCATGCGCCACAAGCGTCTCGACCACATGCGGCGACTCCTCATAGCACCATTGCGTCAACGGTCCCTCACTCGTCTGCCGAACCACCAAGCCACCCATACCCGACGGCTCGCACGTTACCAGCAGATGCTCCCCGCCCTCATCGCTCTGGAACAAAACAACCCGCTCGTCGAACAGCTCCATCACATCCCCTTTCTCTCGCTCTTAGTTAGCAAAAGCATAGCAGGTAAATGCATGTATACAGAACGTTTGTTCGTGTGTTTTCTATCGAGCTATCCGCACGGCATGGTATAGCCGTACACAAAAAGGGCGCCCCTAAAAGGAGCGCCCTCGCAAATCACCTATGCAGCTAGCTTACGCGACCGGCTCGATCTTCTCGAGGCCGCCCATGTAGGGACGCAGAACCTCGGGGATCGTGATGGTGCCGTCGGCGTTCTGGTAGTTCTCCAGAATGGCAGCCATGGTACGACCAGCCGGCAGGCCGGAACCGTTAAGAGTGTGCAGGTAGCGCGAGCCCTTGAAGTTCTCGGGGTCGCGATACTTGATGTTGGCACGACGGGCCTGGAAGTCGCCGCAATTGGAGCAGGAGCTGATCTCCTTGTAGGCGTTGTAGCTCGGCAGCCAAACCTCGACGTCGTAGGTCTGACGGGCAGAAAAGCCCAGGTCGCCGGTGCACAGGCTAATCACGCGATACGGCAGGCCCAGCTGCTGCAGCAGGTACTCGGCCTCGGCGGTCATGCTCTCGAGCTCCTCGTCGGACTCCTCCGGCTTGGCAAACTTGACCATCTCGACCTTGTCGAACTCGTGCTGGCGAATGATGCCGCGGGTGTCGCGACCGGCGGAACCGGCCTCCTCGCGGAAGCAGGGGGTGAAGGCAGTGTAGCGGCGAGGCAGAGTGTCGGCGTCCAGAACCTCACCGGCATGCAGGTTAGTCAGTACGACCTCGGCGGTAGGGATCAGGAAGTTGTCGCCCGAGACGTGATAGGCGTCGTCCTCAAACTTGGGCAGCTGGCCCGTACCGAACATGGTCTGACGCTTGACGACGATGGGCGGCCACCACTCCTTGAAGCCACGGCTCGTGTGCGTGTCCAGGAAGAAGTTGATAAGGGCGCGCTCAAGGCGGGCGCCGGCGCCACCGAGAACGGTGAAGCGGCTGCCGGAGAGCTTGTTGCCGCGCTCGAAGTCGAGGATGTCCAGATCGGTGCCCAGATCCCAGTGCGGCTTAAAGTCGAAGTCGAACTCGCGCGGGGTGCCCCAGCGGCGACGCTCGATGTTCTCGTCCTCGTCCTTACCGTACGGGGTGGCCTCGCACGGAATGTTGGGCAGGTGAGCCATGAAGTCGTACTGCTCCTGCTCAAGAGCGGTACGGCGCTCGGCCAGACCGTCGATCTTCTCGTTGACGGCGCGCACGGCCTCCTTGGCGGCCTCGGCCTCGTCCTTCTTGCCCTCCTTCATCAGGGCGCCAATCTTCTTGGACTCGGCGTTACGCGTGGCCTGGAGCTCCTCGACCTCGGTGATGACGGCACGGCGCTCGTCGTCGAGTTCAAAGAACTTCTCGCGGTCCCAAGACGTCTGGCGATTTGCCATGGCGGTATCGATGGCATCGGGGTTCTCGCGAACAAACTTGATATCAAGCATTAGATCCTCCGGCGATATACATTCCATTCAGGTTGCAACCTTGTACATGTATGGGCAAGTATATACTTATGAGCGTTTACGACCCAACTCAACTACGCAAGAAGGCACCCAATGGACGCAGTTTTTTCCTTTTTGTTTGGCACCCGCACCGGTTTTGCCATCCTTTTCGCCGGCGGCATCCTGCTATTTGCGGTTCTTGCCTTTGTGATGGAGAAGCGCACCCATAAGATGTATGTCGACCGCGGCCCCAAGTCCGAGAACGAAGAAGACAGCTTCTGGGACTAACCTGCCAAAAAGAGACAGACTTATTTTGGTCGGTTTTATCTGGGTAAACGCAAGCGTCCCGCAACTGGAATTGAGCCAGTTGCGGGGCGCTTTTCGCTAAAAGGACAAAACCGCAGAAAATACCTGCCAAAAATAAACCCGTCCTTTTTTTGGTCGGTTTTACTGGAGAGTTGCGTCGATTGCCTTGACCAGGGCGCTGCGCATGCCGGCGTCCTCGAGCGCAACGACGCCCTTGATGGTGGCACCACCGGGCGAGCATACGGCATCCTTCATCGCCGCAGGATGCTGGCCAGTTGCAAGCTGCAGCTTTGCCGTACCTAGCACCATCTGGCTCACAATGCGATAGGCATCGGCACGCGGGATACCGTGCTTGACCGCCGCATCGCCCAGGGCCTCGATTGCCATGGCGACAAATGCCGGAGCGCAACCACCCACCGTGCCTCCCACAAACAGCAGACTCGTATCGAGCTCGACCACCGCACCGAGTTTGCCAAGCAGATCAAGCACCACGGCGCTCTGCTCATCACTAAGCGTGGAAGCCTTCTCGCAAGCGATGACGCCCTCGCCCACCGAAACCGGTGTGTTGGGCACCGTCGAGATATGCGCGACGCCCGGCAGGACCTGCTCCCACTTGGCACTGTCCCAGGTCCAGGCAACCGACAGAACGACCTTTTTGGCAAGAGCATCCTTGAGCGGGGCGAATACCTTCTCGATCATGTACGGTTTGACCGCAGCGACCACGATATCGGATGCGGCGACAACCTCGGCGGCATCGTGGCAGGCGACCATGCCGCGCGCCTCGCAGCGCTCAACCAGTGCGTCGTAGCGACCCGCGCAGGCGCACATGTCGCTCGCAGCTACACCGGCAGCGATCCAGCCATCGGCCATAGCGCTCGCCATATTGCCAAAACCGACAAATCCAATCTTCATATCTCATAGTCCTTTCAGACACATTCCTCAAAACGAAAGGTATTGTCCCACGCCATTGTTTCGTATTGCCGACCTATTTGTGATACGGCTCGCCACGGCTGATCTTGCAGGCACGGTAAATCTGCTCTAGCAGCACCACACGCGCCAGGTTATGCGGCAAGGTAATGCGTCCAAAGCTGAGCATCTCGTCGGCGCGGGCGCGCACCTCATCACTCACGCCGTCCGAACCGCCGATTACAAAGGCAATGTCGCTGCTGCCTCGCAGCATAAGATCGTCGAGCCGCGCCGAGAGCTCCTCACTCGAACGCTCCTTGCCCTCGATAGCCAGCAGGATCACATGCGCCCGAGACGGCAATGCAGCAAGAATTGCCGCCCCCTCCTTGTCGCGCGCGGCATCCACGCCGCCCGCCTTAGCCGGGTCGATATCGGCCACCTCGCGGATATCCACCTTGGCATAGGCACCTAAGCGCTTGGTGTACTCAGCGCACGCGTCCTTCCAAAAGCGCTCCTTGAGCTTACCGACGCAAACGACGGTGTATTTCACGCGCGCCTACTCCTTCGAACCGTTTTGAACTTTGCCGGCGGTCAGCATCTGCTCGAACATCGAGGCCGACTGCGAGAAATCGCTCGGCAGTACGACCGTCGAAGTTTTACCCGTGCGAGCGAACTCCGTCATCATCTCGGACCACTGCGTAAACATGAACAGCTGGTTGGCCTCGTCGTTGCCGACGCCCGTCTCCTGGATGATCTCGAGTGAATCTTTGATGCCCAGCGCGATGGCCTTGCGCTGGTTGGCGATGCCCTCGCCCGCCTTTTCCATTGCCTCGGCCTCGGCGGTCGCCTCGGTGACGCGCTTGATGCGGTCTGCCTCAGCGAGCTCCTGTGCCGCAGCGCGCTTGCGCTGGGCGGCGTTGATGTCGTTCATGGAGTTCTCGACCTCGGTCGGCAGTGCGATTTTGGTGATGAGCGTCGACACGAGGGTGAAGCCGTAGGCGGCCATCTGCTCGGAAACGGTAGCGTTGACATCCTTGGCGATGTCATCCTTCTTGGCAAAGACCTCATCGAGTGTGTAGACGGGAATCGAAGAGCGCAGGGCGTCGGTGATGAAGTCACGCATCTGGTCGACGGGCTCCTGCAGCATGTAGTAGCTCTTGTAGATACCCGAATCTGCCGGGCCGGCGCCCATGTCATAGCTCACGTGGTACTGAGCAGAGACCTCAAGGCCGATGGTCACGTTGTCCTGGGTCTTAACGTCGATGCCAAAACCGTTTTTCATGGTGCGCAGGCTCACCGTGGCGGCCTTGCGGTCGATCACGGGCACCTTCATGTGGAAGCCCGCGTTGACGATGCGGTTAAACTTGCCCAGGCGCTCGATGATCACGGCATGCTGTTGTTCAACGACATAGCAGGCGTTGGGAAGCAGTAGCAACAGAATGATGATGGGAATCAAAAGGCTGGTAAGGGCGGCGATGATACCGGACAACAGCATGGTCTCTCCTCTGATAGGCACACGTTGGCATTAGGATACCCGTACAAGGAGATCGTACATAACAAAAAAGCTCCCATTGCTGGGAGCTCTTTCATTCAATGGTGCGGGCGAAAGGACGTCCGCGTATCCGCTTCGCGGATCCGCACCGGCTTCGGCCGCCTGCCGGCGTCCTCGCCAGCTCGCTAAAAACGCTCCGCGTTTTCTTTACGCTCGCTCCTTCACAGGTTCAAGTCCCTGTGATGGACCCATAACAAAAAAGCTCCCATTGCTGGGAGCTCTTTCATTTAATGGTGCGGGCGAAAGGACTTGAACCTTCATGGGGTTGCCCCCATACGGACCTGAACCGTACGCGTCTGCCAATTCCGCCACGCCCGCGTGCAGGAATTAGAATAACGGAGCGCCATCGCGAACGCAAGAACTATTTTTGAAAAAGTTTGCAGGCATTTTCCCAAGCTGCTCGCGCGATTACCTCAGCATCCTCGCCGGTACGATCGACACGGTCGTTGACCAGCGTGTTTGCCGTAATGGAGATCATTGCGGGCTCGCATTCAAGACCGCGGATGGGCTCCGGAGCCATATACGGGCAATCCGTCTCGAACAAAATTCGATCGAGTGGGGTTGCCGCAAATGCCTCGCGCACATCGTCGTTGCGCTTAAAGGTGGCCGCACCGCCATAGGCGATATAGCAGCCCAGCTCCACAAAGCACTCCATCGTGGCGCGGTCCTCGCCAAAACAGTGCAGCACACAACCGGTCTGGGGCACGCCCACCTCACGAAGCACGTTGTACGCATCAACGTGCGAGGTGCGCTCCTGGTCCGTGTCCTCGTGACGCAGATGCAGCTCCACCGGCACGTTACGGCACACGGCAAGCTCGAGCTGGCGCGCCATGCAGTCAATCTGCACGTTATGGGGTGCCGGCGCGATATCGTCGTCATAGTCCATGTGGTAGTCCAGGCCGATTTCGCCAATACCGGCGCATAAGGGGTCATCGAGTGCGGCAACGACCTGCGCGTGAACGTCGTCGGTATAGTCCGGCGCGCCATACGGATGCACGCCGGCAAGATACTTGATCTGCGGGATATCCTGCATCGGCAGAATTTCGCGCACGAGCCAGTCGCTATAGTCCGTCACGCTGCGTTTGTCAGCGATGGGGTCGAACATCGTCACCAACAGGTCGACACCCGCGGCTTTGGCGCGCACGAGCGTCTCGGGCACTTCTTTGTCCCAAAACGAAAGCAGATGCGCATGCGTGTCGGCAAGCGGTGCCAAGGGCACGGGGCAGGCGGCCGTCTTCTTTTTCTTGGTAAACGTCACGCGTACGGCATTAGGCATCATGGATTAGCTCCTGGGCCAGACGGACAAAGTCGGCAACATCAAGCGTCTCGGCGCGCGTGGTGGGTGCGATACCGCAAGCCTCAAAGGCGGCATCGAGCACGTCCTTGGCAAAGCCGTTGGCGCTCATGGAATTTCGGATGGTCTTGCGACGCTGAGCAAACGCAGCGTCAATTACGCGAGCCACAAACTCGCGATCGAGCCCCTCGGGCACCACGCCGTCAACACGGTCGATACGCACGACGGCAGAGTCCACGTGCGGCGCCGGCATAAAGCAACGCGGCGGCACCTCAAAGCGACCCGTCACCTGCGCATACAGGCCGAGTTTTGCCGTGTAGCCGCCATGGGTCTTGTTGCCCGGCACTGCGGCAATGCGATCGGCAACCTCCTTTTGCACCATGACCACGGCACGCTTGAGCGCGGGCATCGTCTGAAAAAACTGCAAGATGATCGTCGCCGCCACGTTATAGGGCAGGTTCGCGACAAATACCGTCGGCTCACCGCCGGCGGCCTGCTCAATCTGCTCCGGCGTCACCTTAAGCGCGTCGCCCATGATAAAGCAGAAGTTGGCGTAGTCGGCGGCGTGAGCATCGAGCACCGGCTCGAGCTCGGGATCGGCCTCGATCGACGTGACGCACGCCGCCTCCTGCAACAGCGCAAGCGTGAGCGTACCAACGCCCGGACCAACCTCGAGCACGCGCTCATCGCCTGCAAGCTCGGCAAGCTCGCAAATGCGCTCAATTACATGGTTGTCGATCAGGAAGTTCTGGCCCAGGCGATGCTTGGTCGCAAGGCCAAACTCCTCCAGCAGCTCCCTGGTGGCCGTGGGGTTTGCCAAAGGCGAAGTTGTCATGGTTGCCTCCTTAGCATGATGGCGGCGTCTTGAAACAAAAGGGCATGGACCGTGGCGGCCATGCCCTTACAGCTAAACAGCAAATTGCCGATATGGCGCGCTGCGTCTTAGCCCAGACGCGGGAACAGCGGCTCGCCCTTCTCGACAGGCTGACCGCCGGCAAGCAGGCCCCAAGCGCAAATGCCCTTGAGGTCGTCGGTCGCGGCCTCGTCCTCGCAGGACAGGCGGCGCAGGGCCTCGGCAGAGGTCTGAGGCATGAGCGGCATCAGCAGGTGGGCGGCAATGCGGATGGCCTCGAGCAGGTTGTAGATCACAAACGCTAGCTCGTCAGCCTTGGCCTCGTCCTTGGCAAGTGCCCAAGGCTCAGAGTCCTCGATGTAGTGGTTGGCGGCATGGATGAGCTCCATGACCTCGTCCTTGGCTCCGCCGTAATCGAGCACGTCCATCTTGGCCATGTAGCGCTCGACCAGACCATCGGCGATCTTTGCCAGCGGGTTGTCGAACGCATCGAACGACGCGGGCTTGGCGGGCGCGCAACCGTCAAAGTACTTGCCGCTCATGTTGAGCGAACGCGAGATAAGGTTGCCCCAGCTGTTGGCCAGGTCGGCGTTGTAGACCTGCTCCATGCGATCGAAGCTGATGGCACCGTCGGTGCCGGGGACGACGTCGGTCATGAAGTAGTAGCGATAGCCCTCGACGCCCAGCATGTCGATAACGTCCTGCGGAGCGATGGCGTTGCCGCGGCTCTTGGACATCTTCTCGGCCTTACCGGTCTCGGCATTGCGCACAGTCAGGAAGCCGTGGGCAAAGACGTGCTCGGGCAGGGCCTCGCCGATGGCCATAAGCATGGCGGGCCAAATGACGCAGTGGAAGCGGATGATGTCCTTGCCCACGATGTGGAACTGCGCGGGCCAGCGATAGGCCAGCTCGGCACGCGCCTCGTCGGTGTCGACACCGTAGCCGACGGCCGTCATATAGTTGAGCAGCGCATCGAACCACACGTAGGTCACGTGACCCTCGTCAAACGGGACCTGAATGCCCCAGTCAAAGCTCGTACGGCTCACGGAAAGGTCATTAAGGCCGCCCTCGACAAAGCTACGTACCTCGTTCATGCGGAACGCAGGCTCGACAAAGTCGGGATGCTCGTCATAGAGCTTAAGCAGCTTGTCCTGGAAGGCGGAAAGCTTGAAGAAGTAGGACTCCTCCTGCACGCGCTCAAGCGGACGGTGGCAGTCGGGGCACAGGTGCTGGCCGACGCTGCCGTACTCCTCGTCGCCCTTCTGGACCTGCGTATCGGTAAAGTAGGTCTCGTCAGGCACGCAATACCAGCCGTCGTAGCTGCTCTTATACAGGTAGCCGGACTCCTTCATGCGCTCCCACAGGTACTGCACGGCATGATGTTGGCGCGGCTCGGTGGTGCGGATGAAGTCGTCGTTGGAAATCTCGAGCTTGCTCCAAAGCTCCTTGAAGTGCGGGGCCTGGCTATCGGTCCACTCCTGCGGCGTCATGTTGTGCTTGGCTGCGGCCTCGGCGACCTTCTCGCCGTGCTCGTCCATGCCGGTCAGGAACTTGACGTTATAGCCGGCGGAGCGGCGATAGCGAGCCTGAACGTCGGCGATGATGGTGGAATAAGCCGTGCCCAGGTGCGGATCGGCGTTGACGTAGTAGATGGGCGTCGTGATAAAGAACGAAGGCTTGCTTTGATCCATGGGGTTTGTCCTCCAGAAAAACGTTGCATACAGAGGATGATTCTAGCGCAAGGGCTGGATATCCTCCATCTATTGCATATCGAGCACCATGGCATAGACATCGCGCTTGCGGCGCGAATACTTCTGAGACAGGAGCTTGGCCACCGCAGACGCGGGCTCCCCCTCCTCGAGCGCGGCGCGGATATCCTCGCGCAGGGCCTCGTCGGGATCCGCTGCCGCGGCGCCAACCGGCGCGATACCGGCCTCTTCGTCCTCGCTCGGCGGCGCGATGACCAGCGCAATCTCGCCCTTTACCTCGCCGCGAGCACACAGCTCCTCGGCAAGCTGGGCGGCGGGCCCGCGCAAGACCTCCTCGTGCAGCTTGGTGAGTTCGCGGCAGACGGCAACCTCACGCTGGGGAAAGACCTCCGCCACGGCCTCGAGCGTCGCCACGATGCGATGTGGAGACTCGTAGAAGATGAGTGCGCCGGGCACCACGGCAAGGCGCTGTAAACGGCGCACGCGGTCGCCGTGCTTTCGGCCCAAAAAGCCCTCGAAGAAAAAATGCTCGCAGGGAATGCCGGACGAAACGAGCGCCGTGACGCAAGCAGAAGGCCCGGGAATAACTTCGACGGGCACATCGGCCTCACGCGCCGCCTCGACCAGCGCCTGGCCGGGATCGGACACGCTCGGCATGCCGGCGTCCGAGGCAAAGGCGAGGGTCTCCCCCGCCAGCAGGCGGTCGACCAGGCCGGCGGCGCGGCTGGCGATCACATTCTCGTCGCAACGGACAAGCGGCTTGGAAATGCCCAGGTGCATCAGCAGCTTTGACGTCACACGCGTGTCTTCGCAGCAGATGACATCGGCAGCGGCAAAGGCCTCGCCGATGCGCGGGGACAGGTCGCCCAGGTTGCCGATGGGCGTGCCGACCACATAGAGTTTGCCCGTATGGGCGCTGTTTTGCGTCATATCAACCTATTCAATCATGCCGCGCTCGAGCGTACCGAGCGCCGCGCGGGCGTCCCATGCTGCAATGCGCTTCTCGGTCTTCCACGTTTGGAAGAACCAACCGGCAGCCGGCGCAAACGAAGCCAGCTGGTTGGCGATAAACACGCGCTCGTAGGCATTGCGGCCTTCGGGCGTAACCGACGAGTTGGCAAAGATCGCCGCACCCGACCATTCGCCCACCAGCACGGGGAACCCAGTCGAAATCGCTTCTTTAAGCTCGCGCTTGTTACGGGAAATCGCCGTCGTCAGCCCGCGGGGGCTCGTGATATCGAGCGCATACTCGTCGCGGTAATGGTACAGGTGAAGGTCCATGTAGACGTTCTTGTACTTGGCGCCGCGCATAAAATGCTTCCACTCGCTGGGATGCCCCGAAGACGAAAAGACGACGATCTTATCCTCGGGCATATACGAACGGACGAGCTCGTAGGCATCGCGATAGAAATTGCGCAGGTAGTGAGCCGGAATGCCATCCGTCATGGCAAAGAGACTCTTGCGGACACTCATCTGCGGCGTATCCAGCAGCTCAATGCCCAGCAGGCTCTCGGCCTCGCCGTAACGCTCGGCCAAGCGCTCGAGCACGTCGAGTGCGACATGGCGGCCGTTAGTGGACGAATGCCACTCGGCAACAGCCTCCGGCGTGGCGGGCGAATCGTTGGAATCGCCCTGGCCACCGGGCACAGTCGCCAGGTCAAGCAGCACGCGAATGTTGTACTTGGCAGCCCACTCAATCGCGCGGTCGATGTAATCGACAACCGAGATGTAGGAGGCATCGGACTCCTGTGAGCCAAAGGCATACCAAGGCACCGGCAGGCGCACGGCGTTGAGACCGATCTGCGCCATGCGACGGAAATCATCCTCGCTCACAAACGTCTCGTAATGACGGCGCATGCGCTCGTTATAGGCGGCGGTGCCCATGGCCTCCTGCAGCTCGGCCGCATTGGATGCACCGGTCGCCGCGTATAGCGACGGGGTCACCCAAGGCTCGGGAATAAACCAGCCAGAGAGATTAACGCCGAGTATCCTCTCCATCACTGCCCCCTTTTGAATCATACGGGCTAAGCCCGCATCGCTCTTGCATGACATATCTATCGATTTGAGTATACCCGCGCATGCAGACAGGCGACCGAACGGTCTGTAAAGTGACGCGAAAGTGGGAGGAATATCTGGGAACAGGCGGGCTCGGGATGGTGCGACGAGATGTGCACGCACGTCGGAAGTACGCGCCGGAAAGCGCATCCCGTTCTGAGCGCGGGATCTGGGACGCAGTTTCCGCCAAAGACCGCAAAAGGAAAGCACATCCCACTCTGAAGCCAAATTCCGGGACGCAGTTTCGCAGAGCCCTCGATAAAAGAAAAGGACCCCTTTGCAGAGGTCCTAGTCAATTCAAGGTGGCGGGGAAGGGAATCGAACCCCTGACACGAGGATTTTCAGTCCTCTGCTCTACCAACTGAGCTACCCAGCCATTTGAGGTGTGCCTTGTTTCAAGGCTTGATTAGTATAACCAAGGACGCGTTCCGGTCAACCGAGAATTTTAAAAAAGTTTTTGAGCACAGCCTCGGTTCTATAAATCGGCACGTCAGAGGCATCAGCCGGCAGCAAGAAGTTTTTCGCTCAGAGCCGCACGGGCAAACTCACTTGGCGTCATCCCCTCGGCAGCCGCCCGTCGACGAATGGCCTCCTTCATTCCCAGAGGAATCTTGACCGACAGCGTTGCCGTCCCCTCACCTGAGAGCGGGGGCCGTCCACGCACGATCCCACCAACGGTGTGTTCGCCATCCGGAAACTCTCCGCGCTCGTACGACTCGCACCACGCGTCAATCATTTCATCCGTTACAACCTGACCATTAGCGGCCGTATACGTCTTGCCCATCATCGACCCCTCTGCCGAGCTCGCTCGATCTCTTGCCAGAATTTCTTCTGAACCGGAGACAGGGCATGAATAATGAGCCATCCACGAATTAGTTCGACCGCAACAAGTTCCACACTTCGACCATCTGGAAGCCATCCAATGGCAAGCCATCTCGGCGGCTCGTCCTCCGACTCGCGGCGAATGCACTCAGTAACCGCGAACCAGGCACCAAGCACCTGCTTTTCCGTCAAGTGTTTTTTGGCGTTCGGATGGATCTCAACATCCATGCATCTTCTCCTCCATCTTACCCAATTTCGTATGACGAAAGTCCGCCGTCGTCAATCTCTTACGCCGGCACTTGTTGGAGGGTGGGAGGTGTAGCGAGGATTGAAGGGCGTTCCAATACCGCCCAGGCACCGGGACAGGAACACATGTGCCAAGGACGGACGTTTTCGTAGCGCGCGAGGATATTGCCGCGTGCATCGATGAAGGCGATGTCGATGGGATAGACCATAAAACACGTATGGACCGAAGAGCAGCGTGGAAACGCCATGACGAGCGGCAGGCCGTTGGCGGCAACCGGACGCCGTCCCAGCATGCCGCGCAGGCGCACGACAAACGACTCCGCCACCACAAACTCGGCCGGCGTCCAACCCAGCCTATTGAGTGCCCGCGCGTAGGCGATGTAGGACGAGACCGCGGTCACATGACCACCCCCGGACGCCATGGATCGACCGTCACCACACGCTCGTGCGACAACGTTGTCGGCGCCCCCAGCGGAACGCCAGCGATGCTGAGAGAAGTCGGCCACGGCTCATAGTGCATGGTGCAGGTGTAGGTCCTAAACGTACCGGATAGGGAGAGCAGGCCACCATCCGATGCCTCCGCGCCTTGCTCGCTCGACACTTCGATCCGCAAGTCATAGCCTTCCATGGCATTCAGAATTTGAGTCTGAACCGTCGCCGAGGCATCGGCAGAGCTTTCGTCGCCCTCCCCCTCCGACGCCACGGCGTGCGCCAACACGATGTCGGGTACCACGCGGTCGAAGCGCGCGACAGCGCTGGCAAAGATCATGACGTTGTACACGATGAGTGCCAGCACCAGCAAAACGGGCGTAACCACCGCCATCTCCACCGTCGCTTGGGCGCGCTCCTCGCGCAGACGCATGCGGATACTCATTACGACCCACCGCCCAGAGCGCCAACCAGCGTGGCGACATCGACGGTGAGTGGGATGGAGCCGCCGCCGGGCAGAGGAATCTCCGCAAGCGTGAACACCGTACCGCTAATGGTGCGTTCGACTTGATATTCCAACGCCTCGCAAAGCGCCTTGGGATCGGTCACGCCCAACGGAATACTTCGCAGTTTGTCTTGCGCTTGAGAGAGACCAGCAATGTCAGACCCCGGACTCTTAATGACGTTGGCGGAATCGGTCAGCACCGGCTTTCGCAGGCGCAAGTCGCACGGTTCCAGACCCAACGCCGCCATGGACGCCGAAACGGTATCGCCGAGCCACGATGCGATGGAACCCAACGCGCCGCTGCCCCCTCCTAGGCCTTTAATCATCTCGTCCATAAGTTCGTCGGCCGAACCTTGGATATCACCGTATCCTACGAGCAGCCATCCCCAAACATCCATGACGCCGTCGAGCACGCCGGCAACGCCGCCCGAGCGTTCCTTCAATGTCGAGAAAAATCGCGAAAGCACGTTGTTTTGCGCCGTCGCCTCATCGGGCGCCAGCACCGCGGCAGAGATAGCACCGCGATCGCCAAGCCTGACTGCCGTGTTAAACGAGGAGTTAAGTTGATCGGGGCTGGTAATGTCACCCGAAACTGCAAATGCGACCACGCCGTTGCGTCCAGGTGGGGCGATACGCGGGCGCTCGCCGGAAAGCGCTTTAATGGCCTGGTCAAACGCATTGCCCGCACGGTCGGCCTCATCCTCGGTCTGACGCTCAAGTTCGAGTTCTTTGTTGCGGCATTCGACGTAGTCTTCCAGAGCCTCTTTGAATTCATTGAAGTGGTATTCGAAGCCATTTCTGATGGACGAAGGCGGCATAAGGGCGCTTCCAAGCGCAACCACGCCGAAGCCGCACGCTTCGCATGTATCACGACCATCATAATCAGCAACAGATGCCAGCCCACTCGGAGTCCCTTTCTGATAGACGGGGCATTCGGCTCCATAATGCAGGTATGTTCCGCCGTCATTGTTGCTTACAGGCCATGCAGCATCGGTGTAAAGCTCGGTCGGCCGCACCTCGTTTGGGACACGCGGCAATAGTGGGATATAGGCAGAAAACCGTTCACCATCATCTTTTATGTATGCTCGATCGACCTCTTCAATCGCATAGGCATAGAACGCTTTTCGAGCGGCTGACTGCGCTTTCATCTCGACGCTCGATCCCTGAGGTTTTTCATTCGCCAAGCGCTGCCGGTAATAGATTTTCGCGCGATCGAGCGCTATTTGCGGCTCCCATGTGATGCTCGACTTTTCATGACGGTTCTGACTGTCAGATAGTTCTGCTAGTTTTTTCGCACGCTCCCACATACACGAGTACTTGCCAATCGAACTCTCGTCCGACCCACCACAATCCGCCAGCCAAGCGCGCTCTTTAGCCTTCGCCGTGTCCTCAGAAGCCTTCCGCAGCTCCTCGGCCGCACGCTCTAAATCATCTGATGTGCCTTTAATGGTATCGGTCGAGATCTCGGACCCCTCGAGCGCAACGAAATCCGACTCGGACGTCCTGGGCACGGCAAGCGCCGTACCGGTATAGGTCGCACCCTCGGTATCCTGCGCCGACACGGCCTGCGTAGCTCGCGCGGCAACCAGATACGGTAGAGCCGTCTCGATTTTCTGCAGGCCCTTGGAGGCGCTTTTGGCAAACTTATTGCGCGTTTTAATGATCTCGATCCCCGTGTCGACCATATCGCCCGCGGCAAGCTCGGCACCCGGAATAAGGATGGCGACCAAGCCGGTGCCGATCGTGGCAAACCCCGCTAGGCCCAAGCTCAATATGCTCGCATCCACCACTGTCGCAGCCGTATGGTAGGACGCCACCACATTGGCGCCTGCCAGCGCACCGCTATCGGCAGCCGCCTGGGTGTCCCCCGCGCGCGACATGCTCCATATCGCCGCCGCCGACGAAAACAGCAACGTGAGCACCACCAAGATGACCACCGCAGAGGAGAGCGTGGTATAGGCACCGTCTTCGATAAACAGGTCGATCCCGGCTCGACCCATAAAGCCGCCTCGCTTGCAGCGAGCACGCGGTCGGCAACGGCCCGCAAGCCCCCTCGTCACCTTCAACAGGCAGCGCTTAATCCCATGCAGCAATCCATGAATCATAATCTCCCTCCAGCCACTCGGGACGCGATCGATACGAGACGTCGACCTTAAGCTCGACATAGCCGTTTTGGCCTGCGCTACCCATAGCCTGCGCAAACGCACCGATCACGGGCAGCGGTTTAACCTCGCCGGTAACGGAAACGGACGAGACGCCGCCCGCATCGGCCCGACCAAGCTCGATATCCCACGACAGGGGCCCGCCGGCATGGAAAATCGAAACGTCGGGAACCGCGGCAAGACGGCGGCGGGCAAACTCCTTAATATCCTCGTCATCCCCCATCGTCGTCGTGGTCATGAGCCGCGCGGTCTCGGCGGCGGCAGACTCCATGACCGCGCGTGTATAGAGCAGGCACACCGGCTGCAGCGCCAACAGGACGAGCGCCAGAAACGTCGGCAGTAGGAATGCCGCCTCGACCGTAGACTGAGCCCGGTCCTCGCGCGCAACATCAATACAGCACGATGTCCTTAGCACCCGCAGCAGCGTCGACAACCGATGTCGAGGTGACGCCGTGAGATGCCGTCCGCTCGACCAGCGCCGCCAAGCGCCCATCGGCACCGGCACGCCAAAGCCCTGCGATCGCCAGCACGATGGAAAGCAGTGCCACCGTGACGATGGCGTATTCGACCGTTGCCTGGGCAGATTCCTCGCGCAGGACATAATGCATTTCACGACCCCTCCTTTGAGTTCGTTGTCTGCGGGGTCAGGCGGACCACACGCAGGCAACACGAAGTATCGCCAGCATCCGCGGCAACCGTCACCATATCGACCCAGCCGCGTCCGTCACGCACGATGGCGCCCCACACGTTGCCCTTGATGTCGAGATAGCCGCTCAGAGCAAGTTGCGCCGTGGGCACCTCGCGATAGGCACGCAGCATATCTGCCGCCGCTTCGGTCATCGGTCGGCATTCGGACCATGCGAGACGAACAGCGACGGCATTGTTTGCAGATGAACCCGTTGCAGCGTCCGCTCGCTCGTCGAGTGCTTGCAAGAACGTTTGCGCCGTGACGGCGGCATTCGCATCGTCCGCGTCTCGCGCATCGTCTATTTGAGACGCCGCAGCCGAACCCGATCCCGCATCCGCGGCAGCCCCTAAACGTTGTTGCCGTGCTGCGTTAAGCCCCCAAACCGCCACTGCCACCGCCACGACCGCACAGGCGAGCACCAGCAACGCGCCGACGGGACGGGCGCCCTCTACAGGCTGTTGATGCCCTCGCTGATAGCGCTCCATAAATCTTGGACCTTGCCCTTAAATGCGACGATGGCAATGATGGCAATCACCACGAGCACACCGACTAGGATGGCGTACTCGGTGGTGCCCTGCGCGCTCTCCTCCCGCAGCAGTTCTTCGGCACGCTGGCGAGCGTGAATTGACTGGCAAAACGCCAAGCTCCAGACCTTGTCAACAACGTCAGTCATCGTATTCATGTATTCCTCCCTACATCATCCCGCCTGCTCCCAGCAGCGGGCCCAATATGGACAGAAGCAACGCCGGCAAGATGAGCGTGCCGGTGGGAATCAGCAGCTTGACCGGCGCACGCTCAATCTCGCGCTCGACCGCGGCGCGATGGGCCGCGCGAATCTCGCGACTTTGGGCCGCCAGCGTCTCGGCAAGCGGGGCACCGAGAGCAAGCGCCTGCCCCGCTGTGATGGCAAAGGTCTCGAGCGCCCGCACATCCAGGTCGCGCGCGGCCGCCAGAAGCTCATCCTCTCGCGTCCCTACGCCCACCCGCCATGCCATGCAGGCTCGCTCAAGGCGGAGCGCCAACGTCGATCGGCGATTGGCGCAAAAAACCTCAAGCGCCGCATCGAACGAAAGGCCGGCCGAAAGCCCCAGACGCACCACGTCGATCATCTCGGACACCTCGCCGAGCGACACCTGCGCCGTACCACCCGTGCCGAGCATGCCCCTCAACCGTGCTACCAGGACATCGGTCACCGATCGGGCAGCCGCAACAACCAGCAGCGCCTCGCGTTTGCAGACCTGGGCGATCTTGCATGCGTCCGCACGATTGAGCCCTGTCACGATAAACACGCTGAGCGCGCACAGGCATGCCGCGACCCCGACCAGGGCGCTCATAGCTCCACCCGCATAATGCGTCGGATGACCACCAGGGCGACGGCGTTGAGGGCAAGTCCCAGTACCACGGCACCGGCACCCGCCGGCGTTGCAAGGCCGCGGCGAAAGTCGGCCGAAAGCAGCGCCAGCACCGCGCACATACCCGCCGGCATCGCCGAGACCATGTGTGCCGACATACGAGCCTGCGATGTCTTGACGTCCAAGCGGCGCTTGAGCTCAATGCGCTCCCCCACCATGCTCGACGCCTCGGACAACAGGTCGGCAAGCGGGGCACCGGTTCGCTGCGACACCTTGAGCGCCAAGGTGACAAGCGAAAGGCCGGGGGCATCGATACGGTCGAGTAGGTCATCCAACGCATCAGTCGCCGAGACGCCGCAGTCGATCGCCGTCGCCACGCGCAAAAACTCGGTATGCACCGGCTCTTGCGCGTGAGTTCCCACAAACCTCATGCCCTGGGCCAGCGAATGACCCGAGGCGAGCGACATAGAGAGCGCCGTAAAGGCCTCGGGCATGGCTTCTTCCACATCGTGTTGCTCGCGGCGACGGTCGAAGGTGTCGCGAGCGGCGCCTACGCCAAACGGTGCGAGCAGCCCCAGGACAAAGCCGATAGGCGACAGCGATACGACAGTCAGGGCAATGCCGCAGACGCCACTCGACAGCAGCAAGCATGCCAGGCGCACCTCGTCATCCTCGATGACAAGGCCAAGGCGATGTACTGGAACCAGCGCCGCCCAAGAGCGGGCGATCTTTTTTAACAGGTCGTTATCTACCAGCCCGCGCGGCAGCCTCTCGGCAACCGACTCAAGCGCATGGCTGACCAGCTCCGCCGGCGACACGCGCGGCGCACGAGGCTCCGCCCCGCACGCCACCGCGGCAGAAAGCCCCGTTAAGCCCCCTACGACGAAGGGCACAACGATCTCCATTCGTCCACCTCCTCTTGCGTGAGCGTTCCCGAGCGCAGGCCCTCCGCGATAAACGGAGGCTCGCGATCGAGCGTCCAGGTGCGCGTGGCGGCATCGAACGTCACGTAGCGCTCAAGCTCCACGCCGCCTGACGTGCCGCGCCGCACCCCCGAATAGGAGGACACGAAACGCCTGCCGTCCGCATGACGCTCGGACATCACGATGCCGTCGAGCGCCATGGCAATCTGCTCCTCGATAAGCTCGCTCGGCAGATCGATGCCATAGCGCGCAAGCAACGTCAAACGCACCACGGTCTCCTGCTCGGTGCCCGCATGAAGCGTGGTGAGCGATCCGTCGTGCCCAGTGTTCATGGCCTGCAACATGTCGCAGCATTCCGCGCCGCGCACCTCGCCCACCACAATACGGTCAGGACGCATGCGCAGGGCGTTGGTCACCAGGTCGCGAATTGTCACCGCGCCCTCGCCCTCAATTGAAGCCTCGCGCGCCTCCAGGCGAACCACATGCGGGTGATGCGCAAACTTGAGCTCGGCGGAATCCTCGATCGTCACGATGCGCTCGCCGGTGGATATCTCGCACGACAGCGCGTTGAGCAGCGTGGTCTTACCCGATCCCGTGCCACCCGCAACCGCCAGATCTTGACGCAGCGACACCGCACACGACAGCAGCTGCGCATACCAAAGCGGTAGCGACCCCAGGCCCACAAGCTCGTCCAACGAACAGATGCGGTCTGAGAACTTGCGGATGGTGAGGATTGGCCCATCGATCGCCACAGGCGGGATCACCGCGTTGACGCGATAGCCCGTCTTGAGGCGAGCGTTGACGATGGGGCTGCGCTCGTCGATGCGCCTACCCAGCGGCGAGATGATGCGGTCGATGAGCACGCGGATCTGTTCATCGTCCTCAAACGCATGCTCGATGGGATATAAGACGCCGCCGCGCTCAAAGAAAGCCGAGCGACAACCGTTGACCATGATCTCGGTGACGGTGTCGTCCTCGATGAGCGGCTGCAGCGGGCCCAGGCCCACCACGTCATCCAAAATCTCGTCAATGATGGTCTCGCGCTCGGGCGTCGCCAGGTCGATCGCCTCCTCCACGTTGAGCGCCGCCTCCACCGCAGGACGCAATTCCGAGCGGGCGCGCGCCGGATCGATGTATGCGCTGATACGCGCCACCTCGTCATAGCCCATGCGGTCCATCACGGCGCGTTTGGTGCGGCGCTTGACGGCACGGTGGCGTCCCGCATCAACAGGCACTGTCGCCGCGGCCGCACCGGCTTCCTTAATCCTTGTTTGCAAACTCATCGCGAATCACCCTCGCGCGACCAGGGAAGACGGATGCGCGGGCGCTCGGTACGCGTCGCACGGTCGGTGACCATATCGCTCCAGGGACCGACGGCGCAGCCCAGCTCCACGAGCATCTTGCGCGCGGCTTCGCGCACGCTGGTGGCAAAAGCGCTGGTTTGGCCCACTGCCTCGTCAGCACGGCCGAATGCCATGAGCGCCGCCAAGTCCTGCCCGCCGTCGGCGATGCGGATCTTGGAGCTCAACGCGCAGGCAATCTCAAAGCGCATGGCGACGTCCTCGTCAGCGCCGCGCGCGCCAAACCGGTTGAATACGGCGCTCATGCGCGTACGCGGCACGCCCACACGGCTCGCCAGTTCGATAACGCGTGCCGCGGACGTCGCAGACGACACCGATGGATCGCCCACGACCAGACAACGGTCGCTTGCCGCCACCGCGGCCGCCACGGCGTCACCCCAAAAGACCGAGGTGTCGACAAGAACCACGTCGGATTCGCGGCGCAAGACGTCGAGCAGCAGCTCTACCGGACGCGCCATGAGCTCGGCCTGTTCGGGCGCGGCGACCGGGCCCCAAAGCGTGACGCCCGGAGCCACGCGCATCGAGGCGGCCACGATGTCCGATTCGGCAAGTGCGCCCGCAGCCGATGGCTCGATAAGCGTCGCCATGTCATGCGGGGCATCGGCACCCAACAGGTCGTAGAGGTTTCCAAACATCAGGTCCAAGTCGAGCACGGCAGCGCGCAGGCCCAGCAGCGACGCCGCGTGCGCCATGGCGGCGACGATCGTCGACTTGCCGCAACCGCCCGAACCCGAGACGGCGCAGACAACCGGGGCTCGATGCGACGAAGCGGCGGCATCCGCCGACGGCGTGGGGGCAGGCGGCGCCGGCACGGGCGGCAACGTCCCTGTCTCCCCGGCAGCGCTCATATGCTGCGCCCAAGCCGGCATGGCAGGCTGCTCGGTCCGCGGGGCCGAATCTGGGGACTTCACGGTCGCATCGACACGAACATTGTCGTTCCCGGCAAGTCCCTCAACCCCGTCGAGCTCATCGACCAGGCTCACGCCATGCACGTATCCCATATCTACAGCCAAAAGATCCTCGCCATACGGCACCGGCTCTCCGACTTCATCGTATGCAAGGGGGTCCCGGGGACACCGACCATGCTCGGCTTCCGCTTTTCCACAATCATCAACACGCGGGCCTCTTGTAGCGCGAGGCGCCCCGGGTTCCCTATCAACAAAAGCATCGGGCTCAATCGTCATACACCGGCCGTAATCAACCGTTCCCTCGCCCGCGCGCCCGTTGCCGCATATGCTGCGCGCAGCGATAACCTCGGTCGCCCCTGCGCGAAACAGCCCCTCGATATCCGAAGGATCGAGCGTCTCTATCAGTACGACCACGCGGCTCACGCGGCCCTCGGCCGTCAGGCGCGCAACGGTCTTTCGCACGTCTTCGGCATCGAACAGGGCTGCCGCGATAATCGCCGCCCCGCGACGCGACGGAAACGCCCGCGCCATGGACACCAGCCCATCCAGGTCGCCCACGCGAAGCACCTGCGCGCCCGCATCGCGACCCTCGACTTCCCGCTGCAGCAATCCGTAATCACCACACGCGCAGCATGCAAGCCAGATCGCCTTCATCACTCGTCGCCTCCGCTCTTTTTGCCGCGCACCGTGGCGGGAATCGTCAAACTGACCGTCCCCTTGCCCGAGGCCCCCAGCAATTCCTTAACGTCTTCGGGGTCGGCCGCCAGCGTCACCCATTCGATCTTGCCTTCACGCGTGGCGCCGGCATCTTCGCTGGTATCGATTACGCGCGCGCCGCACAGCCGATCGGTCACGCCGTCCTTTTGCACGTACACGTCCACGTAGCTGCCCACGCCCGTGGCGCCCCCGACCGAATGCTCGGCATCGACCGCCACCGAAACGGCGACCTTGCCTTTGGGCACCTCGAGCGTGTGGGTTTCGGCCTTGGTGTAGACATCGCAAATCACGGCATTTTTAGGGATGCGCGAGGTCGTCACGTCGCCGCGCACCTGGCGCAGCTCGGTCGCCGCATCGCGCGGCAACAGGCTCGCCAGCCATTCCTGGGTTATGACATTGGTCTCGTCGAGGGTCTCGCCCACATCGATATCACGCGCCGCGACGCACACCTCGACGCGATCGCCGCCATACTTGGCCAGCGTCTCGGCCTGGACCTGCTCAGCCTGCGAGCGAATCGACGATGCGTAGACCATGCAGAGCAGCGCGGCGAGCACACCCGCGATTAGACTGATGGCGATGCGCTTGCTCTTGTTCACGGCCGCTCCTCTCAAGGTAGCACCGGGCGGATGCCCGTAGCACCATTGTCCGAGCGGGCAAGCAGCAAAACGGTGCGATCGCGATCTTGGTTTTGAGTGTCAAACCAATTGCCGACCAAAAGCTGACCGGCCCGTCAAGCTCGTGGCAAGGTTTTGGTCAGCACGTCAGCAAAACGCACGTTTAGGGGCGCATCGGCAATAAAAAAGCTGCCTCCCGTACCATTGGGAGACGGCTGTCATAGGTAGATTCAATTACAGATGGACATCGGGATCGAGCATCTGAGCACTCACACGCATGGATGACGCCAGGTTTTGGAACGTCTCCAGGCGCAGGCTGTCGATTTGCCCGGCATCCTCGGCCTCGCGAACGGCGCAGCCCGGTTCGTGGGTATGCGTGCAGTCGCCAAACCGGCACGCACGCGACGCCTCGACGATCTCGGGAAACGCGCGTGCCAAGCCCCGCTCATGCCCCACGAGCGGCAGACTGCGCAGGCCCGGCGCGTCAGCAATAACGCCGGCTTCGCCCGGCAGCGCCACCATCACGCGCGCGACCGTGGTGTGGCGACCCTGGTCATCGCGCTCACGTACGCCGCCGGTCGCCAACGTATCGTGACCCAGCAGCGCGTTGAGCAGCGTCGACTTGCCAGCACCCGATTCACCCAAGATCATGGCGCAGCTCCCGGCGGGCACGCAGGCGCGCACCTCATCCAGGCCACGACCCTCGGCAGAGGACGTCACGATCACGCGCACGTCCGGACCCACCAAGCGGTGCACACGGTCCAGATCGCGCTCGAGCTCATCGGCGTCGCAGCGGTCGGCCTTGGTGAGTACCACCACCGGCTCGGCATCGCAGTCGAGTGCCAACACCAGCGAGCGCGCCACGCGGTCGAGCAGTACCTCGCCGGCGCCGAGCGCCTGCACGATCAGCACGATATCCACGTTGGAGCAAAGCACCTGACGCTCGCCGCGAGCGCGTCCGCGCCAGCGCTCAAAACTCGTGCGGCGTGGCAGCACGCACTCGATCACGCCCATGTCGTGCCCGGGCGCACGACGCACCGCCACGCGGTCGCCCACGGCGGGCAGCAGAACCTCGTCCTCGCCACGCGACTTGGCAAACCCCACGGCATGCTCGGCACGAAAGGTGTCATCGGCAGTCGCCACCAGCGGAAACCCACGATCCAGGCGCACCACGGCACCAAGCTGCATCTGCTCGGGCTCCTCGGCCCGAGCACAAAAATCATCGAAGGCAGCCCGCTGAGCATCATCGACCGGCAGATCGTCGAACGCCGGAACATCCTGCAGCGCATCGAGTCCCGGCACGCTTGCCAGCAGTTCCTCGGCAGACGCGGGAGCTTCGGTCGCAAGCTTCCGACGACGATCGCGCTTAGCCCGCGCCCCCGTCGTCTTTTTCTTCGCCTTAGCCTTAGCCTTGCCCACAAGCGCCTCCCAGCACCACAAATCAAAACTGAGCAGGTATTTTACCCACAAAAAAGAGCTGGTCGAGCAAACGCTCGACCAGCTCACATACTTTCCCTTAGCCAATGGTCCCGAGAGGTTATCCGAAGGCCCGCCCGCCGGGAGGGGTTTCTTCTGAGCGATCCCGCAGCGCGAAGCGCGAGGACCAGCGAAGAAGAAACCCCGCAGGCGGTCGGGCCGGTGGGAAGGATGGCCTTTCGACCTACTCCTTCTCCACAGCGCGCATGATCGCCTTGTAGATCTCCATCAACGGAATGATCAGGAAGGCAAGGCCCAGGGCGGCGATAACGCCCTTGAGCTCAAGCGTCACGGGGCCAAAGAACATCTCGGCAAGCGTCGGCTGAACGGTCACGATAACCGTCAGTACCAGCGCCAGCGCGGCAGATGCCCACAGCCACTTGTTCTGCTTCTTCATGCTAAACAGCGACGCACGACGGCTGCGCATATTGAAGCAGTGGAAGATCTCGACCATGTTGAGCGTGATGAACGCCATCATCACGCCTTCCTCGTCGGCATTGCCGGCGATCATATCGGCGATGTGGATGTAGCCCATGTCAAAGTACACGCCCACAAAGAAGCTCGCCAGCACCAGCGCGGTGATGATCAGGCCCTGAACCACACAGTCCAGGCCCATATTGCCGGCAAAGACGCCGTCCTTGGCGTTGCGCGGCTTGCGCTTCATGATGTCACCCTCGGCATCCTCCATGCCCAGCGCGAGCGCGGGGAAGCAGTCGGTGACCAGGTTCACCCACAGCAGCTGCACCGGCTGGAAGATGGTAAAGCCGATGAGCGTGGCGATAAACACCGAGAACACCTCGGCAAGGTTAGCCGAAAGCAGGAACTGGATGACCTTGCGGATGTTGTCGTAGATGCGACGGCCCTCTTCGCAAGCACCGATGATGGTGGCGAAGTTGTCGTCGGCAAGCACCATGTCGGCAACGTTCTTGGTGACGTCGGTACCGGTGATGCCCATGCCCACGCCGATGTCGGCGCGCTTGATGGACGGGGCGTCGTTGACGCCGTCGCCCGTCATGGCCACGATCTGGTCGCGCGACTTCCAGGCCTCGACGATGCGGGTCTTGTGCTCGGGCTGGACGCGAGCGTACACGCCGTAGTCCTCGATGTGCGCGTCGAGCTCCTCGTCGCTCATGCGATCGAGGTCGGCACCGGTGATGGCATGGCTGCGATCGGTGACGATTCCCAGCTGCTTGGCGATGGCCACGGCGGTGTCGATGTGGTCGCCCGTGATCATGACGGTGCGGATACCGGCGTCATGGGCCTCGCGGATGGCGTCGGCGACCTCGGGGCGGACAGGGTCAATCATGCCGGACAGGCCGCAGAAGACCAGGTCATGCTCGAGCGCAGCGGGGCTGCAGTCGCTCGGGACCTCGGTGTAGGTGCGGCTTGCCAGCGCCAACACGCGCAGGGCCTCGTCGGCCATGGCCTTGTTGGCGGCCACGAGCTCGGCGCGACGCTCCTCGGTCAGCGGGACGACCTTTTCGCCCTCGTAGATATGGGTGCACAGGCCGATCACCACGTCGGGCGCGCCCTTGGTGTACTGCTCGTACTCGCCATCCAGGGTCTCGACGACCACGGACATCATCTTGCGGCCCGAGTCGAACGGGGCCTCGCCCACGCGCGGGTGCTCGGCAGTCAGGCCGGTGAGACCAGCCTTGCCGGCGTCGTTGACGAGCGCACACTCAGTCGGCTCGCCCACGGCCTCGCCCAGCTCCTCGTCCCACTGGGCATCGGAGCAAAGGGCCATACCTGCCAGGAACTTCTCCTTAGGCGCAGCGAGCTCGTGCTTGACGACGGTCATCTTGTTCTGGGTAAGGGTGCCGGTCTTGTCGGAGCAGATGGTCTGCGTGCAGCCGAGGGTCTCGACGGCAGAAAGCTTGCGGATAATCGCCTGGCGCTTGGCCATCTTGGTCACGCCAAGCGACAGCACGATGGTCACGACGGCGACCAGGCCCTCGGGGATGGCGGCGACGGCAAGCGAGACGGCGACCATAAAGGTGTCGAGCAGGGCAGTCGGGTCGGTGAGGACGTTGCCCACGCCGTGACGGATGATGTCGACGCCAAAGATGACGACGCAGATGACGATCACCATGATGGTAAGGATGCGGCTGAGCTCGGCAAGCTTCACCTGCAGCGGCGTAAGCTCTTCCTTGGCCTCGGCCAGGGCGCCGGCGATCTTGCCCATCTCGGTATCCATGCCGGTACCGACCACGACGGCGCGGCCGCGGCCGTACACCACGGTAGAGCCCATGTAGCACATGTTCTTGCGGTCGCCGAGCGGCACGTCATCGGTGCCCGCGGCAAGCTCGATCACGTTGGCGTGCTTCTCTACGGGCACGGACTCGCCGGTGAGTGCAGCCTCTTCGATCTTCATCGTGGCACTCTCGAGCACGCGGCAGTCGGCCGGAACGGAGTCGCCCGCCTCGAGCATGATCACGTCACCGGGCACGAGCTCGGCGCTCGGCAGGTGCACGAGCTTGCCGTCGCGCAGTACCTTGGACTGCGCCGCGCTCATCTCCTGCAGGGCCTCGAGGGCTTCTTCGCTCTTGGCTTCCTGGACCACGCCCAGCACCGAGTTGACGATAACGACGAACATGATGATGACGACATCGGCAAAGTCGGGCTCGCCCTTGACCATGCCCGTGAGCGCACTGATGACGGCGGCAACGATCAGCATGATGACCATGGGATCGGCCATCTGCTCAAAGAAACGCTTCCACAGCGGCGTCTTCTCGGCTTCCTCGAGCTTGTTAGGGCCTGTCTTAGCGAGGCGCGACGACGCCTCGTCGTCGCTCAGGCCGAGGTTCTCATCGACACCTTGGTCGCTGAGCACCTCCGCCGCGGCGGACAGGTATTCCTTTTGCATATAGAGTCCCCTCCTGGGATTCGGGCCACTCAGCAGATTGATGCCCGATCATAATTCCCAGGAGAAGGGCAAGGGCTCATCAAGGCTGCCGTGCTGAGCGGCAGTTGATAGTGGAGCTATGGTACCCCAAAGCAACGCGTCTAGCCAAAACAATCCATTTGGAAATATGGTCCATAAGCAACGGTGCAGACCGTGTGATGCTCAATACTGATAAAACGTTTTTTCTTCGGCGCATCATCAAATTGAAATATCGCCCAGATAGCAGCGGTTAGAACGGTTGGTAAAGTTTTTGCATATACCGTTTTTCCGCAAAAAATGAACTTCTAATTCGGCATACGGTCGATTTTTTGGGGTATGCGGACGCCATTTCGTTATAATCAACTCGGTTTTATTTCTTATGGTTTATCTATCAGCGCAAGACGATGTCAGATGGAGGTCTGAATGTACAAGCGCACTAAGATTGTATGCACCATGGGTCCCGCCTGCGATAGCGACGAGACCATCCGCGAGATGATCAAGGCGGGCATGAACGTCGCCCGTTTTAACTTCTCGCACGGCTCCTACGACGAGCACCACGGTCGCATCGAGCGCGTCCGTCGTATTTCCAAGGAGCTCGGTATGCCCGTCGGCATCCTGCTCGACACCAAGGGCCCCGAGGTCCGCACCGGCCTTCTGGTCGATGGCAAGAAGGTTGCCGTCAAGACCGGCGATAAGATCGTCGTCACCGCTCAGCCCACGACCGAGGATTTCCACGGCACCGCTGAGCACATCTCCCTCGACTACCTGGCTCTGCCCTCCGAGGTCGAGAAGGGCTCCCTCATCCTGATCGATGACGGCCTGGTTGCCCTCGAGGTCGAGTCCGTCGACGGCCAGGACATGACCTGCGTCGTCAAGAACGACGGCCTGATCGGCGAGCGCAAGGGCGTCAACATGCCCAACGTCAATATCTCGCTGCCCGCCATCACCGAGCGCGATCGTCAGGACATCCTCTTTGGCCTGACCGAGAACATCGACTACATTGCCGCTTCCTTCATCCGTGACGGCGAGTCCGTCCGCGGCATCCGCGAGCTTTGCCGCGAGAACGGTGGCGAGCACGTGACGATCTTCCCGAAGATCGAGTGCGCCCTGGGCGTTGAGAACTTCGACGAGATCCTCGAGGCTTCCGACGGCATCATGGTCGCCCGTGGCGACCTGGGCATCGAGATCAAGCCCGAGCTCGTTCCGCACATCCAGAAGGAGATCATCGCCAAGTGCAACGCGGCCTACAAGCCCGTTATCACCGCTACGCAGATGCTCGACTCCATGCAGCAGAACCCGCGCCCGACGCGCGCCGAGGTTGCCGACGTTGCTAACGCCATCTACGACGGCACCGACGCCGTTATGCTGTCCGGCGAGTCCGCTGCCGGTAAGTACCCGGTCGAGGCCGTCAAGATGCAGGCCAGCATTGCTCTCGAGACTGAGAAGTACCTCCCGGCTCACGCTCCGCTCGAGGTTCCGGCTGACGCTCACGGCACCCGCGTCGTCAACAACGTTGTGGGTATGTCCGCTGTGAACATGGCTACCACCGTTGGCGCCAAGTGCATCACCGTGCCGACGACCACCGGTCGTACCGCTCGCCTGATCTCGCACTTCCGTCCCAACATGCCGATCTGCGCGTTCTCCCGCCACGAGTGGGCCGTCCAGCAGATGATTATGTACTGGGGCGTTATCCCGCACCAGGCCGAGATTACCCAGGGCACCGTCAACGGCACGATCGTCAAGGCGATCGAGACCGCTAAGGAGCTCGGCTACGTCGAGGCCGGCGATCTGACCGTCGCCACCGCCGGCGACCCCCGCATGAGCGTCCAGCTCGAGGACAAGGTCTCCTCGACCAACGTCGCTTACGTCGCTCAGGTGCGCTAAATCGTACTTGCAAGCACACTTGCATTGCAAAGGGCCCGGAAGGCATTGCCTTCCGGGCCCTTTTTTAAGACCTTCTTCATATGCTGCTTCATCGATTTGCGTTCAGTCGCAAGCCTCTCCGATGCCGAGCGCACCACCGAAGATGCCCTGTGACGGGAGCCGTTGGTCAATTGGGATGAACTGTTCGCCGTCAAGCCGGCCGGCTAGCAGCTAGCGATCAGAGGGACTGCGGGGACGTCAGAAGCGGCAACGCGAGCCGCAAAGCCCGCCTCGGTCAGCTCGATCACCTCGGTAAACGTCGCGTCGAAGAACTCCTCGGTCAGCAGGCGGTATGGCGGATGGTCGGGCTCACCGGGGTTTTCTCGCACGATCTCGTGCATAACGCCGATGGTCTTGAGCACATACTCCTTATGGATGGGATACTGCCCAAAACGCGTCGCCGCAGTATACAGGCGATCGGTCGCGCGCGGAATCGAAACAATGCCGAGCGTCTTGCCGAACCAGTCAAAGTCGCCTTGCTTTTTAATGCGGAACTCCTCGCACGGCTTGCCGCCGTGCGCCTCCAGGTACTGATTCACGCGCGTATTCCATACGGTATCGGCCACCAGATGCGACCAGACACCCAGTGTCAAATCGAGCAACGACTGCGCCACATCTTCGGACGCAAGCGAGAACTCACGAGCGCCGGGACCGACAACCGGCTCGGCATCCTTGTAGCGCTGGGGATAGTGCACGCGGTTCAGTCGCTCGCGTTCCTCGATAATCGAGGTCGCCGCGGCTGGCGCACCGGTGGGCGAACTTTTAAGCAACGGTGCCACATAGGTATCCCAGAACTCATGCTCACGAGGCTTAGGGATAGGCTCGGGCTTTGCAAAGTGCGTAATGCGGTACGGGATGGGATCGGCGATGCCAGGGACCATATAGCCCACGAAGATATCCGGAACCACGCAGCCAAACAAAAAGGCATTGCGGTCGCGCACGCTATTGGCAAGCGCACCAGTGCGCTCCAGCAAACGCTCCGTCTGAGCGATATGAATGTTCCAGCTTGGCATAGCCACCCCCATAAAAAACCTGGATAACTATACCATCACGGCAAAGCCGCGCGGACGGCTACGCACGCTCTACGCAGCAACTAGTCCGTAGCACCGCTTTCGGTTCCATACGACGACGAAGACGCCTCGACCACATGGTGATATCGATCGATATAGATTGCACGGGCACCCAGGCGTCGCACCAAATCCTGGTGATGCGTGCTCATCAAGACCGTCTTACCCGCCGCGACGTAGACCAGCAAGAAGTTGACCACGATGTCGCATGAATCCTCGTCGAGCCCATTGGTGGGCTCATCGAGCACTAGGATATCGGGATTCATCGATACGACTGCCGCCAGCGCCACACGCTTCTTTTGCCCACCCGAAAGCTGATAGGGAGAGGCATCGACCAGATCGGCAACCTGGAACAGCTCCATGGCATCGCGGACGCGGCGCTCGAGCTCGTCTGCCGGCAGCCCCATTTGAGCCGGTCCAAAAGCGACCTCCTCACCGACCGTGGCGCAGAACAGCTGGGCATCGGCGTTTTGGAATACGAAGCCTACGCGCTGGTGGAACTTCTGAGCAGCAGCAGAATCCTTCAGATACGCCGCATCGACCACGCGTCCGTCAAACAGGTATGCGCCGGCATCCGCGAGCTCAAGGCCGTTGATAAGACGCATGATTGTCGTCTTGCCGCAGCCGTTGGGACCGAGCAGAGCAACGAGCTCCCCACGGTCCACCTGCAGTGAAACGCCATCGACGACTGTATGGCCCGCATAGGAGAACACCACGTCGCGCAGCTCGATGAGCGGCGCGACCTCGGCGCCGCACGCACCGTTCGTGCCCGCCGCACTATTCATATCGATCGTCAAAACGTCGCCCTTCCCCATTTGCATCCCCAGCCGGAACCAGCAGCGCCTACAGCACGGCGCACAACACTGCCAGCAGCGCCACGCCGGCCGCATAGACCGCATCGCGCCAGCCAAGCCCGGCGCGCGCGGGCGCCGGATACACACCGGCAAACCCACGGCAGAGCATGGCCTCGTCCATCGCATGGCTGCATTCCATCGCCTTGATAAACGTCATGCCCATGATACCCGCGACCGAGTCGGTGCGCGAAAACCCCTCAGGCGCGCGACCCACACTGCGCAGCATGACCGATTCGCACAGATCGTGCGCCGTGCGTCCCAGCACCTCGATATGCTTGAGTGCCATATCAAACGTAAAGATAACTTCGTCGGGTAGATGCAGCATCTTGAGCGCCGCCGACATGCGGCTCCAGGTGAGTGTCCACGAAACGCCCAGCACGAGCGACACGTTAATGAACGTCTTGAGCGCAATTTTGAGCATGGCGCCCGTAGCGGAAGCGCCCAGCAGCAGGGCAGGCAGCGCCAGAACCACTGCGAGCCCCGCAGCGCCAAGCGCCGGCACAAAGGTTGCCCGCAGCCCGCGTACGGGGCGCACGGCAACGAGCACCAGCGCGATAGCCGCCATCAACATGAGGTACAGCGGGCTCTGCGTCAGACACACGCATAGAACGCAGACGAACATCCCCACCAGGCGCACCGGAGCCGAAACGCAAGAAAGGGCGCGGTCGACCATCGACCCGCCCTCGTGCGCGCCCCCACCCAGGCGAACCCGCTCAAGCAGGCTCGCCAGGTGCAGGACGTTCTTTTGCATCACACGATGCCGAGCCCCCACGGGCTCGTATCGCTCCTCGGCCGCAAGCCAGCTAGGCAGCTCGGCTATTGCCATGAGCACCGCTTTCCTTAACCGTCAGCGAGATCAGACGGAATGCGATGGTGAGCACCGCCACGCCAATCACACCGGAAAGGATATACATGGCAGCCTGGCCGGCAAAGCCAAGGCCTTGCTCCTCGGAATAGGCCTGCAGATAATCGCCCGTGGGCAGGGCATCGGCAAAGGTCGGAGCATCGAGACCGACCGAAGTCTGCAGGCTGTCGTCGCCAGCCTCCTGAACGGCGGTCGCGGCGCCCTCGGCGTCCCACTCACCCCAAGCGTCACCCGTGGCCAGCAGGCCCAGCGGCGTGGCCACGACAAGCACGGCAACCAAGATGAGCGTGGGGACCAGCGAGGTCTTCTTGGCAGCAGCGCCCTCGGCAGCAAGCTGGCCATCGACGGCCTCGGGCCCGACGATAATGCTCGGCGCCGTCTTCTTAATGAAACCGTAGATGGCGGCCGTCGCCACGCCCTCGATCACGCCGGCAACCAACATATGCGGGATCAACATGGCCGGAATAGCCACGGACAGCGGGAAGGGGCAGTACAGCGGCGCGCCCGAAGCGTTGGTAAAGAGCATCGGCTGAATACCAAACTCGATTGCCGCGCACAGGGCCGCCAGGCACAGGCCGACCCAACCGCTCACGATGGCAGAAATCGAGGTGCCCCAGCTCTTGTCGTGCAGACGGCTGTTGAGCGCACGGAACACGATAGCAGCGACAAACGGCAACACAAAGGCCATGTTAAAGCAGTTGGCGCCAAACGACAGAACACCGCCGTCGCCAAACAGCAGCGCCTGCAGCGCCAGCGCAACCGAGACAGCGATAGCCGCGGCCTCGGGGCCTAGCAGCAGCGCAATGAGCGCGCCGCCGACGGCGTGACCTGTGGTGCCGCCGGGCAGCGGCACATTGAACATCATAAGCAGGAAGGAGAACGCGGCGCAGATGCCCAGGAAAGCCATGTGCTCGCGATCGAGCGTGGCGCGCACTTTCTTGATGCAGTGAACCCAAACAGGCACCATCGCCACTGCCATGACGGCATCGGTCTGCGGGGACAGATAATTATCTGGAATGTGCATGCACGCCTCCCGGTTATCGGCGCACGGAATTGCAACGCCGTTTGAATCACCTTTCCAGTGTTACGTAATGTCAGATTCGTAACACGACGCGGGCTATCATAGCAAAACGGCGCACTGCCGACAAAGCAGCACGCCGTTATGTAATGCGCGTGTCATATATGCAGGCTCAACGGTGCCTTATACCGGGCATAGCAGTCACGTAGGACTCGGCAGCAGCCACCGCTGACCCATACCCCAGCGCAGGACCTAGCCGCGGACCTCGCCGTTTACGCCCTTGCACACCTTGGTAACAATCTTCTGGTGCGCCTTTTCGACCTCTTCGCTGGTAAGCGTGTGGTCGTCGGAGCGATACGTAAGCGCAAAGGCCATGGACTTCTTGCCCTTGCCGATACGGACCGGATCGCGGTAGACATCGAACAGGCGCACGCCCTCGAGCAGTTTGCCGCCGGCGCTCGTAATACGACGCTCAAGATCCTCGCAGGTCACAGTGTTGTCGACCACGATAGCAAGGTCGTGCTCAACGGCCGGGTACTGCGAGAACTCACGGTAGTTCTCCTGGTTGCGGGCGCCCTTGATCAGCTTGTCCAGGTCGAGCTCAAAGGCAACGACGACCTCGTCAATGCCCATAGCCTCGCGTGCCTCGGGGTGGATCTCGCCAACCCAGCCCAGCACGGTACCGCCCGAGAGCACCTCGGCAGCACGACCCGGTTGCAGGAAGGCATAGCTCTCGCCCTCGACGGGACGGAAGCGAACCTTCTCGATGCGCAGCTGGGCAAGCAGCTCCTCAACGATGCCCTTGCCAAAGAAGAAACGCAGCTTACGGTACTTCATGTTCCAAGACTGCTCGCTCCACTGGCCCGAAAGCACGCCCGCCACGGACTTGGTCTCCTTGGGCAGACTGGCGTTCTCGCGACCGTGGAACAGGCTGCCGACCTCGTACAGATGCACGTTGGGCGTACCGTGGGCCTCGTTGTAGGCCACGGACTGCAGCAAGCCCGGAAGCAGCGAGCGACGCATCTCGGTCTGCTCGGCGACCAACGGGTTCATGAGCACCACGGGGCAACCGCGGCCCTCGGTGGACATGCCGATCTTCTCCAGGTCGCCCGGGGCGGCAAAGCCAAAGGTCGTGGTCTCGTTGAGGCCGCAGGCGCGCAGGATCTCGCCGACCTTACGAGTGAGCTTCTGCTCGCGGGTCAGACCGCCGATGTGGTTCTTGGCAGCCGGAATGGTCGCCGTGACGCGGCCCATGCCCCATAGGCGCAGGACCTCCTCGATCAGGTCGATCTCACGCGGCAGGTCGGGACGGAAGCTCGGCGGCGTGACCATAAAGTCCTCGCCGTCGCGCTCGACGGTGCAGCCCAGGCGGGTGAGCGAGCGCTCGATAAAGTCGGGCTCGATGTCGGCACCGCAGATGGCGTGCACGCGGGCCAGGCGCAGCTTGATGCTGTCGATGGTCTTGGGCGCGGGGAACACGTCCACATAGCCGGGAGCGACCTCGCCGCCGGCGATCTCCTCAATCAGCGCGCAGGTAACGTTGGCAACATCCACGCAGCCGGTCTCGTCAACCTGGCGCTCAAAGCGAATGGAGGCGTCGGAGATCAGCGAAAGGTCGCGGCTGGTGTGCGAGGTGCGGCCGGCGTTGAAGCAGGCACTCTCGACCATCACGTCAACGGTATCGTCCTCGATCTCGGAATCCATGCCACCCATAACGCCGGCCAACGCCACGGGGCGCTCGCCGTCGGTGATGAGGCCCATGCCGGCGTCGAGCACGCGCTCCTCGCCGTCGAGCGTCGTGAACTTCTCGTCCTGCTGGGCGGCACGAACCACCACACGACGGTGGCCATCGCGCTCGGCAAAGGTGTCCAGGTCAAAGGCGTGCAGCGGCTGACCGGTGAGCATCATCACGTAGTTGGTGATGTCGACGATGTTGTTGTGCGGGCGCACGCCCAGGGCGTTGAGGCGCTTGACCACCCAGTCTGGCGACGGGCCGACCTTGACGTTACGCACGATGCGGGCAACGTAGCGGTCGCACAGGCCCTCGTCGGCAATCTCGACGGAAAGCTCGTCGTCGGTCGCGCGGCCGGTCTCGGCCTTGATGGCGGGCAGCTCAACGTGGAAATCGCGGTCGAAGATGGCGCCGGTCTCGCGGGCCATGCCGATCATGGACAGGCAATCGGGACGGTTGGGCGTGATCTCGCAGTCGAGCACGGTGTCGCTCGAGCCCACATACTCGGCAAACGGCATGCCGCAGGGCGTATCCTCGGGCAGGATCATAATGCCGGAGTGGTCGCCGCCCAGACCGAGCTCGCGCGCGGAGCAGTTCATGCCCATGGACACGACGCCGCGAAGCTTGCTCTTCTTGATCTTGACGTCGCCGGGAAGCACGGCGCCGATCATTGCCGTGACGATGTGGTCGCCGGCCTCGAAGTTCTGCGCGCCGCAGACGATCTGCAACGGAGCGGGGTTGCCGTCGGCGTCGAGGTTCTTGTCACCCACGTCGACCGAGCACACATACATGTGGTCGCTATCGGGGTGCGGGGCCTTGGTGAGCACCTTGGCAGTCACCACGTGGTCGAAGGACTCGCCCACGGTGTCGATCGCCTCGACCTCGGTGCCGGTACGGATATATTCGTCCGAAAGGGTCTTGGGATCCTCCGGAATATCGATCATGGTCTTGAGCCAGTCGTAAGAAACACGCATCTAGCTCTCCTTTCACACTGAAAGCCTGCGAAGATATGCAGGTGGAAACTTCAACTTTGTGAACATTCCTTACAAAGCGAGGGTTGTCCAAGTGCGGCAGATCGGCCCGAAAGAGGAGCGCCGCGTACTTTGGTACGCAAGCGACGAATGAGCGCCGAGGTGCCGTGCTTGGGCAAGCCGCAGCCTAAAATTGGTTCAGGAAGCGCATATCGCCTGTCATGAGCGTGCGCAGGTCGGGCAGGTCGTAGCGCAGTGCCGCGACGCGCTCGGCGCCAATACCAAAGGCAAAGCCGGTGTACTTCTCGGGGTCGATGCCGCAGTTGATCAGGACGTTGGGGTCGACCATGCCGCAGCCCAGGATCTCGATCCAGCCGCTGTGCTTGCAGAAGTTGCAGCCCTTGCCGCCGCACACGTGGCAGCTCACGTCCACCTCGCAGGAAGGCTCGGTGAAGGGGAAGAAATGCGGGCGATAACGCGTCTTGCGGTCCTCGCCAAACATGCACTTAACAAAGTAGTCGAGCGTGCCCTTAAGATCGCCAAAGGTGATGCCCTCGTCGACGACCAGGCCTTCGATCTGGTTGAACTGCGGCAGGTGGCAGGCGTCGGCCGTGTCGGGACGATAGACGGTGCCCGGGCAGATCATGTAGATGGGCGGCTTTTGCGACTCCATGGTGTGGATTTGCACGCCCGAGGTCTGGGTGCGCAGCAGCACGTCGGACTCGCCGTGGGCATGAGCCTCGGGGTGCGCGACGCTGCCGGGGTTGTTGTCGACCACGTAGAAGGTATCGCGGGCCGAACGGCTCGGGTGATCCATGGGGGCGTTGAGCGCGGTGAAGTTGTAGTAGGAGGTGTCGACCATGGGGCCGGACTCGACGGTGTAGCCGATGCCGCAGAAGATGTCCTCGGCCTCCTCGATGATCTGCTTGATCAGGTGCTGGTGGCCGATCTGCGGACGGATGCCCGGCAGCGTGATGTCGACGGCATCGTGCTCGAGTGCGTGTTTGAGGGCGGCGGCCTTCATCTCGGTGGTGCGCTCGTCGAGCATGCCCTCGATCAGCTGGCGCATCTCGTTGGCGCGCTTGCCCATCACGGGACGATCCTCGGGGGCGAGCTTGCCCATCATGCGCATCAGGCCGGTGATGCGGCCCTTGCGACCGAGCAGCTCAACGCGTGCAGCCTCGAGCTTGGCGGCGTCGTCGGCGCCTGCAACGAGCTCCTTGGCCTCTTCCTCGAGTTTGACCAGATCATCAATCAGACTCATGTCTTCCCTTTCGTCTCTCGCGTATCCGCGCTCCGGGGCGGCTGACGCCGCCCGATGCTGCGGATGCGCGGCCCGGTTCGGTAACAAAAAACCGTCCTCGGGCATGTGCATTGCCCAAGGACGGTTGAATTCCGCGGTACCACCTTGTTTGACCCGGCGGATGTCTGGCCCGCCGCGCCCACTCTGTGCCTCTTGTCGCGAGGCTCACGGCTTCCCTACTGAGGCTTTGCTGCACTGGACGCGCGCCCGTTGAGGTCGCTGCTCGGGAGTGAACGCTTGGCCCTTGCCACCGCAGGAAGGCTTACAGCCCATGACCTTCCCTCTCTTGCCGGCGACGCGGCGGGCAAAACCCTCTCCGTCAACGCATTGGGCTATAGGATAACACATTCTACGTATGCATCGCCGCGTTCCGTTTTGTTCGCGCTGGGTACAAGGCAGGTAGCTGTGCAAACTGGCCGTGCACCCGTCTGCGGCGCTCGGCCTGCGAGATTAAGGATACGGTATGGGAAAGAAACTCGATAAGAAGGCCAAGGCCGCCGTGGCAAAGGCTGCCAAGGGCGTCAAGGTTGCTAAAGTCGACAAAGCCGTCAAAAAGTTCCGCAAACTCGAGGGCAAGCTGTGGACTCGCGAGTACCTGCTCAAGATTGCCGAGTTCGATGGAGCGACGATTGCTCCTGCCAACGGTGCTGCCGCCCGTGCCGACGCCATGGGCACGCTTGCCGGCGAGCATCACAAGCTGCTGACCAGCGAGAAGTCCGTTGAGCTCGTACGCTCGTTAGCGCGCGAGACCGTCGCCGGCGGCAAAATCGACGACCCGCAGCTGCTCGACGAGATCCGTGTGCTCGGTCGCGACCAACGCGAGGCAAGCGTCATCCCCACCGAGGAGGCCGAGGCCTGGACCAGGCTCACCTGCGAGGCCGATGCCGTGTGGCACAAGGCCAAGACGGCCAATGACTGGGCAAGCTTTGAGCCCTATGTGGATAGAATCGTCGCCCAACTTAAGCATCAGGCCGAGCTCATGGACCCCAAGCGCGACCCCTACGATGTTTGGCTCGACCAGTACGAGCGCGGCCTTTCCGCCAAGAGCTTCGATGCGTTTTGCGATGAGGTCAAGGCGACGGTCGTGCCGCTCGTGCACGCCATCGGCGAGCGCAGCCAGCAGCCCGATGCCGACTTTTTGCACGCCCGCGTGCCCGAGGCCGCCCAGCGCGCCATGAGCTTCGACCTTATGAAGCTTGTCGGCCTGAACCTGGACGACACCACGCTTGCCTTTACCGAGCACCCGTTTAGCGAGGGCTTTGCCGTGGGTGACGCGCGCATCGCCACGCACATCTATGAGGACGACTGCATCTCCAACGTCTACAGCATCATCCACGAGGCCGGTCACACCATGTACGAGCTGGGCGTGAACCCCGCCTATGCGCGCACCTGTCTGGAGGGCGGCACCTCCATGGGCATCCACGAGAGCCAGAGCCGCTTTTTCGAGAACACCGTGGGTCGCAGTCGCGCCTTTATGGGACCGCTGCTCGAGGTACTGCGCCGTCACGCGCCCGAGGTTTACGGCAGCGTGGACGAAGACACGCTCTACCGCGCCGTGAACATCGCGCAGCCGTCGCTGATCCGTACCGAGGCCGACGAGCTCACCTACCCGCTGCATATTATGGTGCGCTACCAGATTGAGCGCATGCTGTTTGCCGGCGAGGCCACGGCCAAGGACATCCCCGCGCTTTGGAACCGCTTTATGGACGAGTACCTTGGCATTCCCGTTCCCGACGACACGCGCGGCTGCCTGCAGGATACGCACTGGAGCGGCGGCTCGTTTGGTTACTTCCCCACGTATGCGCTGGGCAGCGCCTACGATGCCATGTTTGTGCCGGCCATGTGCCGCGACGGTGTCGACCTCAACAGCGCCTGTGCGAGCGGCGATTTGGCGCCCGTCCGCGCCTGGCTGGGCGAGCACATTTGGCAGTGGGGCCGCGCCAAGGACGCGCCGGAGCTCATCAAGGGCGCGTGCGGCATGGCGTTCGATGCCCACTACTACTGCAGCTACCTGCAGGACAAGTTCACCACGCTCTACGAGCTGTAAGGCATAACCGACACGCCAACGCAAAGGGGACGCCGCGGAACCAATCCGCAGCGTCCCCTTTTTTCACCCAATAACTAGGTACCCAATGACTAGTTCGTTGACGCTAATGTCTTGGCAACGTCAGCGAAAACGGCCCCAAGCGAGCAAGGTGACGTGAAATGAAAGGGCGCTGACCTTCTGGTCGCGCCCTTGAAATTGAACGTCAGATTGCCGCTTGGGGCCGTTTGCAGCGTCGAGCAGCTACGCGGTTTGGTAAAACCGCGTAGCTATAAAGCCTCGAGCGCGTTGGCGATGCGCTTCATGGCGGCATCGGCGGATGCTTGGTCGGGCGCCTCGGCCAGCACGCGGATAACCGACTCGGTTCCGCTCTTGCGCACGAGCACGCGGCCCTCGCCTGCCAGCGCAGCCTCGGCCTCGGCGATGGCGTTCTGCACGCCCATATTCTCGAGCGCGGCGTCCTTGTCCGCCACGTGCACGGCCACCTGCGCCTGCGGCAGCAGCTTGCACGGAGCCGTGAGCTGCGAGAGCGTCTCGCGCTCGGCACGAATCACTTCCATCACGCGCAGCGAGGTCATAATGCCGTCGCCCGTGCGCTCGATATCGCCAAAGATCGTATGGCCCGTCTGCTCGCCGCCCAGGCTGTAGCCGCCCTCGCGCATCTTGGCATACACGTGACGGTCGCCCACGCCGCTGGTCACGGCGCTCAGACCGGCAAGCTCCAGCGACTTGACCAGGCCAAAGTTGCTGGCAATCGTCGGCACCACGGTACCGCCCGAGAGTCGCCCGTGCTTGTTCAGATACACGCCGCACACGTACAGGATCTGGTCGCCGTCGACCACGCGCCCGCGCTCATCCACGGCCAGGCAGCGGTCGGCATCGCCGTCGTAGGCAAAGCCCACGTCCAGGCCCTGCTCCACCACATGGCGCTGCAGACGCTCCATATGCGTGGAGCCGCAGTCGACGTTGATGTTAAAGCCATCGGGCGCGGCGTTGATCACGCGCACGTCGGCGCCCAGCGCGTCGAACACCGGCTTGGCCACCGAGGAAGCCGAGCCGTTGGCGCAGTCGATACCGATCTTGACGCCCTGCAGCGAAAAGTTCGCACTTGCAATGAGCGAAGCAATGTAGCGGTTGCGGCCCTGCATGTAGTCCACCGTGGCACCAATGTGGTTGCCCGTGGCCAGCGGCACCTCGCTCTTGCCATCGATGTAGTCCTCGATGAGCTCCAGTACGTCCTCGTCCATCTTAAAGCCGTCGCTGTTGACGAGCTTAATGCCGTTATCGCAAAACGGGTTGTGGCTCGCGCTGATCATGATGCCGCAATCGAAGCAGCCTTCCACGGTCTGGTGCGCTACGCCCGGCGTGGGGATCACGTGCAGCATATAGGCGTCCGCACCGCTCGCGACCAGGCCGCTCACCAGCGCCGCCTCGAACATATAACTCGAGCGACGTGTGTCCTTGCCCACGATAACGCGCGCCTTAGCACTGCGGTTGGCGCCGTAATACCAGCCCACAAAACGGCCAATCTTATAAGCGTGCTCTACCGTCAGCCCAACGTTGGCCTCACCGCGAAAGCCGTCGGTGCCAAAGTACTTCATGCGCTCTCCTTACAAAATAGGGGCGAACAGATTGCCTGTCCGCCCCAAAATGGTACTCGATTATCTGCGCTACCAGAAAAACCCTACGCCGACGCGCTGTCGCGAGCCGCCTGGCATGTAGGAGTCTGACGCAGCGTAAGCGGCTTGTCCCCCACCTCGGCCGACGTGGTCAGCGTATACGTGATCGTCGTCGTCTCGCCAGCATGCAGGTCAACGGTGCCCGAATAGAAGGGGATTCCATGCCACGTAGCGGCGCCAAGACCAAACTGGGTGCCCTCGACGGTCAGATCAGTAATGTTGCCGCCCGTCGGGGCAAACAACGAGACATTCAGACGCTCGTCGTCACGCGCGGCATCGGGTGCGCTCGCCGCAACGTAGTCGGGCAGCTTGCCAGCCTCCTCCTGCGTCATGATGTTCGTCAGGGTAACGGTGATGCGATAGGAGCACGTGCCGTCACCGTTCTTGATGCCCTGGCCAATCTGCGTATCGGCGTTCAGGTACCAGTCGAGCTTGGAGAAGCTCAGGTTGTTAAAGTAAACGCCGGCAACAGGATCGGCACTCGGGTCATCCGGATCGGGCAGCGAAGCGTCAATGCCCGTCTCTTTGATGGCATTCTGCTCATCATCGTTTCTCATCCACGCGATCAGGCGGCCCTCTTCGGCACCGCGCTCAACGGCGCTGACAAGCTTCGTAACATCGACATCGCCGATACCGCCAAGGATCTTGTCGAAGGCAGCGCTGGCGACGGATGCAAAGATGCCGTCAGACTCCTCGACCGGATAGTTCCAGTACACATCGTGCATGAGAACCTTTGCGGCGTTGGTGCCGTCGACAACCGTTCCGTCGGGCAGCGAGACATTACCGACCAGGCCCAGCAGATACTGCAGGAACACCGGGTCGATACCGATGACGCCATCAACGTCCTGTCCATACTGGGACTTCCACAGCGCGGCGACACGCTGCGAGTTGCGGGGCCAATCAGGCGAATAGGTATTGCCCGAGTTGTACAGGTTACTGTGGTTGCCGAACAGCGCCTCATCCTCTTCGTCGACGCTCTCGACTGCCTCATCCTCGCTGAGTCCAATGCGGGGAACAAACTCGCCAATCGACATCTGGCCGTCAGTGACCGAAATCAGGCCCTGCGAACCGCCAAAGCCGCCGCAAGCACGAATCTCGACGTTGTTCATGGCGTACATAAGGTAGTTGCGCGTCTGGCCGTTGGCGCCGAGCATCTGGGGAAGGACGGGGGCGACCTTCTCCGCCGCGTCAACCGCACCGTTGAGGGTGGCAAAGCCGTCCTTGGCCTTATCGACCAGCTCGGTCACCTGAGAAATATGAGTATCGCCAATGCCCTGGATCTTCTCGTTGGCGCTCTTGAACACCTTCGAGCTGCTGGAAAGCGAATCGGCGACCGCCTGCAGCGCGGACACGTTAATCATGCCGTCCTGGAACAGTTTGCCGGGCGTAGCCTGCGAGAGGTTGTCGGCCATGGGAACCAGCGCATTGCTCGAGACATCGGACAGGGCGTCAATCATGGTGCGGGCCGCATTGATATCGCTGCCATACACCGGGATAAACGAAGCCGCCGTCCACAGCGGGCTCGAGGTCTCCGCCTTCATGCTGTCGCAGAGCTCATCGATCTTTTTCGCGTCGTCAGGCAGCGTCGAAAAATCGCCCGACGTGACCTTGTCCTTAAGGCCACCGACGATCTCGACAGCCTCCTTCGCTTCGCTCTTTACGGTCTTTGCCGAGTTAAGCAGCATAAAGCCGCTTGCGCCAAGCGCAACGAGAAGCACCGCGACTACAGCGGCAATAATGGCGCCGGTGTGACGCTTTTTGCGCTCGCCCTTGCGATGGCGATGACGGACCAGACCGTCAGAGGTCGAACTCGACGAAGCGTCGCTACCGTAGTTCAAGCCAAAATCGTAATAATCTTCCTTGGAACCCGAGCCCGCAAACTCGGCACCGCTATCATCCAGGCGGGCGAACGTGCCAGTCTCGGAGGCGCCGGTGTAAATCGTGCCAAGGTTACCCGTAAGCCCCGCGCCACCGGCAGAAGGAGTATTGTTGGCGGCCTTGCCGGCATTAACGTTGCCGGCAGCATTCGCGGCGTTGGCAGCACCTGCGTTGTTCGCAGGCACCGAAGGAGCCCCGCTCGGCTGCGACGCGGAGGTTGCACCGCCCGCAAAGACATTCCCTTTTGCACGGCCGGTCTTTTTTGCCTTTTGAGACTGCTCGTACAGAGCGGTAAACATCGCCGTCTCGCCCGGGGACACGCGCTTACCGGAACCGCCCTGCCCAGCGCCGCCCGGCGTGCCGGCCTTACCAGCCCCGTTCGGACGCGGCGGAACTGCAGGACGGCCGCTATCGCTGCCCTTAAAGTGATTACCAGCCATAAAGAAATCCTCGCAATTGAGTCGCAATGAAAAAGTCCATAACGTTACTAGTTTATGGCATTTTGAGCATCGACAGCTAAACTCCAGACACGGACGTCAATTGGCGAAAATGCGGCACAACACCTTTTCTGCCTTGGCGGCAGCGCCAGCTACACCGTGAGGAACATCATCACGATGATCATGGCAAAGCCGATAAGGTCGGTCGGCAAAAACACCGTGCCCAGCATAACGGCGCTGGTGATGGTCGCCGAAACCGGCTCTACAGTTCCGATGAGGCTCGCACGCACCGAGCCGATGTCCTTAACGCCCTGCATATAGAGCATGTAAGCAAAAAACGAGCCGATAACCACGAACACCGCGAGCGCCTCGACGCCGGCAGCGTCGAGCGCCGGCATATGCGCCCAGGGCTGCACGAAGACGCACGAGACCACGCCCGCCGTGAGCATTGCCGAACCCGTGACGATGGGGCTGCCGTATTCGGGCAGGATCTTGGCGGGAATCACCGCCATACACGCGGCGCTGACCGCACACATAAGACCTGCTGCCAGGCCAAGCGGCGAAATATTCAGGCTGGTGGGGTCGCCGCCGGTGGCGATTAAAAAGGTTCCACCCAGAGCCAGGCCAATGCCGATGACTTCGCGAGTACGCGGCATGCGGCGATCGATCACGCAGGTGTAGCCCATGATGATAACGAGCTGCAGGCACTGGAGCACCGTCGCGGTTCCGGCGTTCGTCAGGCGCACGGCCGAAAGATAGCAAAACTGGTTGAACAGCAGGCCAAAGGCGGTAAAGAGCAGCAGCTGCTTGCGATCGGCGGGTGTGGTCCAGAGCTTAATCAGGCGCTCGCGGTCGCGCGTAACAACCACGGCCATAAAGAGTAGACCGGCGAGAATCTGACGCACGCTCATAAGCCACAAGGTGTCGACGTGGTAGGTATCGAACAGAAAGCTCGCGCTGGTGCCCGAGAAGCCCCAAAACGAACCGCCCACCAGCGTAGCCAAGACGCCCGTGATCATCTTGCGCGTCGAAGCGCTGTTCAGGCGGTCGCGCCATGCGCGACGGGTGTTGCGGCTGAGCTCGTCGGTGCCCTCGGGCACATCAATGTTCGATATATCGGTCATCGGCACCGAAGCCCCTGCGCCTTCGACCTGCTCGACACACTCTTTGCTCATTCCACTCCCCCGAAACAGCCTGGAAGCAATTGGGCTTACCTTACCACGGCGAAGGCACCAGCTGGAGGCTTGTCCGCTTATCGGTAGGACAATTCCGCAGGTGTCTTTCCATAGCTCGATACCGCAATGGCCTTGCATTATGCGACAGCCAAATCGCGGCAGCAGGCTCTTTTGAAATGGCTATGACGAAACCCCCGAATTCCACAATGTAAGCGATTTTTAAAAATGTTCTTGCCACCGAGTTCAGGCTCCGTTATATTATCCCTTGCGCGCTTGCGCACCCTTGATCGGGCGTTTAGCTCAGGGGGAGAGCGCTTCCCTGACACGGAAGAGGTCAGAAGTTCAAATCTTCTAACGCCCACCAAATGTTCGCAGCTCAGAGGCTATGTCCTCTGGGCTGTTTTGTTTTATGTCGCCAAATCAGCTGGCAGTTCCAACCGCCCAACTGGCCAAAAGCCGACCATCTACTTGCCGATCTATCCATCGGCATAACCAATCAGTCCGCACCGCAACTTCTCAGCAAAACGCCGCGATGTCTGCGCCCTGCGGTATCCTTGAGCCACTTGCACCTGCAGCACCAAGGAGCCGCCATGCGCACCGAGCTCGATGTCCCCTTTTCGCACAAAGAAGAAGCCAAGGCGCTGGGCGCCAAATGGGACCGAACCAAGAAGGTCTGGTATGTACCCAGCGGCGTCAACCCCGAGCCCTTTGCCGAGTGGCTGCCCGGTGTTGACCGATCCGACCCCTCAGCGCCGTATATATATCTAGTACTGGGCAAGCGCGAGTGCTGGAAGTGTCACAAAGAGACCTCGGTCGCGGCCTTCGGCATTCCCTATCGAACCGATAACGACGAGAGCGTCGCCATCGCGCACGCGCCCAACGAATCCGGGCACATTGCCATCGACACGGCCAACGCCAACGCACTCGCCATCGTGCCCGCTCTTGGCTGCGTGCCGGGCGAGATCCGCGACTACCTTCATAAGCGCTGCGGCTACAAGCCCGTAGGCGCGCGAGCCTCCAAAGCCCCGTCGCTCGGCAACACGTGCACCAGCTGCGACGCGCTGCAAGGCAGCCACTATCTGTTCGAGGAGCCCTCGTCCCCGTTTGCCCTCACTGCCATCAACAAGCTGCCGGCACTGGAGTTTTTGCGCGTCGAAGTTGCCGGCGTCTTTGGCATCCCGGCCACGCGCACCGACTTTGACCAAGCGCTCTTTACCTGGGCACGCGACCATCACGCCGAGTTCCACAGGCAACTCGGTGAGGGGGTTTATTTGTAGGGACGGAGAAGCCTTCACAGCCAACTCCTCCGCATCACCTATCCCTCGTCGCCGGCGTCATACACGATATCGAGGCCACAAACAGGGCATTTCTCCGGATACACCGGCATATGAACGCCTGTCTGTTTTCTCACTTCGTCGCTGAACCTGTCGCGCGCATCGATGAACCGAATGTCGAGACACGGTATTTGCGAGCCGCAGCAAGGGCAGGTGACGACAAACGACCCGCAATCAACCTCTACGCTCGGAAACATATTGTTGTCTATAAGGGCACACGGCAGTTTTCCGTACTTCCCCATCGCAATATCGCCTCGCCAGCTCATACACGCTCCCCTCTCGCTATACAAAACAGGAAGAGCATGCACCGGCGGGCGTGCGCGAGATTGCATCGCCACGCGATCCGATCAAACAACACGATCGTCAAAGAATGCCAAAGCCAAATACGCTAATACGGCAGAAGCCCCGCCTTTTCACGCTTCTTTTCCGAGCGATCGAACTCAATGCGATGGGCCTCAAGAAACACCGTATTGGGTCGCCACTGACGCTCATTCGGCTGCCTTAGCGTCGCACCCGCAAAGGAAGCGTAGCCGGTCTTATCCAGCAGGTACGATCCGCACAGCCGATATTCGCCGCAAACAGGCTCAAACGAAATCAGGTGAGCATCAAATAGGGAATGAAGATCGCGTCGAAGCAGAATGCCGTTGCTGGCAACCTGCGATTTGGGTCCCGAGTAATTCTCGATATGTGCAGCCTCCAGAGCTTCGCTGACGCCGCAGTCCGACACCGCGCAACGGCCATCATAGGCGGCAACGAGCTGCTTGCGGAACCATTGCTGCCCCAATCGCTCGCGCCTTAACGCATAGCGGACCTTTTCGTCGTCGGTCACACCCTGTCCGGCAAACTCAATATCGACGGGTATGTGCTTCAGATAACTCATGTCGGGCGCAAAACGAGGGTCCGGTCCGCCTTTATGAACAGGACCGTGCAGAACAAACCATCCGTTTTCGGGCTCGAACCGCTCAACAAACGCAAGGCCGAGCACCTTATAGCCCACCTCGGTTGCAAATATGACTCCGACTGGGACGCCACATTCCATGCAGTTGAGCATTTTACGGTTGTAATTCTGGCCTCGAGAACCAACGGCGCCTGGCGCTTGGACCGAATACTTAATGACCCACGTACCGTCATCCAAATAGAGCGGAGGCACATCGGTGTAGAAGCTCTTTTTAGAGTTATGGACCGAAAGCGCAAAGATCTTATTGGGATCTTGCTTCACCCGATCCTGGCCCGGCCAGAAGATCCCTGAATCCCGCGTTACGGGAAAGAAGTCCGAGCCAATTCTCAAACGGTACTGATACTGAGGGCTATCTTCCTTGGTGTGGTGCGGAAGGCTGGTCCAAACGCCGCCGCGCTGTTCCTCACCCAGAAACCACTCCCATGCCTCAACGTATTCGGAAGGCACGAGACTGCAGGCGCGGTCATAGCTTGGTCCATCCATCAACGGAACAGCAAGGTCAATGTCGTTCATCGCCAGCACCTACAACCATACGAACGCGAGTCATGCCCCTCAATAATATGGCCGAGAGTCAATTATTACGAGATCTCATTCCGCGATCGGCACATCGTTGATGCTCTCGGTTTGCCGCTGGCGCGCTTGTACCCCGCTACCCCACTTCCCTGTATACTGATGTAGCACGTGTTTCATCCGGGCTTGTTGGGCCGGGTCGTTCATGGGAGGTTCTTGTGGCTGTTTCGAATCCGCCTAAGGGAAGCGTTTCTTCTTCGTCCATCAAGCCGGTTACGCGCAAGGCCGTGCGTTGCCAGCGCGAGGTCGCTTGGCTTGTCACGCAGGCGGCGGGCAGGCTTGTGGCGACCACTCAGGACGTCAATGCGCCTACGCCGAGCTTTGTGCTGGCAGTGGCGCTGGATCGAGTACGCCAGCTGGAACTCGCCGCACAAGAAGACGGCAGCCATCTTGGCTACCAGGACGCTATGGCACCCGACCTGTTGACCTTTTGCCACATGGCCAAGTTGCCCGCCGCGCCCAATGCACTTTCGGACGCAGGCTACATGTTTACGCTTTCGGGCGCGGACCTTATCCGCGATATCTACGCATACTGCAGCGAGCTCGCCGAGCGCAGCGTCTTTGACGCGGCAGAAGTCAAACCGGGATATGTCATCAAACTGGTTCTTAGGCTGTTCTTGATGGACGGGTTCGGGGCCATGCCGACGTAAGCCGAGTCTTTAGCATCACCGTCGACTGGGCAACAACCGCTTTACCTTAGTGGGCGCCAATCGAGGGTCGATTATTGAGTCGCCTCGTCCACTAACGCATTTATTCCACGCGCTCTGACAGTCGATATTTGCGGTTGCGGCTTGTCGACGGCGCCGTGGGCTCAAGCTCGCCTTGAGCAATGAGCGCGTTGACGCGCGACCTAACCTGGGAAATTGTAAGCCCCGTGCGTTCTGCCAGCTCACGCGTCCCCAACTCGCCGTAGTGTTTGAGTGCCGTCACAATTAAGCCCCCGCCATGATCGACCGGCTCGATCTTTGAACGGTAAAGTACGACCTTGAACCGATCGAACCCCGGGCAGAACAGGGGCTCGGCCAGACCATGTGCGCGCATGGCATCGATCATCATCGGGATGCCCAAGCCATTGCCCTCAGCCGGCGAACCTGCGCCATCCGGCAGAGGGACAATCGACATGAGTTTCACGAGCGTCGCGTTACGGCATCGGGAGCTGCCGTCAAACAAGTTCTCGCGAGTCTTTCCCCCGTAAAGGCCGCCAGGATTCGTCACCTCGACACGATCGTCAAAGACGTCGACGGTAATCGATTGTCCACAGAACCGATCCCCGTATTCTCGATGGATTACGGCGTTGGCGATTGCCTCGCGCAGAACCTCCTCGGGAATCTCCAGCGAGTCGACACGCGAGACGCCTTGGACGGTCGAGGTTCGCCGCAAATTCTTGGCGACGGCCGCGA
>CABUSR010000015.1 GCA_902494245.1 uncultured Collinsella sp.
GTTTGGGGCGGCACGTTTTTGTTGTGGGAGATTCATTTGAGCCTCATAGCTGTGTTCACGTTCGGGAACATAGCGCCAATTGCCTTGGCTAAGTTCACGTTCGGGAACATAGCCGTCCGCACCGCCATACGGGCTAACTACTCAAAGTATTGAAACTTGTTGGTTGAGAAGGCAAACGTGACGACGAAGCTTTTGCCGGAGTCGGATGCTGCGGTGACGTCGATGCCCATCTTGGAGCACAGGCGCGCCACCAGGTAGAGGCCGATGCCCGTTGCGCGCTTGGTGGTGCGACCGTTGTCGCCGGTAAAGCCCTTCTCGAACACGCGCGGCAGGTCGGCCGCGCTCACGCCGCAGCCGTTGTCCGCGACGGTGAGCTCGATGCGCTCGCTTGCCAGGCCCTCGTCCAGCAACGCGCCCGAAAACACGATCTTTGCGCCGTCCTCACGCGCATATTTAATGCTGTTCTGAATGAGCTGGCCCAGAATAAACTCGAGCCACTTCTCGTCGGTAAATACCTCAAAGTCGAGGTTCTCGCACTCCGGCGCCACATGTGCCGCGATGAGCTCGCGCGCGTTGGCCTTAATGGCACCCGTCACCAAGGTCTTGAGATCCCAGCGGCGAATCAGGTAGTCGCGCTCCACGACTTCCGAGCGCGCGTAGTACAGCGCCTGGTCGATATAGCGCTCCACGCGAGCCAGCTCGCGACCCAGGTCATCCACACGCGACAGGTCGTCTTCGCTGCCGTCCAGGTTTTCCAAAATCAGGTGGGCCGCCGCCAGGGGCAGCTTGGCCTCGTGGACCCAGCTCTCGATATAGTCGCGATAGTCATCGGTCTGACGCCGGCCTTCGGCAACCTCGTCGCAGGCAGCTTTGCCCACCCGGCGCAAGACCTCGTACTCGAGCTCGCCCTCGGCATAGGTCGGGCATTGCACCATCTCCTGCACCCATGCGGGACTCTCGAGCTCCTCTGCCGCACGCTCCAGCTGGCGCAGAAAACGACGGCGACGCGCATACTCGATCACGATGCCGAGCATGCCGAAGATAAAGGACACGCCGACCGCCACGACCACGATAGAGACGGGTGCACCGGCAACCGTCAGCACAAAGCAGCTCAGCAGCACACCGCACGTCCACACGGCGACGGGAAGCAGCGCATCTTTAAAGAACTTGCCAAACGACATAGCCGGCCCCTAGACCGAATAGCCTTGGCCGCGATGCGTGGTCAAATACCCCTTGATGCCGATTTTTTCGAGCGTGGTGCGCAGGCGGTTGATGTTGACGGTGAGCGTATTGTCGTCCACGAAGGCGTCGGAGTCCCACAGGTCCTGCATGATGGCCGAGCGCGAAACGATCTTGCCCGCGCGGCTCAGAAGCAGCGAGAGGATACGCAGCTCGTTTTTGGTGAGCTCGGTGCTAGTGCCGGTTTGCGTGTTGGTGACCATTGAGCGGGCGAGATCGAGCTCCAGCCCCTTGTGGACAAGTGTGCTGCGCTCGCCTGACGCCGCGGTGCGACGCAGCAGTGCGTTGATGCGCGCCACAAGCACACGGGCGCTGTAGGGCTTGGGAACAAAGTCGTCCGCGCCGAGCGTCATGGCCATGACCTCGTCGATCTCGGTCGTGCGCGACGTGAGAACGATGATGGGAACCTCGGATTCGCGACGGACCTCATGACAGATGTGCTGGCCGTCTTTGACAGGGAGCGTGAGGTCGAGCAGCACCAGGTCGGGCGCGGCGGCGAGAATATCGCGCGAGACATGCTCAAACGATTCGCAGGCCTCGATTTCAAACCCGGCGCGGGCAAGGATGTCGACAAGCTCACGACGAATGGGCTCGTCGTCCTCAACGACATAGATCAGCGCCATGTGTCCTCCCATTTCGCGTAACTTGCACGTTCCACACCATTATGCCCACGGCATCGCAGCGATGCGACCCCGTGGGCACCTAATATGACAAAAGTGTTCGGTAGCCTTGAGAGAAAATAGGGGCCCTCGGTCCTAAACCGATCGGCCCCATCACTTCGACCTCGAGCCTCTACTCGAGCGTACGCATGTATGCAGAGATGGCATCCAGGCCCTTCTGCAGATCGTCGGTGTTATCGGAGTATGCATAGCCGATGCGCATGCTCTTGGGCTCCTCGAAGCAATCGCCCGGGGTGACGAGCGCGCCGGACTTCTTAATCATGTCGATGCAGAACGTCCTGGAGTCGATGTCGTAGTCATAATACACGAGCGCAGTGGTACCCGCCTCGGGCTTGACGAACGACAGGTGCGGCTCGCTCTCGACCCACTTCTCCAGAACAGCAAGGTTCTGACGGACGATGCGACGGCTGCGCTCAAGGATCACGGAAGCGTTGCCCAGAATCAGCTCCGCCACCGACTCGCTGAATATGCCGGCGGAAATCAGGTTGTAGTCGCGATGCGAGAGCAGCGCGCGACGGAGCTCCGGACTCTTGGTGACCGCCCAGCCCAGACGCAGGCCGGCGAACGACCAGACCTTGGACATGGATGCGGTGACGATGGCCTTGTCGTACAGGTCGATCACGGACTCGGAGTACTCATCCGTCTGAGTAAGCAGACGGTAGACCTCGTCGCAGAGCACCCACGCGTCGTGTTTGCGCGCGACCTCGACAATCGCCTTGAGCGTATCGGTGTCGAGCAGGGCGCCCGTGGGGTTGTCCGGGTTATTGATGCAGATGAGCTTGGTATCGTCGGTCACCAGGGCATCGAGCGCGTCGACGTCGACGTGGTAGCCGTTCTTGCGATCGAGCTGAAGGATATCGACCTTCGCACCGCACATCTCGGGAATCGAGTAAAGCTGCTGGTAGGTGGGCTTGACGGAGACTACATGATCGCCCGGTTCGACGAGCGTGGAAATAACCAGGGAGTTGGCACCGGTCGCGCCGTGCGTGGGCACGATATGCCCGGGCTCGACCGTCTTATAGAGACGCGCGACCCCCTCGAGGAAGCCGGGCTGCCCCTCGATGTCTCCGTAGGTGAATCGGCGCGAGCACAGACTGTCGAGCCACGCCTTCTTGTCGGTGTTCGTAAGCTCGAACAACTGGTCGAGCGTGAGGGAGTAGACGCACGTCTCCGCAACGTTGTGGGTGCACTTGGTCTCCCACTCGTTCATCCACTGCTCGACGGCGAAATCCTTGATCTGCATTGTCGTTCCCCTTCCTTGGCTTTCTTACAGTTCCACCACGGTGCCCAGCCCCGCCTCGACGGCGCGGTCGTAGGCGATTTTCGATGCCGAAAGGTCCTGAACGGCGATGCCCGACGTATCGAACACCGTCACCTGCTCGTCATCCGAACGCCCCGTAGCCGTGCCGGCGATGACTTCGCCGAGCTCCGCTTTGATGTCCTCGGGCGTGATGGCACCCTCGGCAACCGGAATCTCCAGCTCACCGGACGCGACCGATTGCTCGCGGTCGTCGACGTAAACAGCGGCACGGGCGACAAGCGCCGAGGCGAGCTCCTGCTTGCCGGGCATGTCGGCACCGACGCAGGAGATATGCGTACCGGGACGCACCCATGCATCGGGGATGATGGGCTTGGTCGCCGGCGTGATCGTCACGATGATGTCGGCCTCTGCCGCGGCGCCTTGGCCGTCGGCCGTCGCCTCGATGGAATAGGTAGATGCCTCGCGAGCATGCTCACAGGCGCCCAAGATATGGGCGACCTCGTCTCGCATGCGCTCGACGCGGGCCTCGGGCGCGGCATCGGAAACCGGCTCCCACACCTTGACCTCGCTCACTTTGGGACAGGCGGCGAGCACGCCCGCCACCATATAGGTGCTCATATGGCCTGCGCCCGCAACAAGCAGTTTGGACGCATCCGCCCGAGCCAGCCACTTGGCACCGAGCGCAGCGGCGGCACCGGTGCGAAGTCCAGTGACGGCGGAGGCATTAAGCAGCGCCAGCGGCTCGCCCGTCGCGTTGTCGCACAGCAGCGTGGTGCCAAAGATCTCGGGCAGCCCCTTTTTGGGATTCTGAGAGAACCAAGCAGTGAGCTTGAGACCGAAGAGGCCGCTTCCCGCCAACTCGCCCGAGCGGATATCCATATCGGCCATACCGGGCTCGAACTGCTCATATACCATCGGCCACGCAACACCCTTGCCCGTTGCCTTCTGGCGATATGCCTCCTCCACGGCAGCAATTGCATCCTCAATCGTCAGCACCTTGGAAACTTCCTCGGCCGAAAGCACCACCATCTGCCCCATCATCGCTCCTCTCAGCGAAAGCTTTACGTTGCTTCACTGTACGGTTTAGTAACGATGCCGCCAAGGATCATTTCTTGTTGAAATCTACAACGTTTTTCGATCTGATTTTTCACTCTATCAGCTGGTATTTGAACTATTTCGCGCATCAACGGCATACGGATGTGCGATTATCCTATTTATACCTGTACTTATTATATTGATTTACAAGGTGATGTTGATGCTATACACCATCTCGGACTTCTCACGGGAATATGAGGGGTCGGTCCGTCTAATCGCCGGCAGCGATGGCGTCTCGCGTGCCGTCTCCGGCGTCGGGATCCTCGATTATGAACTCATGCCCGGCCTCAAGAACAAGTACCAGCGCGTCAACTTCAGCCCAGACGAGATCGTCCTCAGCACCTTCCTCTATGCGAAGGACGACCCATACCTCATCACTGAAGCCGTGAAATACCTCGTCGCCAAGGGAACGAGCGGTCTTATCATCAAAAACGTCCTGCACATCCCGATTCCCGACCAGGCCATCCGCTACGCCAACGCGCGGCACTACCCGGTCTTTCTCACGACCGACGACTCACTGTTCTTTGACAGCGTCATCTATGAGGTCAAACGGCATATCGAGCAGCTCGCGTCCATCGACTTCGCACAGCGCGAGATCGATGCCCTGAGGACAGATGTATCGCCCGAGTCCATCTGCCGACGCATCCGAGGCCTCAACCCGTCATTTCTGGACGAAGCGGTCGCCCTGTTCGCATCGTTTGCAGAGCCCCTCGACCCGCGTACGTTTTTGCAAATCGAACGTCTCTGTGCAAAATCGACCCTCGCCGGATGCCACAACATGCTGGCACCCTATGACGGAGGTCTGCTATTCGTAGCGACAAGCGACTCGGAGCAGACGCTCGATGTGGAGCGAATCGTGCAGGCGCTCACGGAGCTCATCGAGGCTAGCGGTATCGATGGCGGAGCGGTAGGGCTCGGCATCAGCGATGTTCTGTTTGGAGACGAGGCGGTGGCGCAGGCGATCTCGCAGGCGATTTACGCACAGCGCCTATCTTGTCAACGAGCCGAAGGTCCTGTGCGCTATGCGCAGCTCGGCATCCTGAGAACCGTGATGCCTTTTGCGGAAACCCCGGAGATGCGATCGTTCTCGGAGGCGATCCTCTCGCCGATACGCGAGCACGACAGCGAGCATGGCAGTGAGCTGGAATCCACGCTCGCCGCATTCATCGAGAACGACCGACGTATCGAGCAAACCGCCAAGCAGACTGGCCAGCACCCGAACACGATTCGATATCGCCTCGATAAGGTGACGGCTCTCACCGGACTGAGCTACAAATGCGCCCCGGAGATGGAGCAGCTGTCGCTCGCCTACGCCATCGAACGCGCTCGCTCGCTTCAGTAAGCCCACCCCACCTTGAGGTTAGGAGCGGCGGGCGCGGAGCTTTTCGTAGCCTTCGGCGAAGAAGGCGACCGTGGCGGCGTCGGCCTCGGCGGCGTCCGTCTCGGTTGCGGGGACCACGCCGTGCTCGTCGCTCACCAGGAACAGCGCGCCCTTAAGCTGCGCGGGAATGTCTACGCGCGTGACCGGGATGTCCTTGGTCTGGGCCAGCTGCTCGATGAGCGTCGCCGTGCCGCACAGGTACTCGTCCGCCGGCGCCACAAAGGCAAGCTCGCCGTTGTTGACGGCGGCGAGCACCTCGGGCGCCACGCCGGTCTCGTCGGCCTCGGAGCGGGCCTCGGCGGAGCGGGCGCGCAGTGCCTTGGCCGACGTATCGACGAGCGGCTCGTACTCGCCCACCGTCATGGCGGCGTTGCCGTTGACGTCGATCACCAGCATGAGCACGCCGTCGCGCGCAGTGTAATCGCCCTCGGCAAGCGACCACTCAACGTGCTGTTTGGCCCAGCTGAGCATGTTATGGGTAAGCGGCTCGCCCTGCACCAGGCGCTCGGACAGTGCGCGAATGTGGCGGTTGAGCATGGGCACCTTTTTGTTGGACATGCGCCAACGGCAGACAAGCGCGGGCTTGTCGAGCGTAAACTTCTCGACCGCCTCCTGATTGGCGCAAAAGTCCTCGTACGCACGCTGATCCTCGGCATTGCCAAACAGCTCGGCATCATCAATCTGGGGCATGGTCATACCTTTCGTGTTAGTCATTCCGTCCTCTTATACCAAAAAGACGGCCCTCCAAACGGAGCAGCCGCCTTTTGCGGAGATTATTTTGACGATATGGTCAGGCGACCGATCAGCTTAATGGGATAGAGCAACATCCCATTAAGGGTTTTCCAAGTGCCCGAGATTGCCCCGAAAGAGGAGCGCCGCGTACTAAATGTACGCAAGCGACGGTTTGAGGGGCAAGGTCGGGTGCTTGGGAAAGCCTCTAGTGCCTAAAATGCCTGGCCCCCGTGAAGACCATCGCAATACCATGCTCGTTGCAGGCCTGAATGCTCTCGTCGTCGCGCTTGGAGCCGCCGGGCTGAATGATGCAGGTCACGCCGTGCGCGGCAAGCACGTCGACGTTGTCGCGGAACGGGAAGAATGCGTCGCTTGCGCAGGCAAAGCCGCCCTTCTCCACGCCCTCGCGCTCGCAGAAGTCCTCGGCGCGCTCGCAGGCAAGCAGTGCAGAGTCAACGCGGTTGGGCTGACCCGGGCCCATGCCAATGCCGGCCTTGCCCTTGGAGACCAGGATGGCGTTGGACTTAACGCCCTTGCAGACCTTCCAGGCAAACTCGAGCTCGGCCATCTCGGCGTCGGTGGGCTTGCGGTCGGTGGGGAACGTAAAGGTCGCGGGGTCCTCGGTCACATGGTCGACTTCCTGCACCAGCATGCCGCCGTCGACGGAGCGCAGCTCCACCTGGGCGCCGTGGTCCACGCCGCCGGTAGCCAGCACGCGCAGGTTGGGGCGCTTGGCCATGCGCTCGAGCGCCTCGGCAGTGTAGCTCGGAGCGATGATAACCTCGACGAACTGCTTGTTCTGATCGGCAAAGTGCTCAACCAGCTCATAGGGAACCTCGCGGTTGCAGGCGATGATGCCGCCAAAGGCGCTCTTGGGATCGCAGGCGAAGGCGCGGTCGTAGGCGGCCGTGATGTCTTCGGCCACGGCGGAGCCGCAGGGGTTCTGATGCTTGAGGATCACGCAGGCCGGCTCGTCGAACTCGCGGACCAGGTTCCAAGCAGCGTCGGCATCCAGATAGTTGTTGTAGCTGAGCGGCTTGCCCTGGATCTGCTCGGAGCCCACGAGCGGGAACTGCGAGCTCGCGGTATTCTCGCAGCCCTCGGCAAAGCGATAGACCGTAGCCTTCTGTTGCGGGTTCTCGCCATAGCGCAGGTCGTCGACCTTCTCCAGCGAGATCTCGAGCTTGGCAGAAGTGTCCGCCACGTCGCTTGCCTGGGCGGCAAGCCAACGGGAGATGGCCGTGTCGTAGGCGGCGGTGGTCTGGTAGACCTTCACCTGCAGGCGACGACGGGTAGAAAGCGTGGTGCAGCCACCGGTCTCGTGCATCTCGGCCAGGACGGCATCATAGTCGGCCGGGTCGGAGATGACGGTAACGCTCGTGGCGTTCTTGGCGGCAGAGCGCAGCATGGAGGGACCGCCGATGTCGATGTGCTCGATGGCATCCGCGAAGGTGACCTCGGGGTTGGCGACGGTCTTCTCGAACTCGTACAGGTTGACGACGACCAGATCGATCAGCTTAATGCCGTGCTGAGCGGCCTCCTGCATGTGCTGCTCGGAATCGCGGCGGGCCAACAGCGCGCCGTGAACCTTGGGATGCAGGGTCTTAACGCGGCCGTCCATCATCTCGGGATAGCCCGTGAACTCCTCGATGGGGGTTACGGGAACGCCCGCGTCCTCGATGGCACGAGCCGTGCCGCCCGTAGAGATGATCTCGACGCCAAAGTCATCGACCAGCGTCCGTGCGAAATCGACGACGCCCGTCTTATCGGTAACCGAAATCAACGCACGTGCGATCTTCACATCAGATCCCATGCAGTCCTCCTGTCTGGTACGCCGCCGTGCTCTGTGAGTCGGTGATACGTCGATCTGCAGCGCTCGCGCAGCGGCATTGAAAATACTGATTCAATGTAGCGCATCGAGCGCGACGTTGCACCCCGCAACGGGCGCATGTGCAGAAAAAGTTTGCGAGCGGAGGGGACGGGCACGGCACCGGGCACGGTGAGTTCATGGAACACAGGGGCACCATAATTAGATGCCAATAGCGTGGTAGAACTGTGCTCGATATGCATCCGCAAAAGAAAGAGGCACCATGGTCTCGCGGGTTCTCTACCGACCGTTTGATACCGAAGACTTCGACGCCATCGCGCTGATTCTGCAACAGCTTTGGCATAACAATTCGGATAACGATGAGTACAACCGCCTTGAGGCCGCGTGCGACCTCGCCTATTGCCTTTCGTCGTCGACGTTTTCGCAGGTTGCCGTAATCGATGGTCAGGCGCGCGGCATTGCGCTCGCGCGTGCGGGACAGAGCTCCGGCGCCACCGTCAAGGAACATTGGATGGATACCGAACGCGCGCTGCTATCGCAAATGCGCGAGCTGGAGCCCGATGCCTGCGCCGAGTATCTCTCGTTTGTGCGCGCAACCATCCGAACCAACAACCGCCTGCTCGAGAGCAGCCCGTTGCCGCACGACAACGAGGTCACGCTGCTTGCCGTAGATCGCGACGTCCATGGCCTGGGCGTAGGCTCGGTGTTGCTCGATGCCGCGGTCTCGCACCTGTCCTCGCTTGGAGCGACGAGGGCGCACCTGTACACCGACTCCGACTGCTCGTGGAAGTTCTACGAGCTGCACGGCTTTAAGCGCACGGCCACGCACCGCGCCAACCGCGAAGAGCGCCGCCACGACATGCCGCGCGAAAGCTTCCTCTACGAACTCGACCTAACAGCCTAGGCCCAGCAGCCATACCTAGTCATTTAGGACTGTCCCCAGTGACTAGTCGTTGGGGACAGTCCTCGTAGGTAACGCATAAAAATGGGATGGGCTTTCCCCGACGGCTGTCGAGAAAAGCCCATCCCATAATTTAGGACCGTTAGAACGTTCCGCCGCCGCCTCCGCCGACGCCGCCGCCTCCGCCGCCCGAGAAGCCGCCACCACCGCCGCCGCTCGAGCTATCGGAACTCGAAGCCAGCTCACGGATGCTCTCGTGATACACATCATCGAACGAATCGAGCGGGGACTGGTTTCCGTAGTGATGGTAGTACCACCAGTAGCAGGGGTAATTGTCGTAGAAACCGTCGGCCTCGCGCACCTCGGGAGGAACAGCCTCGGCAAGCTGACGCAGAACTTCCTTCGAAACGCCCAGCGCCGCACCCATCACCAGAAGTTTATTCCACAGGACCAGATCGCCCGGAACGGCTTCCTTTAGGCGCGTGAAGTCCTCAAGCCAATGCTTAAGCGCCTTGCAGCGAGCCGCCACCTCGGCGCCCTCCGGCGTAAAGCGGCGGAACGTAAGGCCCACGCCAATACCCACCAGCACAATCGGCACCGAGATAACCGCGGCGACAATGTTCGCGTGTGCGCCGTCGGTAAAGAAGATGGATCCCGCGGGAACACAGGCGATCAGAATACCAAGAACCAGGCAAAACACCATTGCGACAATGCCGTCCGAGGCAACGTACTCGCTATCGGCCAGCTTGCCCTTAACGGTGTTCTGATAGTCCTCGAGCTTGTCGCCCACGGGCGTAGCGTGCTGCTTGACGTAGTGCTGCAGCTCGTCGAACGTGCGCGAGCGATCGCCGTTCTCGTCGGGCTTAGCACCGGCAAAGAAGACCTTGAGCACCATGCGGTCAATGCCCTTGGCCGACTTCCAGCCCGCATCACTCACCGTCACGCGATACGTCTGCTCTTCTTTTTCACGCCCCAACAGACCTTTCTTGGCCTTGGTCACGGTCGCCTGCTCCAGCTTGATCACACGGTCGTCAGTGAGCTTCATGAGCGTGGCGATATATGCCTGATCGGGCACCTCGTTCCAGCTCATGAGGGCCGAAAGCACGGCGGGATGGTCGGCCGAAGGCACATCGCGGAAATACTCGTCCTGGAAAAGCGGCTTTGGCTTGCGGCGGCGCAGCTTGAGCACAACGACTGTGCCGGTAAAGGCCACCGCCGCGACAACACTTAGCACGGCAAGTACATTGGCAATCATGCGAGCGTGAGCACGGCGGGCGTTAGCCTCATCGGCCCATTCCTTCTCTTCGCCCAGGATCGCTGACATGCGCTCTTCGCCCGAGGTGGCAAGCTGCGGCACCCAGTCGCTGGGGAAGGCGATGCGCGCCTCGGCGAATTCGCCCTGATGCACACAGGGAATGGTATAGGTGACCATGGGTTCGTCCACATCGAGCGACACGTCGCCCGTCAGCGGGCCGTGGCCCCATGCGCGGAAGTTATCGCCCTTGACGGCCGCCGTCCCGGCAGCGGCATTTGCGAAGCGCACTTCCATCTCGACGTCATCGGAGTCCGCGGACCAGCCGTCGCCCACGAATTTCCAATAGAGCTCGGCGGTATCGGCCCAGTTCATAACCGCACCGGTCATGGTGTAGCTCACGTAATAGATCGCGCTGTCGCCGCTCTCGTGAGGGCTGAACACCTTGATCTTTACGCCGTCACCAGTCTGCTCGACCGTGTAGACGCCAGAGTCACCCTTGTTCGCGCTATCCACTTTGTTAAACGCGGTGTCCTCTTCCTCGACACTCAGCACGTCGACGCCCGCCGAGCCACCCTGCTGGTTGGAGCCCGTATTGATCTCCCAAAACACGCCGTTGATGTCGTCATCGAAATCAAACTGGCGTCCCTCGACAACAGTCAGCGATCCATCGGCCTCGACCGTGGCACTGATATAGGTTTGGGTCATGGAATACCCGTCGGCACGTGCAACGGCGGGCAACAGCAGCAGCGCGCACGCGACGAGCGCGCAAATGGAAGCAAATCGCGCAAACAGGCAGCGCTGCCGACAAGTATTGGCAACGGGGGCGTTCATAGGCACATCCTTTGTCTGTAAAACCAACAGCGCCATTGTCCCACGTTTGCGGGCACACATGACGAACATCTAGGCGACCGGAGTGCCAAACGGGATGAAAGTCACGCCCGCACCCCGACACTTGGAAAATGACCTATTGGGGACGGAGGAAAACGGATCATTGGGCTGAACCGACGGACAGCAACAAATTTGTCGTTTAGGACGCTCTTTGGCCGAATCCCGCGCCAACAATAGATACCACTTCACAGCTCCGTCACAGGTGTAGCGGCTTTGTGTGGGCGCGGCATGCGCTGATTGAGCCACCAGTCGAGGGGCATAAAGCAGTTGAGCGAAAACGGTTTGCCCCTTTGCCGTCCGCTCGAGGATCATGTCCCCCTTTTCCGCGGAAACCCCGGCAGTTGCGAAGAGCTGCCGGGGTTTCTGTTGTCTAAGGTGCCAAGTTGATAGACAGGAATCAAAGCACCGAGCCTGCGGCCCACCATACGCAATGCGGGGCCTCGACAACTTGCGGACCACAATGACGCCTCCCCATCGCGCCCCGCGCTATACTCGTCCGCATGGATATCAACGTACGCAACATAGCAACGCCCGCCGCGGACGCGCCAACGACTACTCCCTCTCCCGCACCTGTCGTGGGTCGCTTTGCCCCGTCGCCCTCGGGCCGCATGCACCTGGGCAACGTGTTCAGCTGCCTGTGCTCGTGGCTTTCGGTCCGCAGCCAGGGCGGCAGCATCGTGTTGCGCATCGAGGACCTGGACGATCGCTGCAAGCGCCCGGAACTTGCCGCTCAATTGATTGACGATCTGGCCTGGCTAGGGCTTGAGTGGGACGAAGGCCCCTACTACCAGCACGATCGCCTGGATCTGTACGAGAGCGCCTTGCGCCAGCTGCAAGACGCCGGCCTCACCTACCCCTGCTTTTGTACACGCGCCGAGCTCCACGCCGCGAGCGCGCCGCACGCCAGCGACGGCACGCCCATCTACCGCGGCGCCTGCCGAGGCCTTTCGGCCGAAGAGGTCGCCCGCCGCAGTGCCCTGCGCGCCCCGGCCACGCGCCTGCGCGTGCCCGACATCGACGACCTCGCTGGCGACGTGATCGAATTCGTGGACCGCACGTACGGAGCCCAATGCGAGGCGCTCGCCACCGAGTGCGGCGATTTTTTGGTGCGCCGCAGCGACGGCGTTTTTGCCTATCAGCTAGCCGTGGTGGTCGACGACGCTGCCATGGGCGTCACCGAGGTCGTGCGCGGATGCGACCTGCTGGGCTCCACGCCGCGCCAAGTCTACCTGCAGCATCTGTTGGGACTTCCCACGCCGCACTACGCGCACATTCCGCTGCTCATGTCGCCGGACGGCCGCCGCCTTTCCAAGCGCGATCGCGATCTGGACCTGGGCGAGCTCCGCGCCCGCTTTGGCACACCCGAGGCATTGCTGGGCTGGCTCGCCGGTCAAACAGGCATCGCACCGGACACCACACCGCGCTCTGCCGAGCAACTGGTCGAGCACTTTAGCTGGGACGTCATCCGCGCACACCGGGAGAACATCACCGTAACGGCCGAGTAGCCAAACGCCTTGCCGCTACGCAACATCCCAGGGCTGGAGTTCGTCGCCCAGGCGAACGATACAGTCGTAGAGCACGGTATGGCGCTCGGCCGGGTTGGCGTCGCGATGAAAATGGCCGTAGTACCAGCGCTTGAAGTCCAAGCGTTCTTCCAGCTCATCGAAAAATGCCGTAAGCCGATCAATGGCGGGGCAATTCCAGCCGGGTGCCGGATAGAGCGTGGGCGAAAGCATGCGCGTGGAGCAGGTGTGGGTGATCACGTAGTCGACCTTCCAGCCCACGCTGTCGAGCTTTGTCCGCGCCTCCTCAAAGTTGCGCTCGTCCGGCAGCTCCTGCGGCCACCAGCTGGAATACGGAATGCGGTATTCCTTATCCACGCTCGTGGCGCCGCCCATGGTAAAAATCGTTGAGCCGTCGAGCTCAAAAATCTCGCCACGCGCCAGGCGCCGTATGGGAGAAGTGTCCGACAGGCGCTGCGTCAGCCCACCGTGCCACAGCTCCATGGGTCGCTCCGCCCAATGGTCGAAACGCTCGTGGTTACCGTCGACAAAAAGCACGGTATAGGGGCGCGACTCCAGCCAAGCGATGTCGGCACATTCCTCGGCAGAGAAATCCCACGGAAAGCCAAAGTCGCCCGCGATAATCAGATAGTCGTCGCCCGTCAGACTATCCCCAAGGTCCCAGTCGCGCAGCTTTTGCATGTCAAGGCCGCCGTGAATATCGCCCGTCACATAGACCGTCATCGGATCACCACTTCCCTGCAAGTCGCTAGCCCACATTTTGCACGATCACTAAGCTAGCCGTTCCAGCCCTTCCATCCCTTAGGGCTTACTCCTCGTTCTTCCATCCAAACGGGTCAAACACCCAAAAAATCAGATCGAGCACGCCGCCGGTCATCATGGCACCAGCGAGAGCCATGCAAACACGCAGAGAGCTGGCGCTTCGGAGCACGTCAAACGGCCCCAGAACAGTCAACAGCGCGACCGCTGCGCCGGCAAGGCACAACGCGAGGCACGGCCCCGCGTCCTTGACGCACTTCTTTGCGAGATGCTTGGTGTTGTCACTCATCGATATCGAACTCCTTAGAGGGTCGCTGTTCAGATGCATGCCGCCGCGGCAGAGCAGGGCGGCAAGGTAAGTGTCACATGTCGTGCGGACACAGCTGAAAGCCCCCGCGCAAAAAAACAGCGCGCCGCAGGATTCGTATCACCTGCGGCGCACCGAAAATGATCCGCTTTCCTCCGTCCCCAACGGATCAGCTGAGTTAGTGCCACTTGACGGAAAGGAAGGAGCCGGCGACGTCACGAGCTGCGGAAATGTCGCTAGGCATAGGAAACAGACGCGCTCCAAACGCCCTAAGCCCCAAGCCTACCCATTAAGAAATCGACTGCAGAAACGATTTTGATGCCGTCAATGTCGGTCGGATGGCTTCCCCGGCGAACGATGATGATCTTTTCGTAACCGCCGGTGATCTTCTCGAGCGACCTGAGCTCAAATGGACGCAATTCACGCTTGCGCGTCGCCTCCTCGTCAATCGACTCCGTGACCTGAATAAACTTACGATCCGAGCCGTCGCCGATCGCAACAAAGTCGATTTCAGCATCTCGAAGATGGCCCGTGAAGACCTGGTATCCGTCATAGACAAGGCGATTGTAAACGGCATTTTCGAGAACACGTCCGCTGTCGCTGCCGCGATACCCATCCAAGAAGGCTCGAAGTCCCAGATCCTCAATGTAGAACTTGCCGCCGGTCTTCAAAATATCCCGACCCTTAATATCAAATCGGCGCGCGTGCGAAAAGATATAGGTCTCCTCAAGGGCGGACACACAAGTGTCCACGACACCATGCGAGGATTTCGCCCCGTTCTCCGCCAGCGCTCCAACGATCTTATTAATTGATGTCGGGTTTGAAATGTTATCAGCTAAGTAGGATGTAACGCGGTCGAGCACGCCCCTACTCGTCACCGACCGTCTACCCCGACGCGCCTCGCGAGCCAAAATGTCGCGCCCGACGATTGTTTGGTACGTGCTCCAGATATAGTCCTTCATTTCCTGCTCCGGCAGCTTTGAAGCAGCGAGAAACGGCAGGCCTCCAAACGTCAGATAGCGGTCAAGAAGATCGTCGAGTGCAACAATATCCTCCCGACCAAAAACAGCGAGCCTATTCGTGACGTCAGTCGGGTCAAGAAAGTCGACATATTCCGAAAAAGTGAGCGGATGCATCCGAATCTCGACATACCTGCCCGAGATTAAGGTCGCAATCTCTGACGAGAGGAGAAAAGCGTTCGAACCCGTAACGTATATATCGCAGTCCCGGTCGATACGAAGCGCGTTAATCGCCTTCTCCCATCCGACAACGTCCTGAAGCTCATCGAAGAAGAGATAGCACCTCTTGCCCGCAGGCATCAGGCCGTCCACGTGGCGGTAAAGCTCTCGCCAATCACGCACGCCCTCCAGCTCAAATGACTCCATCTTAAAGGTCAAAAGACACTCGGATGGAACGCCGTTATCCTCCAGATGTTTCCGCATCATGTCCAGAAGCGTCGATTTGCCACAGCGGCGCATACCCGTTACGACCTTGATGACATCCGCATCACGAAAGGCGATCAACTTTTCGAGATATCGATTTCTAGGAACCATCCGTTTATCCATCTCCCGCCCCAATCTGCAAGTTTTTCTCACAGCATGACAAGAACTTGCGAGTTTTGCAAGTTTTTCTCACAATGCGACAAGAACTTGCATATCCGTCCGTGGCCATTTGCGGTCGGATTCCGGCGAGGCCATGACAAGCGGCTTGCCACATGGCCGACACGGAGCCATGGCATGCGCGGAATCTTGGGGGCAGGACTTCTCCCAGCAGCCTATAAGACAAAAACACATACACATAGATAGAGAGAAGCCCAGCAAGACACGGCGCCAAGGCCGCAGCCACAAAACTTGAGTGGCCGATAGTCTAAAAATCACATACGCCCAAAACACGAACGATCGATCTGTTATCCTGGCGCCAACATAGTCTTTCGAAAGGTTTGCCCAGGATGACTACGCAGCGACAGATTGATATTGAATTCGACTCGCTTGCACGCGAGAACGATTCACCCAAGCTCATCGCCAACTCAAAGGCGACAGGCGGAACACTACTATCCGTTATCAAGGAGCAGCTCTCAACCTGCGGCTCTTTTGACTTTTGCGTAGCGTTTGTTGCAGACGGCGGCCTTCAAATCCTGGTCGAGGCGTTCCAGGAACTCAAGCAGCGTGGCATTAAGGGCAGGCTGCTCACGTCCACCTATCTCAACTTCAACTCACCCGATGCCTTTCGCAAGCTGCTGGAATACGACAACATAGAAGTTCGCGTATTCCAGGGTAATTTGCATGCCAAGGGATACATTTTTGATAAGGGAGAAACCAGCACGGTCATCGTCGGCAGCTCGAACATGACGCAGACCGCCCTCACCTGTAATAAAGAATGGAACGTGCTGTACCAGACTGTCGAGAACAGCCGCCTACTTGGCGAACTGAGGGGCGAGTTTGGTTCGTTGTGGAACGACACCTCAACCGTTTTGCTTACTCAAGACTGGATTGAGAACTATGCCGCATATCGATCGGCACGTCCGCCAAAGCCCAAATCGAAACCGACATTCAGATCTGCTGAAACGCCGGCGCAGAATGGCCTCGAAGAAATCAAGCCCAATAAAATGCAGCAGCGCGCCCTTGAGGCGCTCGGTGTAATTCACCGCAAGGGCGAGACCCGCGCCCTGCTGGTCTCGGCAACCGGCACCGGCAAGACCTTCCTTTCAGCGTTCGACGTGCTCGCAACTAAACCCCGGCGCGTCCTCTTTCTTGCGCACCGCCGGCGCATTATCGACGCCTCCCGCGCAAGCTACGAACGGCTCTTAGGTAGTACCTATACGTTCGACACCTATCAAACTGGCAAGAATACAAGCAATGCTACCTGCGTGTTTGCCATGTGCTCTTCGGTCGCCAAACATTTGAGCGATTTCCGTCCCGATGAGTTCGACTACATCGTCATCGACGAGGCCCACCGCACGGGATCCCAGGGTTACCAATCCATCATGTCGCACTTTACGCCTCGGTTTTATCTGGGCATGACCGCTACACCCAATCGCACCGACGGCTATGACGTCTTTGCCCTTTTCAATCACGTCATCGCGTTCCAGATCACGCTGCAGGACGCTTTGGCCGAGGAGATGCTAGCCCCCTTCCATTATTTTGGCATTCACGATCTGGAGATTGACGATGAGACAATCGAAGATACCGCCCTGTTCGGGCGCTTGACGTCCGATGAGCGCGTGCGTCACATCACCGAGAAAATCGAAGAGTATAGCGTCACCAAAAGCAACCGCAGGGGCTTAATTTTCTGCAATCGAAACGCCGAGGCCGAAGAACTGTCGCGCAAATTCAACGCTCTCGGATATCGAACGGCTGCAATTAGCGGTCAAGATTCCGATGAGGTCCGCGATGCCGCGATCAGCCGACTTGAAGCCGGCGAGCTCGAGTACATTTTCTCGGTCGATATCATGAACGAAGGCGTCGACATCCCCTCGCTCAATCAGATCATCATGCTTCGACGCACCGACTCCGCAATCATCTTTATTCAACAGCTCGGACGAGGTTTGCGCCTGAATGATGGCAAGGAATACGCACTGGTGCTCGACTTTATTGGCAACTACCAGAGCAACTTCTTGGTGCCCATCGCGCTTTCGGGTGACAAGACGTATAACAAAGACCGCCTGCGCCGTCTTGTCCAAGAGGGCGATTCGGCGATCCCCGGATGCTCGACCGTGAGCTTCGATCGTATTTCCGAGGCACGCATTTACAAGGCCATCGACGGCGGCGATTTCACCTCCGTCAGATTTTTGAAAAACGAATATCTCGACTTGCGCCAAAAACTCGGCAAGATTCCCTCGCTGCTCGAATTTGATCGCAACGGCTCCATCGATCCGCTGCTCATCTTCAAGAATAGTCGCCTGGGGTCCTACCACGCATTTCTTTCCAAATACGAGCCGGACTATACGGTTCAATTTACCTCTGATCAGACCAAGATTCTCAAATTTATTTCTCAAAAACTTGCCGCGGGCAAGCGATTCGAAGACCTCTATTTGCTTCAAACGCTCGTCGAAGCCGGACACGAGGGCTACTGGCATATGCGCGAGGCTGCGCTTAGGAACTACCGCGCACAGCTTAAGGACAGCGCCGTTAGGTCGGCAATCGCAGTCCTTAAGGGCGACTTTGCCACTCCTAAGGATTTCGTTTCCCTGCTTATTGACGATGGAACCGGACCTCGTCTGACCGAAGCGTTCGCGACCGCCCTGCGCAACGCAGAGTTCAAACGTCAGATTCTCGAGGTGCTGGATTTTGGTATTGAGCGCAACCGACTCGACTATGCCGAGACGTACGAAAACACAAATTTCGTTCTCAACGCCAAGTACACGTACGAGGAGGTTTGCCGTCTGATGAACTGGCAAAAGAACATCAACGGCCAAAACCTTGGCGGATACTTCTACGATGAGAAGACCAATACATTCCCCGTGTTTATTAACTATGACAAGGCTCCCGACATTAGTGAGTCAATTCAGTATGAAGACCGCTTTGTTTCGCCGAGCAAGCTCATCGCAATCTCGAAGGGCAACCGCACGCTCAACTCCCCCGAGATTATGCGACTGCAGGCATGGCCGGGAAACGGCCTGAAGACGTATTTGTTTATGCGAAAGAACAAGGACGATAAGGGCGGTAAGGAGTTCTATTTCTTAGGCGAAATGCATCCGACCGGCGAGTTCGAAGCTATTAAAACTAAGAGCGGCGACAACGCCGTCGAAATCGAATATGAGCTCAATGCACCCGTGAGGCAAGACATTTACGAGTTTATGCTCAGCGATTTGAGCGAAGCCGAGTAACAAATAGGAGCGGGCCGCCATGTGACGCCCGCCCCTTTCTTACTTAAGCCCGAGTTTCTTTTCGAGCTCCCTAACGACTTTAACGTCTGCCGGAAGCCAATCGACATCCCACAGGTTATTGGTATCAAGCCATTTCATATCCTCGTGAGCGTGCTCTTTGAACTCCCCCGAAAGAATGGTAGCTAGATAGCACTGCATCGACAGGTGAAACGTCGCGTAATCATGCTCGACCGTGCAAAGATAGTCGAGGTTACCGATCGTGACCTCGAGCTCTTCTTGAATCTCGCGCACAATTGCCTGCTCGCCGGTCTCGCCCGGCTCGAGCTTGCCGCCCGGAAATTCCCAGCCGTCTTTAAACTCGCCATAGCCGCGCTGGCAGCTCAGGATTTTCCCGTCCTTCTGAATAATCGCTGCTGCAACATTGATTGATTTCATAACTAGTTATCACCTCTCCAGTTGAGCCCAACCAGTATAGGTGATCGACCGCCCGCCATGTCTCAGTCGTCTGAAAACTGTCTGCTCGACCCATTTCTGCCGCCGGTTTGTCATCGGTGCCCCATCTCCCACTATCGAGGTCTAATACTTTTCCGCGAAGTGAACGGCTGTTTTTGAACCCCTGGAGCATCCGCATTTTCCAGTGGCAAAATCGCAGGATTCTAACGCCAAAACCGCAGGAAACGACGCCTTTAAAGTGTCGATGCTTCAGGGGTCCGATTTCACTCGTTCACTTCTCGGAAAAGTATTAGACCTTGATTCTTGGCTGTTCCGAAGCCCCGTCATTTTCCTTCTCTGGAATCACGCTGGCGCCCACGTCCGCCTGTCACCGCGACCGCGAACGCACCTATAATGAGACATGTTTCCTGATGAGAAAGGAATCTGGATATGGACGAAGACAAGCTCGCCGATTTGAACGATATCAGGGATTTTTTCGACCGCGTCGGCACTATATGCAAAAACGCGTCTTCCACCGGAGAGTTTTATACCAATCCAATAGACGTCAAGGACTTTATTGAATGGTGCAATGATCCTTGCAAAAATATTTCTGAAAACAGTCCTCATAGTGACCCAGCCTATAAGCTGGGCAAGACCGTACGTGAGCTAAATGAACTTAATGAAAATAAGCTTAAAGAAATGGAATCTGCCCTTAAAGAAGACAGATGGGATGAATGGTGCAAAGACAACCGCAAAAAGGTATCAGCAGACGATGCTGTTTTCTACCTTGTGCTTAAGTGCCGCACCGACGATCAGCGACATTACCACTTTTACTTTGACAAAGATGCGGTTGCTGAACTCGACGCCTTTGACCCCTTTACCGAAGACGAGAATGGTAAACAAGTTTTAGACCAGCAGTGGCACGTACTCATCTCCCTGCTCGCCTACCTCGATGTCGCCCACGTTTTAGGCAGCGAACAGCACGAATATCATTGCCTTTATCGGTATATTAAACAATTGGACAAGATAGACTTGAATGCAGCAGAGCTGCAGTTTCGTTGCGTTATCTCTGTCAAACCCGAATACTGCGGCATCTCTATCAAACCCGAACTTCGCTTAAATACAAAGGAAGGAAAGCGGATCGAAGATTATTCTTCTGGAAGAATGAATGAATGGCTTAATAGATCATTGCGTTACTAGAAAGGCAAATAATCGCCCTCCAACCTACTCCAGCCCTGGCCCGCTGTACTTCCCTGTCTCTGAGTCGTAGTCCAGCATGGCGACCTCGCCGTTCTTCATGACGTTCCCGTCGATGTAGTAATGGCTGGCCCCGTCATGCCAGATACCGCGGTAGCCCGCAATGCCCGAGACCGCCTCGGTGTTGATATGCCCGGCGATAACATCCAGATAGAACTTATGTCCCACGTAATCGGGCGGCATCGTGACAAATGACACGTCGGGCGTGCCGAACTTCCAGTACTCGCCGGCTTCCTCGTCAACGCCGGCGTGCACAAAGACCTGGCCAAAGGGGCTCTCGTAAAAGTAAGGGAGTTTGCGAACCCATGCGATGACGTCCGCGCGCTCGGCTTTTATGCGCTCAACCGTAAAGCCGTAGGCCTCCTCGAACTTCCTGAGCCTCAGCAGGTGCTTAACGTGCTTGAATGCCTCGGCATCTAGGAAACTCTTGGCCGTTGCCAGATTGCTGTCGGCAAGTATCCATGCCTGCGTAAAATTAAAATCGTTTACCTCATCAATGTACTCAAGGAGCATCTCCTCGTGGTTGCCACGCAGCGCCACGACGCGATCGCCGTAACGTTTTTGCAAGTCCATAACGAGTTCGAAGACCTCGAGCGAATCGGGACCTCGGTCGCAGTAATCACCCAACAGGACCAGCTTGGAGTCCTCGGCCTCGAGGTCGATGGTGGAAAGCGACGCTTTAAAGGCGTCCAAGCATCCGTGAATGTCACTCATAGCGTAGATATGCACTTATGACCCCCTGTTTGCGTCGAAGCCTCGCCTGTTTGCACCCGTGCGCCGCCGCGGAGCCTCTGATTTCACGGGCTCCAGGCATCTTTGTCCCGTCACGCCCTCAACGTTTGTAATAAGTATATCTCGCCGTGCGGACACAAATTTACCCCTGGGCTTTAGCCGCTCGGCCTGCGCTTGCCTCAAAGGCTGCCCACCCCCACCGCCACCCAAAAACTCATCCACCATTAATCTTGGCTCAAGAATCACTTAATCTATAACCTGCACTATAGAGTTCGACCAAGGGCGGGGCGGCGCCGCGCAACGCAGGCCGCCGAACGCAACGCTCGCGCCCGGGCAGATCGCCTGGCGTCGCGCCCATCGAACGAAAGGACAGGTCATGGACGACCTCGAAAAAGTTGAAACCATCCGCACCAAGTGCAACGTGAGCTACACCGATGCCAAGGCAGCGCTCGACGCCGCCGACGGCAACGTTCTGGATGTCATCATTTGGCTCGAGTCGCAGGGCAAGACCCAGACCACGTCGGCGCACGCCGCCACCGAGTCCGCGCCGGTCGATGAGCCCTCGGCCGAGATGGTCGCCGCGCAGGCCGCCTACGAGAAGTCGAGCGAAAAGACCGACTTCTCCAAAAAGATGGACAGCGTGTGGGAATACCTCAAAAAGCTCTTCCGCCTGAGCCTGGACACCAAGTTTATCGCCACGCGCCGCGACGCCATCATCCTCAACATTCCCATCCTGATTCCCATCGTCGCACTGTTTGCCTGGGGCGCCACGATTTGGCTGATGCTGCTTGGCCTGTTCTTTGGCATGCGCTACCGCATCGACAGCGACGGCGACGTGCCCGGCAGCATCAACAACCTGATGGATCACGCCGCCGACGCCGCGGACGGCATCAAGCAAAATCTGAACGACGACAAGTAATCGCAGATGGGGGCACGCATGGCACGGATCCTTATCGTAGAGGACGAGGAGAAAATCGCCCGCTTTGTGACGCTCGAGCTGGAGCACGAGGGCTACCAAGTGGAGCACGCCGCCGATGGCCGCACCGCCGTTGACCTGGCGATGGAGCGCGACTACGATCTGATTCTGCTCGATGTACTGTTGCCGCAACTCAACGGCATGGAGGTGCTGCGACGCGTCCGCAAGCACAAGGATGTGCCGGTGATTATGGTCACCGCGCGCGATGCCGTGATGGACAAGGTGGCCGGGCTCGACGCCGGTGCTGACGATTACCTGACCAAGCCGTTTGCGATTGAGGAGCTGTTCGCACGGATCCGCGTGGCGCTGAAGCGCTCGGAGGCCGTGCGGGCGGCTTCGGGCATTGGCGGCGTCGGTGCCGGGACGGGCATGGCGGGCGGCGCGACCGGGAGCGCCGCTGCGATACCCCCGGTCAGCGACTCGACCCAGGCTTCTGCCTCTCCCTCCCCCGCCACGCTCGCCGTGGGCTCGGTCGCGCTCGATCTCGACCGCCGCGAAGTCACGGTCGGCGGCTCGCCCATCGCACTCACGGCCCGCGAGTTCGACGTCCTCGCCCTGCTTATGGCGCATGCCGAGACTGTGCTCACGCGCGAGCGCATCGCGCACGAAGCGCTGGGCTACGAATACGTGGGCGACACCAACAACGTCGACGTACACATCGCGCACCTGCGTGCCAAAATCGAGGAGCCCGGCGGTGCCCGCATCATCCAGACCGTGCGCGGGGTGGGCTATGTCTGCCGTGCGTAACGCCGAGGCCAAGCGCGTCACCTCCATCGCCCGCGCCATCAACTGGAGCTATATGTGGCGCCGCCTGTTGAGCTATGTCTGGCTCGACCTGCTACTGGTGGTGATTGCGGCGGCGATCCTCGTCTATGGCTACAACCAAACGCTGCCCGAAGGCGCGTTTACCGCAGGCTGGATTCCCGGCGCCACCGTTCACGGCATGTCGCTGACGCCCGCGCGCGGCTGGGACCTGGCAACGCTCGCCTATACCGTCGAGCTTGCGCACACCAGCAAGACCTTCCCGCTCGCGCAGGACCTCGTCGCGCTATGGCCTCTCTACCTTGTCGTTGTGGGTTGGCAGGTCATCAGCGTGCTCAACATGCTCGGCGGCGCCCGCCGCGTGCGCCGTACCATGGCACCACTCAACGACCTGGCCTTACGCGTGGACGAGCTCGGCCGTATGCAGCTCTCCGGCGGCAAGATGGAAACGCTGGAGCAGGCCATCGAGCGCGCAAGCGTCGACTCGCCGAGCGTCACCACCGGCGACGCCGACCTGGCGAGCATCGAGGTCGCGCTCAACCGCCTGCTGCGCCAGATGCAAGAGGCCAAGCTGCAGCAGATGCGCTTTGTCAACGACGCGAGTCACGAACTGCGCACGCCCATCGCGGTGATTCAGGGCTACGTAAACATGCTCGACCGCTGGGGCAAAGACGACCCAGACGTGCTGGCAGAGTCCATCGCCTCGCTCAAGGCCGAAAGCGAGCATATGCAGGAGCTCGTGGAACAACTGCTGTTTTTGGCACGCGGAGATGCCGGCCGCACCGTGCTGCGGCGCGTGAATACCAACCTGGCTGCACTGGTCGGCGAGGTATGCGAAGAATCGCAGATGATTGATGCCGCGCACGCGTATCGACTGGCTTTTGATACTGCGTTTGCCAGTGACCCGCGCTGCGACGCATCCGTCGATGTCGCGCTCGTGAAGCAGGCTCTGCGCGTGATCGTGCAAAACGCCGCCAAGTACTCGAGTGCGGGAACGACCGTCACATTTGGCATAACACCCGATGCGGGCATGGGCACGATCGACATAAGTATTGAGGACGAGGGTATCGGCATGAACCAGGAATCCGCAGCTCACGCGTTTGAACGGTTCTACCGCGCTGACAACGCGCGCGATGCCGGCGCACAGGGTTCGGGCCTGGGGCTCGCTATCGCCAAGTGGATCGTCGACAGCCACGGCGGCGTCATCGGTGTGACCTCGGTCGAAGGGGTCGGCAGCCGCTTTTCGATTCGCCTGCCGCGGTAGGGGCGCCTCTCACGAATCGAAGGTGAATGCTTTTCCGCGAAGTGAACGACCTATTTTGGACCCCCGAAGCATCCGCACTTTTTGGCGCCAAAACCGCAAGAAAAACCTGACAAAACCGCAGGAAACGGCGTCTCCAAAGCGTCGATGCTCTAGGGGTTCGATTTCACTCGTTCACTTCGCGGAAAGCCATTCACCTTCGATTTACGGCAGCCCGTCAGTCACCCTCTCGGTATTAAAAATGGGGCAAGGCCACGCGCCTTACCCCATTTTTTGCTAACTAAAGCAGCTTGTACGCTACTCGCGGCACAGGTGCACGGCAAAGCCGGCGAACTCGCGCTTAAAGTACACGAGCTTGGTGCTACCGTCGGGCAGCAGCGCGCGCGACTCCTCGTTGACCTCGAGCCCGCGCTCGGCAAACCACTTCTCGGCCGCATCGATGTCGTTGACGGCAAAGCCGATGTGGCCCTTGGCGCCACGACCGTTCTGCTTCATGACCTCGACCAGCGAATCGTTAAAGTACGAAACCGGGGTCTCGATAACGGGCAGGCCCATCATCGTCGAGAACAGCTCCGCGATCTCCAGGGCATCGGCCGGGTCGGTGGCGTTGATGCCCACGTGAGCGACGCGCATGCCAAAGAGCTCTACCGGGTTGGCGTTCTGCTCACTCATGCAGTCAGCGCCTACTGAGCCATGACGTCGAGAACGGCCTTCTCGGCAGCGACGCGGTTCATGCCGGTCATAAAGGGCACGCCGCTCACGTACGGGCAGGTGAGGCCCTCGGGGGCAACGGTGGTGGCGATCAGCAGGTCAGCGCCCTCGTCGCAGTAATCCTTGGCCTCGGAGATGGCGCACTGCACGATCTCATACTTGCCGGCATAACCGTTGGCGTCGAGCAGGGTGGCGACCTTCTGGGCAACGAGCGTGGAAGTAGCAGCGCCAGCACCGCAAGCCAAAACGATCTTCTTCATAGGTAATGTCTCCCTTCATGGTTTACTTTAGGTAAGTGTACCGCAGCGAGCGATGTCACTCGGCCTCGATGAGCTTTTATGCCAGTTTGCTTGCGCGCTGCGTATAATACATCCAGTACGTGTTGTCATACCGCTCGCTTTATGAGCGACTAAGGACCCTAATATGCCCGATTCCCGCACACTCTGGACCGCCGTCGTTATCATCTGCATCGCCGTGTCGGTGTTCTTTAGCGTCAAAAAACGCACCACGTTTAAGCGCCTGCAGCAGCTCATGGCCGCCAAGCAGTGGGACGAGTTCGATCGTTTGCTCGACGGCAAACTCACCAGCATGCTGTACCCGCGCTACAACCGCGACTACCTGCGCCTGAACTCCTATCTGCTGCGCGAGGACCACGAGCGCGCCAGCGAGATGTTCGACCTGCTGCTGGGACTCAACCTGCCCAAGATGCAGCGCGTCGACCTGGTCATTAAGGCCTTTAACTACTACGTTGGCCAGGAGGACCGCAAAAAGTCCAAGGAGTTGCTGCACGAGATCAAGGGCTTTGAGGGCGGTCAGGCCGAGGCAGTCGCGCACGAGTGCCAGCTGATGTACGACACGATGATCCTCAAGCGCCACAACGACATTCCCGAGCTGGAGCGCATGCTCGAGGAGGCCGGCGACGATAAGGTTAAGAGTTGCCGCTTGGAGTACCTGTTGGCCCTGCAGTACAAGAACAAGGGCGACGAGGCCAAGTTTGCCGAGTACTTGGAAAAGTCGGGCCGGCACTCGATGGCTGTCAACGCGTAGCGAACGGCTTGTGCTAGACTTCTAGTTTCACGGGGGCGTGGCGGAATTGGCATACGCAGGAGACTTAAAATCTCTCGCCGCAAGGATTGTGGGTTCGAGTCCCACCGCCCCTACCATGTGATTGCTTACGAGCCCGTGTCCCGTTGGGATGCGGGCTCGTTTCTTTTGGACGCCGGTGGGACTCGAACCCGCGAGGGGGCGAGCACCAGGCGGACGCGCAGCGTCCGCAGCGAGCCGACGAGGGCGCCGGCAGGCGGCCGAAGCCGGTGCGAATTTGCGCAGCAAATACGCGGACGTCCCACCGCCCCTACCATATGGAGCTTTCGAGCCCGTGTCCCCAAGGGATGCGGGCTCGTTTCTTTTGGACGCCGGTGGGGCTCTAAGCTGCGGTGGAATAGATCCTGTTTATACCGTTTACCAGCTTATTTAGGAACTATTTCACCGCAACTCAGAGGAAGACGGTTAAAGAGCGCTCAGGCTGGGGACCCAGGCGATGGTGGGGGTCGCACCGTCGAGAACCTCGTTGATGGTGGCGGCCATGCCGGCGAGTAGGCTGTTCTCGCTTACAGTGAGCGTCTTGTAGCCGCCGGCTCGCATGAGCTCGCGGATCACCACGGCGCCCGCCAAGATCACGCCCGCGCGTTTGGGCTGTACACCCGGTAGAGCGGCGATGCCGTCCGCATCCAACACAGACATGCGCTCGATAGCGGCCGAAACCTGATCCAGCGAAAGCTCGCGCAGGTGCACAAAGCTCGAATCGTACGGTTCCAGCTTATGAACGAGCGCCACGAGCGTGGTGACGGTGCCGCCCACGGCGACCAGGCGTTCGGCGCGCTCAAAGTCGCTGGGCAGGCTCTCAAAATAACCCGCAAACTGTTCGTTTGCCCATGAGCCAGCGGCCGCAAGCTTGCTGTCCGTTGGCGACAGTGCCGAGAAGAAACGCTCCGTCACACGACGGCAACCAATGTCCAGCGAACGCGTTCCCTCCAGCGCGAAGACCCCGCGCTCCGGCGCGTATACGCCCGTCGCGAGCTCCGTGGAGCCGCCGCCCGAATCGGCAACAATGATGCGCTCGCCGGCAAAGTCGTGCGCCACGCCAAAAAACGTCAGGCGCGCCTCGACCTCTCCTGGAATCACCTGCGGTTCGAGACCCAGCTCGCGCAGGCCGTCCAGCAGCAGCACGGCGTTGGACGCATCGCGCGCGGCACTCGTGCACGTGGTACAGATGCACACGGCCCCAAAGGCACGCGCCTCGTCCACAAACATGCGGCATGCGGCGAGCACGCGCTCGACCGCCGCCTCGCAAAAGCGGCCCGTCGCGTCAACGCCCTCGCCCAGATCGGTAATCTCGGTATGCTTGGACGATTCCACGATCGCCCCGGCCTCGACCTGCGCCAGCACCAGTCGCGACGACACCGTTCCCAGGTCGATCGCCGCCACCTTATATCGTTTGCAATCTGCCATTGCGGGCTCCCCTCCGGGCGCTACTCGCCTACTCGCCGCTGGACGCGACCGTCTGACCCTCGACGCCGTTAAATCCAAACAGCATGTCGAGCGCCTGGATGTACCACGGCGCGTCCTTGCCGACTTCTTCGATTTCCTTGGCAACTTCGCTGGCCTTCTTGGCGTTCGACGACTTCTGGCTCGACGAGGCATCCGAATCGCCGTCCAGGCCCTGCACTTCAATCCTCTTCTCGCCGGGCATCACCAAGCCCAGGTCCTCGGATGCCGCATCCTTGATACCCTCCTCCGAGAGCAGCTTGTCGACGCTTTTTTGCAGCCCATCATTGTATTGCTGGCGAATCTCGACCTGCTTGGTCAAGATATCGCTCGAACGCTTTGCCACGTACAGGTCGCGCACGGGGAAATACAGGCTCACGAGCACCAGGGCAACGACGATGCCGATGAATAGCCCTCGCTGAGGACCGTGGGTAAAGTCGTAGATCGCCTTGACCACCGCGTTGTCGTTGGCGTAGTGCATAAAGTCCGAGCCCGAAAAACGGTTCGAGGGCCTGCTCGACCTATCGTGCGTTTGAGCCGACGAGCGCTGAGCATGCGACGAACGTGCCGGGCGCACTGGTCCATCTGTCGAAGTATTCACTTGAGCATTGGGGCGCGAGGTACTTGTCGGGCGCTGCATGGAGCGGTCGGCGCCGGCGTAGGCGGACCCACCGAGCTGCACCGTGCGCGCACGGCGAGGCGACGGCTCACGCGAACCGGCGGAATAGTACCTGTTGTCGTAAATCTGATCCATGTGCGCCTTGTGCGGTTGAGGTTTGTTTGCGCTAAGTATTCTAGTTATAGCACGAGCGCCCGCACCGCCTTCGCCAGCCTTTGCTCGACATAAAAAAGGCGCTGAGCCACACGGCCCAGCGCCAATAGTGCTTTGCGGCATCCGGCCAAGGCGGGGCGGAACCGAGTCCACCCCCTCCCCGCCAGGCTCATCTGTCTAGCGAATGTTGTAAAACGCGGCCTTGCCGGCGTAGCGCGCGCTGCCCTCGAGCTCGTCCTCGATGCGGATGAGCTGGTTGTACTTGGCGATGCGGTCGCTGCGGCACGGGGCGCCCGACTTGATCTGGCCGGCGTTGACGCCCACGACCAGGTCGGCGATCGTGGAGTCCTCGGTCTCGCCGGAGCGGTGGCTCACGATGCAGGCATAGCCGGCCTCCTTGGCGGTCTCGATGGCCTCGAGCGACTCGGTGAGCGTGCCGATCTGGTTGACCTTGACCAGGATCGCGTTGGCGGCACCCAGCTCGATGCCCTTCTTGAGGCGCTCGGTGTTGGTGACGAACAGGTCGTCACCCACCAGCTGCACCTTGTTGCCAATGCGGCGGGTAAGCTCGACCCAGCCGCCCCAGTCCTCCTCGGCCATGCCGTCCTCGATGGAGATGATGGGATAGGTGTCGACGAGCCTCTCCCAGTAATCGACCATCTGAGCGCTCGTATACTCAACGCCCTCGCCCTTAAGCTCGTACATGCCGGTCTCGGCGTTGTAGAACTCGGTCGAGGCCGGGTCCATGGCGTACATGAAGTCGACGCCGGGCTTAAAGCCGGCCTTCTCCACGGCCTTGGTGATGTACTCGAACGGCTCGGCATTGGTCTTAAGGTTGGGGGCAAAGCCGCCCTCGTCGCCCACGCCGCCGCCCAGGCCGGCCTCGTGCAGCACGCCCTTGAGGGTATGGTAGACCTCGGCGCTCCAACGCAGGCCCTCGGCAAAGCTCGGGGCGCCCACCGGCATAATCATGAACTCCTGGAAGTCGACGTTATTGTCGGCATGCACGCCGCCGTTGAGGATATTCATCATAGGTGTGGGCAGCAGGTGGGCGTTGACGCCGCCCAGATACTGGTACAGCGACAGGCCCGCCGACTCGGCAGCGGCGCGGGCGACGGCCAGCGACACGCCCAGGATGGCGTTGGCACCGAGCTTGGTCTTGTTGGGGGTACCGTCCGCGGCAATCAGCGCGGCATCGACGGCGCGCTGGTCGAAGGCGTCGAGGCCCACGACGGCGTTAGCGCACTCGTTGTTAACGTGCTCGACGGCCTGCGAAACGCCCTTGCCCAGGTAGCGGCCCTTGTCGCCATCGCGCAGCTCGCAGGCCTCAAAGGCGCCGGTCGAAGCACCCGAAGGCACCATTGCGCGGCCAAAGCTGCCGTCCTCGAGCACGACCTCGACCTCGACGGTGGGATTGCCGCGGCTGTCGAGCACCTCGCGACCGTAGACGTCCAAAATATCGCTCATGTTGTCTCCCTCTCACTTGGAAACGTAGTGGATGCAAGCGACCGGCTGACCGTGCACCATCGGTGCGTCTCCGTAAGTTAGCCATGTCGCACTTTTTGCATTATGCCCTAAGTTAGCCGAGGGATACACTTGATTTTCGAAAAATTTAGCGGGAACGATGAGGCGTGTCAGCCCGTCGTTCCCGCAGTCTTACTCCTCCGCCTTTGCGGCATCCCACAGGTCGTTGAGGCCGTGGGTCGAAAGCTCGGCAAGATCCACGTGAGCATCGGCCGCCATCTGCTCCATCGCGGCCCAGCGACGGCGGAACTTTGCCGTGCTGGCACGAAGGGCGCTCTCGGCGTCAATGCCCTCCTTGCGCGCAACGTTGACCAAGGCAAAGAGCAGGTCGCCAAACTCCATTTCGCGCTCGGGCGAGCCAGGGGCCTCGGCCTCAAACTCGGCACGCTCCTCGGCGACCTCGTCCCACACATCCTGGACCGTCTCCCACTCAAAGCCCACGGCAGCCGCCTTGCGCGACACCTTCTGAGCCTGCATCAGCGCCGGCAGATGCGTGGGCACGCCGTCGAGCAGGCCCTCGGGCGCAGCCTCGCCTGCCGCCACGGCCTTGTCCTTGGCAGCCCTCTCGGCAAGCTTGACCTCGTCCCAAATCTTGAGTACCTCGTCGGAGCTGTCGGCATCCACATCGCCAAACACGTGCGGATGACGGCGAATGAGTTTGGCGTCGATATCGCGCGCCACGTCGGCCAGCGTAAACTCGCCGGCATCCGCCGCGATCTGCGCATGCAGCACGACCTGCATGAGCACGTCGCCCAGCTCCTCGCGTAGGTGAACCGCGTCGTCCGCCTCGATGCAGTCGAGTGCCTCGTAGGCCTCCTCGATCATGTTCTTGCCGATGCTGCGGTGTGTCTGTTCGCGATCCCATGGGCAGCCATCGGGCTGACGCAGACGCCAGATGGTCTGCACCAGATGCTGCAGCTCGGCCGACGCGTCTATCAGCGTGGACAGATCGCGCGAGCCCTCGGCATTTTGCTGAGCCATGTGCTGCGCCATGGTTATTCCTCCTCCAGGATCACGTGGCGGAACGCACCGCCCTCGTAGATGCCGTAGCTGTGCGTGCCGTCCTTGGGAATGCTCACACTGCCGGGGTTGAAGAGCCACAGGCCCGGGTGCGCGGCACTTTCCTCGTTGACCTTGATGTGCGTATGACCGTAGACGAGCGCGGAGCCCTCGGGCAGCGCGGGCGCGTGGTCGACGCTGTTGTGCATGCCGGCGCCAAAGACATGGCCGTGCGTCAGGAACAGCTCGCGGCCGGTCTCGTCGAACAGCGTGGCGTAGTCGGCCATGACGGGAAAGTCGAGGACCATCTGGTCGACCTCGGCATCGCAGTTGCCGCGTACCGCGATGATGCGGTCGGCCAGAGCGTTGAGCAGCGGGATCACGCGCTTGGGGGCGTAATCGCGCGGCAGGTCGTTGCGCGGACCGTGATAGAGCAGGTCGCCCAGCAGCACGATGCGGTCGGGCTGCTCGGACTCGATGGCGGCAACCAGGCGCTCGGCCCAATATGCCGAGCCGTGGATGTCGGAGGCGATGAGGTATTTCATGGTGGTCCTTTCGGTGGGGTTAATAGGATTGGTGCAGCGCGTCGTTGGCCTGTGTCACTCAAATCGCAGTGCCGCGGCTTGCGCCGCCTGCATCACGCGCTGGAGCGGCACGTCGTGCTCACGGGCAAGACGAGCGCAGTCTTCGTACTCGGGCGCCGCGCGCTCGCTGCCATCGGGCAGGGTTGCCACCTTGACGGACACCTCGCCCCATAGCGTCGTTACGCGCTCAAAGCGGCGTGGCAGGCAAACGCGCTCCATGACCTGGCGACGAATGCCGTTGGTCGTGGTTTCCAAAAAGATAATCGTCTGCAGGCGCTCGATATCCTCGTGAGCACAGATTACCTGCAGCTGCCAACTGGGACGGCCTTTCTTGCAATAGAGGGGCAGCCAATGCACCTCGCGCGCACCCGCCTCGCGCAGGCGGTCGGCAGCGTAGGCGAGCACCTCGGGCGACGCGTCGTCGATGTCGCATTCCAGCTTGACGATGGTTTCGGGTGCATCGGTCTCGCGGGACAGCGGGGATGTGCTATCGCATTGCATACGGTCCGAATCCTTTCCGCGCGGGCTCGTTTTGTTCATCCAAACGCTAGCACATCGGACGTGGCACAGGCATGACTTTCGTCCGTCGCCGCCCTCGCCCCTATCCAAACATGTACATCAGCCTCCAAACATGTCATTTTTTGCAGCTTTTGGAGGCTGATGTACATGTTTTGAGAGCGCAAGCGAGGCCGCACCGCGCACCGCACAGCCTTTCCAATCGATTTCGAGCTCCGGCGTGCCCGGCGTGTTAAAAGCTACACCATTACAATGGAGCGGATTCGCCAAATGCAAAGGAGTCGCCATGTCTGCCTGCCCGCTGGTCGATTGCCATACCCACACCTCGTTCTCGGACGGCCATGCCTCGTTTGAAGACAACGTTCGCGCCGCTGCTGCGGCCGGCTGCCGCGTCATGGTCTCGGCCGACCATCTCACACTGCCCGCCAGCATGGATGCCAACTGCGAAGTGCAGGTTACTGAGGGCGACCTGCCGGCACATCGTCTGGCTTTTGAGGATGCTCGCAAGCTTGCCGCGCAAATCGCGCCGGAGCTCGAGCTTATCTATGGCTTTGAATGCGATTGGTACGAGGGCTGCGAGCCTTTGGTTGAGCGCTGGTCCCAGGACGCCGTCGTACGCCTGGGCAGCGTGCATTGGATTGGCAACCCAGGCGATATCATGGCCGGTGCCGCGGGTACGGCGGGAACGGAAAACGTCGCTCGCCCCGATACACCCGATTCCCTTTGCGGCTGGATCGATGATGACACCAACCTGCATGTTTGGGAAAACCTGGGGGTACACGGCGTGTGGGAGCGCTACGTCGACGACTGGTGCCGCGCCTGCGGAAGCTCACTCAACTTTGACGTAATGGCCCATCCCGACCTGGTCATGCGCTTTTCGAAGGAAGGCTTTGCGCCCGACTTTGACCCGACGCCGTTCTGGGGGCAGATGGCCGAGTGCGCTCACGACACGGGCCGCCGCGTTGAGGTCTCGACCGCCGCGCCGCGCAAGGGGCTCGACGATTACTATCCCGCGACCGGGCTATTGCGTTGCTTCGCCCACGCCGAGGTACCCATCACCTTTGGCTCGGACGCACACCGCGCCTGCGACATCTGCTGGAACATCCGCGAGGCCCAGGCCCACGCTTACGACTGCGGCTACCGAACCTTCGACATCCCCCACCCCAACGGCGAATGGGAATCCACACCCCTCGACTAGCCATCCCTTCATAAGTTGCGGTGGAATAGGGATTGTTTTGCCTGATGAAGCGCTTAAACAGTCCCTATTTCACCGCAACTTCCATGACCCCGTTACATCAACAAAGACTGTCCCAAACGACTAGTGGCGGCGGGCGTTGAGTTCGCCGGCAAGCTCGTCGAGGGTGATACCGTAGCGCTCGAGCGTTACGAGCAGGTGGTAGACCAGGTCGCCGGCCTCGTAGCGAATGTGGTCGTGGTCGTTATCCTTGCAGGCCATGATCACCTCGCTCGCCTCCTCGGCAAGCTTCTTGAGCAGCTCGTCCTCGACGTCGGTCAGCAGGCGAGCGGTATAGCTCTCCTGCGGCGATGCGTCGCGACGGCCGTGAATCACCTCGGCGAGCCCCGTCAGCGTCTCGCCGATATTTCCATCCTGAACGTTTGCGGTGCGCACACCCATAGTTCAATCCTTTCTGGTGCCGAGCGTCTAATCGAGCGCCCGCCCTACGCGAGCTTCTTAAAGAAGCAGGTACGGTTGCCGGTGTGGCAGGCCGGACCCGGCGAGTCGACCTTGACCAGCAGCGTATCGCTATCGCAGTCGGCCCAGAGCTCCTTGACCGCTTGCATATTGCCGCTCGTCGCGCCCTTGTTCCAGAGCTCCTGGCGGCTGCGACTCCAAAACCACGTAGTCCCGGTCTTAAGCGTCAGCCCCACCGATTCCTCGTTCATCCAAGCAACCATAAGCACCTCACCGGTGTCATACTGCTGAACCACACAAGGAATCAACCCACGGGCGTCGTATTTCAGCTCGGTAGCATTTACCACCTCAGTCATCATTCCTCCCAAGTAATTACCGTGAACATCGCAGGTCGGCGAGGCTTGCCCAGGTGCCGCAGGTTGCCGCGAAAGAGGAGCGACGCGTACTTTGGTACGCGAGCGACGGTTTGAACGGCAAGATGCGGTGCCTGGACAAGCCGCAGCGAAGCCCGCAGCATTAGAAGTCCAACCTCACAGGAATACCCTGCGACGCCATATACTCCTTCACCTGGCGAATGCTGAAGGTTCCAAAGTGAAAGACGCTCGCCGCCAGCACGGCATCGGCCTCGCCCTCGATCACACCCTCGGCAAAATGCTCGAGCGTGCCCACGCCGCCGCTCGCAATCACCGGAATCGGCACCGCGCGCGCCACGGCGCGGGTGAGCGCCAGGTCGAAGCCAGCCTTGGTGCCGTCGCGGTCCATGCTGGTCAGCAGGATCTCGCCGGCGCCGCGACGAGCCGCCTCCTCGGCCCACGCCACCGCGTCGATGCCCGTGGCGTTGCGGCCGCCCGCCGTGAAGACCTCCCACTTGTCGGCACCAGATGCGCCGGGCAAACCGACGCGCTTGGCATCGATCGCCACGACCACGGCCTGGCTACCAAACGCCGCGGCAGCCTGGCTAATCAGCGACGGGTCGCGCACGGCGGCAGAGTTGAGCGACACCTTGTCAGCACCGGCGGCAACCATGGTGCGCATGCCTGCCAGGTCGCGAAAGCCGCCGCCCACGGTATAGGGAATGGCCAGCTCCTCGGCTGCGTGCGCCGCCATCTCGATGGTCGTCGCGCGGTTGTCGCTCGTCGCGGTAATGTCCAGGAAGACGACCTCGTCCGCACCCTCGCGGTCGTAGGCACGCGCCAGCTCCACCGGATCGCCCGCATCGCGCAGGCTCACAAAGTTGACGCCCTTGACCACACGGCCGTCCTTGACGTCCAGGCAGGGAATCACACGTTTGGTAAGCATGGGCTACTCCTCCCCTCGGACGGCGTCCAGCGCCTGGGTCAGCGTAAAGTTGCCCTCGTAGAGTGCGCGACCGGTAATGGCACCTTCAATCGCGCCCTCACCCACTGCGGCCAGCGCACGGATGTCGTCGAGCGTCGAGATGCCGCCCGATGCCACGACGGGAAAGCCCGCGACCTCGGCCACATGGCGATACGCCGCCACATCGATGCCCGTCTGCATGCCATCGCGCGCGATGTCGGTATACACCAGATGCTTAAAGCCCAGCTCGGAAAGCTGCGCCACGGCATCGTCGAGCGCCACACCCGCGCCGTCGCGCCAGCCGTTCACCTTGACCTGGCCGTCGCGTGCGGCAATATCTGCCACCAACAGCTCGCCAAAGCCTTGGGCCGCCACCTCGGCAAAACCCGGCTCGGTCACGAGCACCGTGCCTAGTGCGATGCGGCGCGCACCGTAGCCGGCCAACTCGTCGATGCGCGCGAGCGAGCGGACGCCGCCGCCCACGTCCACGGACAGACCGTTGACGCCGCAGATAGCCTTGATCGCCGCCGAGTTGGCAGCGCATGCGTCCTCGTCCTCGCCAAAGGCAGCGGACAGATCGACGACGTGCACCCAGCTTGCGCCCTGCTCGGCAAACGAGCGGGCAACGGCCACGGGGTCGTCGGAATATACCTTGCAGCGACTCCGGTCGCCGCGCTCCAGGCGCACGACCTTGCCGCCGATCAGATCGATTGCGGGAAACAGGATCATCGGCCGGCCTCCTCGACGATGTTGACGAAGTTCTTAAGGATGCGCTGACCCAGCGCGGAGGATTTCTCGGGATGGAACTGGCAACCCCACACGTTGCCATGGCGCACGATGCACGGGAAGCTCCGCGTATAGTGCGTGCGCGCCAGCACATCGGCGGCATCGGCGTCGTCGGCCACCGCGTAGCTGTGGGTGAAGTACATGTTGGCACCCTCGGCAAAACCAGCAAGCAGCGGATCGGCCGCGCCGGCGGGCGTCATGTGCACCTGGTCCCAGCCCACGTGCGGCACCTTCAGGCGGCTCGACTCCAAGCGTGTGCACGAGCCGCGCATAATACCCAGGCCATCGACCCAGAGGGCACCGGCCCGCTCGGAGGTGTTGCCGTCGGCGACCGCGCCCTCGTCCGCAGGCACGCCCTCGTTGCCGCGCTCAAAAAACAACTGAAGGCCCAGGCAGACGCCGAGCAGCGGAGTTCCGGCGGCGACGGCATCGAGCACCGCGTCCGCCTCGCCGCTCTGGCGCATAAAGGCGATCGCGTCATAGAACGCGCCCACGCCCGGGATGACCAGGCCGTCGGCATTGCGGATCTGCTCCGGATCGTCCGACGTGCAGGCGGCGGCACCGGCGCGCGCAAGCCCGCGCGCAACGCTAGACAAGTTGCCCTTGTGGTAGTCGACCACCACGATCTTCGGTTCGCCCACGCGACCCCTCCCTTATCTCATCGTCCAAAACCACCACAAAGGGGACAGGCACCTTCGTAGTGGTTTTTGCCTTTGTTGCGGTTACAGCGAGCCCTTGGTGCTGGGAATGCCCTGCACGCGGGGATCGAGCTCGCAGGCATGACGCATCGTGCGGCCCACGGCCTTAAAGGCGGCCTCGATAATGTGATGCGAGTTACCGCCCGCCAACTCGCGCACGTGGAGCGTGAGCTTGGCATCGCGTGCGAAGGCGTAGAAGAACTCGACGGCCAGCTCGGTATCGAAGCTGCCCACGCGCTCGGTCGGCACGGGCAGCTCGCAATAGGCCTGTCCGCGACCCGAGATGTCCACGGCGGCCATCACGAGCGTCTCGTCCATGGCGATCGCCGCGTCGGCAAAGCGCGTAATACCCGCTTTATCGCCCAGCGCCTGGCAAAACGCCTCGCCCAGCACAATACCCGTGTCCTCGACGGTATGGTGCGCGTCGACTTCCACGTCGCCTACCGCATGTACCGTCAAATCGAACAGACCATGACGGCCAAAGGCGTTGAGCATGTGGTCGAAAAACGGCACGCCGGTCGAGATATCGCACACGCCGCATCCGTCCAGGTCGAGTTTGACAACAATATCGGTCTCCCCCGTCTTACGGGTCACCTCGGCATAGCGGCCCATCTACATCTCCTCCTTCACCAGCGCGGCAAACGCAGCCAGCACCTCATCATTTTCCTGCGGGGTACCCACGGTGATGCGCAGGCAGTCCGCGAGCCCCGGCGCATAGCTAAAATCGCGCACCAAAATCGAACACTCATCGCGCAGACGCTCGCGCACGCGCGTGGCATGCGGCGTGCGCACGAGCACAAAGTTCGCCGCACTCGGCCATGCCTCCACGGGCAGACCCTCGGCAGCCATCGAGCGCAGGGCGGCCAGTTCGCGCTCGCGCTCGGATGCGACCTGTGCCACCACGGGCGCATACGCATCGCAGGCGCGCACGCAGGCAAGCGCCGCCGCCTGGCTCAGCACGTTGACCGAATAGATCTGGCGAATCGCCGCGAACACCTCGATAACCTCGGGTGCCGCGATCACGTAACCCAGACGCGTGCCGGCGGCGCCAAACGCCTTGGACAGCGTGTGCAGAATCATCAGGTTGGGGTGCTCGGCGATAAGGCCCTGCGCCGTGGTGGCCGCGCCAAACGAATCGTCGGCAAACTCAACGTAGGCCTCGTCGACCATAACCATGCCGGGGCACGCATCGCACAGGGCCGCGACAAAGTCGAGCGGGGCCACGTCGCCCGTTGGATTGTTGGGCGAGGTCACGATCGCCAGGTTGCACGCGGGCGCCGCGGCGAGCACCGCCGCCTGGTCGAGCTCAAAGCTCGCCGGGTCACGCCACACGTCGCGCACCTCGGTCTGGCACAGCGACGCAAAGAAGGCGTACTCGCTAAAGCACGGCGGGCAGTTGAGCAGAGTCCGCCCCGCGCCGCCAAACGCCAGCAGGTAGTTATAGAGCAGCTCATCGCCGCCGTTGCCCACGCAGATGTTCTCGCGCGTCACGCCATGCCAGGCAGCAAGCTCGTCGCGCAGGTCGTTGGACATGGGATCGGGATAGCGGTTGAGCGGCGTGGCAGCAAGGGCGGCGTCGACCGCCTCGCGCACGCCGGCGGGCACGGGATAGGTGTTCTCGTTGGCCGAAAGGTTGATGCGCGTGGGCGTAAAGTTGGGATCATAGGGCTCAATACCGGCCAAGTAGGGCTGGACGAGCTCCTTCATGCGGGGCGTCAGCTCGGCCATATTAGGCCTCCTTGCCAGTCGCGCCAACGCCATCCTCGCCCGCAGCCGCCGCCAGGTCCACGCCCTCGGCAACCGTCGCCACGGCGTCGCCCGGCCAGGCAACCTTGGTCAGGTCGGCCGCGGCCAGCGACTCAGCGCTCACGGAGTCCTCGCCCTGCTCCAGCACACGGCGACGCAGTGCAGCGGAAAGCGCGTGCGCCCACAGGCCCTCTGCCTCGGCCAGGCGCTGCGTGGCGGGAGCGTCGGAAAGCAGGCCCTCGGGCGTATAGCAAATGACGCTCGAGCGCTTGACGAACTCCTCCACCGAAAGCGGGTTGGAGAACATGGCCGTGCCGCCGGTCGGCAGCGTGTGGTTGGGGCCGGCGACGTAATCGCCGAGCGGCTCGGAGCTCCAGGCGCCCACAAAGATGGCGCCGGCGTTGCGAATGCCGCCGAGCAGGCCCATCGCATCCTTGCAGTGCAGCTCCAGGTGCTCGGGCGCCACGGTGTTCACGGCCTCGACGGCGGCAGCCATGTCGGCGGCCACCACGATAGCGCCCTCGTTATCGAGTGAGGCGCGCGTGATCTCGGCACGCGGGGACTGCGCCACCAGAATGTCGATGCCCGCCTCGACCTCGCGCGCAAACTGCTCGTCGCAGGTCACCAGATAGCAAGCTGCCAGCGGATCGTGCTCGGCCTGGGCCATCAGGTCTGCCGCGACCACCATGGGCTTGGCCGTGGCATCGGCCAGCACGCAGACCTCGGACGGGCCGGCGACCATGTCGATGCCCACGTCGCCCGAGACAATCTGCTTGGCCGCGGCGACAAAGGCGTTGCCCGGGCCGGTGATCTTGTCGACGCGCGGAATGGTCTCGGTGCCGTAAGCCAGCGCGGCCACGGCCTGGGCGCCGCCCACCATATAGATCTCGTCCACGCCGCCGAGCTTTGCCGCGGCGAGCGTGTAGGGGCTGATCAGGCCGTCTTTTTGCGGCGGGGTCACCATGACCACGCGCTTGACGCCGGCGACCTTGGCGGGAATGGCGTTCATGAGCACCGTGGAGGGATACTGCGCGCGGCCGCCCGGCACATAGATGCCGGCCGCCGCGAGCGGGGTCACCTTAACGCCGAGTATCGTGCCGTCCGGGCGCGTGGTAAACCAGCTCTGCTCGACCTCGCGCTGGTGGAACTCGCGAATCTGGCGTGCAGCCTTCTCGAGCGCCGCGACAAAGGCCGGATCGAGGCCTTCGAGCGCGGCATCGATCTGCTCCTGCGGCAAGCGGAAGCTCTGCAGCTCGACACCGTCAAAACGCTGACAGTAATCGCGCACTGCGGCATCGCCGTTGGCACGCACGTTGGCCACGATATCGCGGGCGGCGTCGACGATGTTTTGCGGCAGCACGCCCTTGCGGTTGAGCTGGTTGGTAACGAGGCGCTCGCCGGGAGCAAGCTTGATGGTCTTCATATCGGTATCCCCTATCGGTCGATGTTGTGTTCGAAAAACGTGAGGCCGGGCGGCGGTGCCAATCGGCCCGCAGCCCGTACGTTGGGACGCCCGTGCGCGCTCGCGCTATTGTGCCGAGCCCGCGACGGGCTCAAAATGCTTGTCCTTCACGGCAGCAGCCAGGCGATCGGCCAAGTTGCGAACGCGCGGATCCAAGCGAGCGGCACCCGGGTTGACGAAGAAGCGGGCCGTGCAGTCCATGATGCGGCCGGTGATGACCAGGTCGTTGTCGCGCAGCGTGGCGCCCGTGGCGGTAATGTCCACGATGCGGTCGGTCATGCCGACGATGGGGCCCAGCTCGATGTTACCGTGCAGTGATACGATATCGGCGTTCACGCCGCGCTCGGCATACCAGGCGCTCGCGATGCGCGGGTACTTGGTGGCCACGCGAAGCGAACCGCGGCGGGCATAGTTGCGCTCGGCCTGGCCGGCGCGCCACGCGGGCTCCGCCTCGATAAAGGTGCACAGGCCATAGCCCAGGTCGACCAGCTGCAGCAGGTTGAGGTCTGCCTCGATGAGCGAGTCCCAACCGCAGATGCCGCAATCGGCGCCGCCGCAGCCCACAAAGGCAGGCGCGTCGCTGGGGCGCACGATGACAAACTCGATATCGCCGACCGTGCCCCCGCCGGCACGCGTGTCGCGACCGCGCACAATCAGGTGACGGCCGGGGTCACGCAGCTCGGAGACGTCCAAGCCCGCGGCCTCGAGCACGTCGAGCGTGTCGGCCTTGAGCGAGCCCTTGGGCACGGCGATGCGCAGCGGACCCTCGGCACCACGGCCCACGGCGTGATCGCCGTCGGAAGCGGCGTCCTCGGCCGAGGTGCGCGCGGCCTCCAGACGCTCGAGCGAAAAGGCGAAGCCCGCCGCCGGTACCTCGATGCCGTCGCCGAACGCGCCGGTAAAGATGGAGTCGTAGCGTCCGCCCGAACCGACCGGATCGGGCAGGCCGCCGGCATAGGCCTTAAAGACCAGGCCCGTGTAGTAATCGAAAGAGTTCATGATGGAGAAGTCGAACGACAGCACCTGGGCGTCCTCGGGTGCCAGGCCCTCGACCAGGGCACGCAGCTCGCGCGTCAGCGGCACGACGATACCGGCGGCCTCCAGCAGCGCGTCCACGCGGTCGAGCACCTCGGCACCGCCGTGCAGGCGCGGCAGCTCGCTAATGGCGGCCTTGACGGCATCGGACTCGACGCTTGCCGCCACGCGGGCATCGAGGCCCACAAAGTCGTTCGCGTGCACGCAACGCAATGCCTCGGCGGCCAGTTCGCGGTCCTCACAGGCCGCGAGCAACTCCTTAAACGGACGCACGCTACCTGCGATAATGCGCGCATCGGGCAGCGCCAACTTGCGCACGGCCTCGGCCACGAGCGAGACAATCTCGACATCGCCCGCGGTATCGCCCGCGCCGATAAGCTCAAAGCCCAGCTGCGTAAACTGACGCGAGCCGCCGGCATTGCGCTGGCACTCGCGAACCACCGGCGCCTCGTAGCGAAGGCGCAGGGGCAGGTCGGCCGCGCGCATGCGGGTCGAAACCAGGCGTACGATCGGCAGCGTGTTGTCGGGACGGACCACCAGCAGGCGGCCGTCGTCATCAAAGAGCTTAAACGGCGTGTCCGCAATGCGGCCGCCTTCCTCGAGTGAGCCCTTGTCCTCGAGCAGAGGCGTCTCGACCGGAAGGTAATGATGCTCCCTGAAGCAGCCCTTCACCGTCAGCGCAATCTCCTCGCGCGCCTGAGCCTCCTCGGGCAATATGTCCCGGAATCCCCACGGTGTGGCCGTCATCTGATGAGCCTCCTCATGCTGTGTTGCATACAGAACAAACGACCGGCATAGCTCCGCCGGTCTTTTGGGTACTTTAGCATACTAGAGTGCTTGCGGGGAAAATCCTTGTCCGCAGCTCACACCGTATTCATTTGGAAACATAGGGGCAGACGCTCAGCTAAATCTGACGATTATCTAGGCCAACCAGAAACCATATCCCGTTTTTCGTCTAAAAACTGGGATGCAGTTTCCGCTGAGGACCTTTTCCGAACTGCTTCTGCAGCGGCTGTTTTGGCTCCGGGACCGCGTCAATCGCATATCTTTATGGCGCCTTTATCCTACACATGTTGTATAACTACCAAATGTGGAATATAACAAAGAGCAAAACATAGGCTGAGCGTTATGGAGGATTGAGGTTGAAAGAGAAGCTATTTCGATGGGTCGTGAAGCACCGCAAACCCATCATCGCGTTCTATGCGGTGGCAGCACTGGTATGCCTGTTCCTGCGCCAGTTTGTAGGCGTTAACTACGACATTACGAGCTATCTGCCCGACGAAGCGGCGTCGACCGTCGCTCTGAATACCATGGGTGATGAGTTTGAGGGTGACATTCCCAACTGTCGCGTTATGGTGCCCAATGTCTCGATCGCTCAGGCGCTCAAATACAAGGACAAAATCAAAAAGGTCGACGGCGTCGAGGAGGTCCTATGGCTTGACGACGCGGCAGATATCGATCAGCCGCTTGCCACGCAAGACAAAGACACCGTTGAGACCTATTACAAAAAGAACAACGCCCTGTTTACGGTGACGGTTAATTCCGAAAAGGAGATCGAGGCAACCGACGCTATTCGAGATATCGTGGGCGACGAGGGCGCCATTACGGGCTCGGCCATGTCTAACGCGCTCGCCACCACATCGACCGAGCAGCAGATCAGCATTATCACGGTCGCTGTCATAGCGATTATCTTCGTGATTCTGGTCATCACGACTACCAGCTGGGCCGAACCCATCCTGGTGCTGCTGGGCCTGGGCGTCTCGGTGTTTATCAACTGGGGCACCAACCTCATCTTTGGCGAGATTAGCTTTGTCACCAACTCTGCGGGCTCCATTTTGCAGGTTGCCATCGCGCTGGACTTCTCGGTCTTTTTGCTGCACCGCTTTAACGAGGAGCGTGGCCGCCACGGCAGCGTTGCCGAAGACATGGTGCAGTCGTGCTGCCTGTCCTCGGTCGCCGTGTTTTCGAGCGGTTGCACGGTCTGCATCGGCTTTATCGCGCTTGCCGCCATGCAGTTTAAGATCGGCCCCGACCTTGGTCTTGCCCTTGCAAAGGGTATCGCCATCAGCCTGGTATCGGTCTTTACCTTTGTTCCTTCGATGTTCGTTCAGTTCGATGGCTTTGTGCAAAAATCGCAGCACAGGCCCTTTGTCCCGCCGCTGGGTAAGTTCGCCCGTCTGGTGCTCAAGGTCTGTATCCCCGCTGCCGTCGTGATCCTCGCCGTGGTTTACCCTGCGCGTGTGGCATCGACCTCCAGCGATATCACGTACTACTACGGCACTTCGCACATTTTTGGTTCGGATACGCGGCTTGGTCAGGATATGGACAAGGTCAAGGAGGTCTTTGGCAACTCCGATACCTACGTTGTGCTCGTTCCCCGTGGAGAGGTGAGCGAGGAGCAGGCACTCTCCAATGAGCTCAAGGCGCTCCCCGAGGTCAAGTCCATCCAGAGCTATGTTGACGTTGCGAGTCCCTATATCCCCACGGGCATGGCCGAAAAGGACACGCTCGATCTGGTGGAGGGAGAGCACTACAGCCGTTTGGTGCTCACGGTTACCGCGCCCTACGAGGGTCCGAGTACATTTAAGCTGGTCAAGAAGATTCGTTGTATCGCGGACAAACATTATCCGGGTAAGGCAATGCTCGCCGGCGAGGGCGTGAGCACCACCGACCTTAAGGGCACCATCACCGTCGATAAGGGCAAGGTCGACCTCATCGCCGTCGTGGCCGTGTTCGCGGTCTTGCTGCTGGCCACCAAGTCGCTGAGCCTGCCGATCATCTTGGTGCTCGTGATTGAGACCTCGATCTGGGTCAACTTTGCTGCACCGCTCTACACCGGTATGCACGAGTTCTTCCTCGCCTACTTAATTGTGAGCTCCATCCAGCTGGGCGTTGCCGTCGACTACGGCATCCTGATTGCTGACCGCTATCGTGAGGACCGCGTGACCATGCATAAGCGCGAAGCGCTACTCGAGACCATGGAAGCTTGCACGATTCCTGTTTTGACCTCTGGATCGGTTCTGCTAATCAGTGGCTTCCTGATCCATGCGATCTCGAGCCACGGCGTGCTCAAGCAGATCGGCTGGTTCCTGGGCGTCGGCGTGAGCATCTCCCTAGTCGCCGTACTCTTTGCGCTGCCGGGTTTCCTGTATGTGCTCGATGGCCTCATCGGCAAGACCACGCTCAAAGCTCATTTTTTGCCCAAGGATGCCCAGGATCCGGTTTCGGATACCACCGAGGCATCGGCTGCGGACGGCTCCGCTCAGTAACGTTTTACAAAGCAGTTGGAAGGAATACCGCAATGCATACCCATACCACTGATACCGCTTCGAAAGAGCTCAAAGCCCAACGCGATCTTGTACGTCGTCCCCATAAGCGCATCGCTGCGCTCGCTCTTGCCGCCGGTCTGACCGTGGCCCTTACCGTTCCCGGTGCCGTTGTGTTCGCCGACGGCGTAGGGTCGACGAGCGCTGCCTCGACTACGAGTGAACAGATGGCGACGGACTCCGATAACAGCACGCCGGGATATAAGAAAAACCAGGTCGTATACGTCAAAACCGATGCCGACGGCAATCGCACGGGTGTTTACGTGGTCAATAGCTTCGAGGCCAATAAGGGCGTCAAGATCGACGATGCCGGCACCTATAACAAAGTGACCAACCTATCGACGACTCAAAAACTAACGGACGACAGCGGGTCGGTTGCCGTTACGGGCCAGGGAGTGCAGGACTTTGTCTACCAGGGCGATCTGGACAAGAACACTCAGATGCCGTGGAACGTCACCGTGGCATACCAGCTCGATGGCCGCGATATCGACGCCAAGGATTTGGCGGGCAAGAGCGGCAAGCTCACCATGAAGCTCAAGGTCGAAAAGAATGACGACTATACCGGTGGCGATTATGCCGATAACTACCTGGTTCAGATTACCGGTCAGCTTAAGGATGCCGAGGCACACGATATTGAGGCTGAGGGCGCCACGGTTGCTGCCAACGGCTCCAACACGCAGCTTACCTACATGGTGATTCCCGGCAGCACCGGAGACTACACCATTACGACCGATGTTGAGGATTTTGAGTTTGATGGCTGGCAGATTGTCGGCGTGCCGCTGAATCTTGCCATCGATGTGGACTCGAGCAGCATGGATACGAGCCAGCTCGTGGAGCTCTCCAACGGTATTGCTACGGCCAATAGCGGTGCTGGCCAGGTTGCCGACGGTGTCAAGACGCTCGCGGCCTCGCTTGCCACGGCCAATACCGGTGCCGGCACGCTGTCCAGTGGCGCCGCTGCGCTCGCGGCGGGTACGAGTCAGCTCAACGCGCAGGTCCCCACGCTGGTCGAAGGCGTGAGCAACCTTAATGCCGGTGCCGAGGGGGTTAATGCCGGTGCCGTGCAGCTTAAGGGCGGTGCGTCCGATCTTTCGGCGGGCCTTTCCAAGCTGCAGGGGAGCGCACAGCAGATCTCGGGCGGCATAAGTGGAATTGCCGCTGGGTCCGATACGTACGTCGACGCGCTGACGCTGGGCAAGCAGGCTCAGGAGGCAAACCTTGCCAAGGCGCAGGCTGCGGCCAAGGCGGCCCAGGACGCCGTGACCGCTACGTCGGGCAACGCCTACAGCGCGCTGTACGGGCCGCAGGGTCTTACGGCGGCGCTCAGCGGCGAGGGGCAGTACCTTGCCGGTGCACAGCAGGCGCTCGGCGGGGCAAAGCAGGCCGCGAGCGCCATGGGCAACGATGCGGCAAAGGCTAACGCCGAGAGCGCAAAGGCTGGCGCCGAGAGCACCGTTGCATCTATTGCCGCTGCCAAGGCGGCGGTCGCCGATGCTCAGGACGCGCTGGATAACGCGGCCGATCTCGACTCCGCCAAGGCTGCGGCAGCCAAGCTAAGCGAGGCTACGGCACAGCTGGATGCCGCCACCGCAAGTGCCGGCAGTGCTGCTACCAGCGCGGGTGCCGCCGCCACGGCGGCATCGAGCGCCGATGCGACGGGTCTTACCGCGCTTCTCGATTCTGCATCCAATGCCGTTGCGGGCGCGCAGGGTCTTAACACGCAGGTGTCGCAGGGCCTTAAGGGTGCCGAGTCCATGTTTGGCACGCTTACCGATCAGGTTACGACTTTGGCCCAGGCGGCCGGCGCCCAGGGCGGCGCCCAGGGTGCCGTCACCGCGCTCGATAGCGCCATTCAGGGCTACACCACTGTCCAGGATGGCCAACAGCTGAGCCTGGCCGGAGCCATCGCCTATATGAACAGCGCGATCAACCCGGCAAACCCCACGGCCGTGAACCCCGGTCTTGTCGCCGGTGTTGGCTCTGCAGCAACGGGCGCGGGTCAGCTGAGCGATGGCGCCGCGGCTCTTGCCGCGGGCACCGACCAGCTTGCTGCGGGCACACAGCAGCTCAACGGTGCCACGCCCGCGCTTGCCAACGGCGCATCACAGCTCAACAACGGTGCGGCGCAGCTCAAGACAGGTGCTGCTAGCCTTGCTAGCGGCATGAATCTTCTCTCCTCGGGTGCAGGTACGCTTGCCAGCGGCGCATCCGAGCTCGGCAACGGCATGCAGGAGCTTACCGACCGAACGAGCAATCTCGATACTCAGGTCATCGACACCGTTAAGGACAAGATCGAGGAAATGCTCAACCCCGGCTTTACGCCGACGGACTTTGTCAACGGCGAGCAGGGCGGACATATAAATCGCGTGCAGTTTATCTATATGACGGGCGCGATCAGCAAGTAGGCAGCCGCGCCCTTGTGGCGATTGGCATCGATAGCAAGTTATGAGGGGAGGGGCCGTCGGGCATTGTCTCGGCAGCCCCTCTTTGCTGTCAGCGGCCACTTCGCGTCTTTGCAGAAGCTGTACCGCAAGATTTGTGTTTGGAAGGAGACGCGCTTTCTGCAAGGGGCGGAGCGCGGAAAGCATGTCCCGGATTTGATGCTCGGAACGGGATGAGCTTTCCGGATCGGACCCCAAGCGGAAAGCGCGTCCCGTTTCGGGGCTTCAGAATGGGACGCATCCGGAAACCGCATCCCACTCTGAGCCGAAATTCCGGGATGAGATTTCCGCCGAGGACACCCTGCGCCGACGGCAACGCAAAAAGGGCGCCCGCGCGAATGCGGACGCCCTTGTGTAGGGTCGAGATATCAACCAGCCAAGATATCGGCCCTGCGGCCAGCTCTTAGTAGTCGAACTGGTGGTAGTAGCGGCGGTACTTGAGGTTGTGCTTGGTGACCAGCTCGTAGTTGCGCGCGAGGCGGTCGGTGGTCAGCACGGACAGGATCCACGGCGACACGATGA
>CABUSR010000016.1 GCA_902494245.1 uncultured Collinsella sp.
CCGGCGTGTTGGCACCACCAGCGTAGTGGCGGCGGGGAGGCACGGTGGCCATTATTCGGTGACCGGGATTGGTCAAAATAGTTTGACTATTAGCGGCTAAAATCGCCCGGCGCTAACAATAGAACACGGGCAGCAAATAGACCGGAGTAAAGGGAATCAAAAACAGAGCAGTCAAGGAAAGGCGCACGATGCCGCAAATACGCGCAAAACGGCCCTTGTCGACACGAGCAATCACACTGGGCACAATAAACCCTATGGAGGCCGAGGCAAGGAGCTGGACCGCAATGATCACACCCGAAGCGACGGCATTCATTCCGCGACCCGCAAGCAACAGTGAGAAAAAGTCTTCCAGGGCGACAAAAGCAAATGCCTGAGAGCAGTCCATGATGAACGCTGAACGAAGAATGCCGTTACGCGCAATAGCGGCACCGATCATCTTCGGGCTAATTCCACGCTTAGGTGTCGCTGCAATGTCCCCTCTTCTGATCTCAGGAATGCAGGCAACGACAACCAACGTCAACACCATTGCGATGATATCTGCCGAAAGACCAATGAGATATGCACCGACAGACGAAATGAAACCGCCCACGCAAGCGGAGATGGCATAAGAGGCATAGAAAACAAATCGCTCAACGACATTAAGTCTTACGAGCTGGTCCTGAGAGACGCTGTCAATGTAGATCGCTTCTATGGATCCGCTCACACATGCAACTGCAAATCCTTTGAGAGCAAACGCGCCGATTAAAAGCAGAGGAGAACGGGCGAAAAGTAGGGCGGCGTAGTATCCAAGCATTCCCACGACGCCAACGAGACCGCTTGTCTTTCGTCCAAACCTGTCAGCAATATAACCAGTAGGAACCTCAAGAATGAACTTACTCACTTGGTATGCAATCATCATGCTAGAAATCGCTACCATCGAGAATCCGGCGAATTCAAGGTAAACCGTCAGAAAATACAAAATGGTGCTGAAGTTAGACAGAAAAACGAACGTCATATAAAGCAAAACCGTACGGTTTTTCATGCTCCGCCCTCCAAGAGCCAATAGCCCAAACCGAAATCTTGGAAAAACATGAGGGCAAAGCCGTCAGTCATGTGTTACAAGGCGTCAACATTCACTTGACGCCACGAGGCCAAATGGCCTCACGAAGCGAGATGACGCAATAGGTGAAGAAATACCGTCTGGTGTCGATCGGTCCAGGCATTTTGTCGATAGCAAAAATAGATGGGCAAGGCCACGTCATGCGAGGCTTCAATGGAGCACTCGCTCACTTCCAATCCATCTGATGCGAGAGAAGAGCCAGAAAAACTCAATATCAATCCCCCGGCTTGGAGGAACTCAGCCTGCGCCCTGTTTCCATATTCGACGTCGCGGAAGCGGAAATCAACCAGCTGAGCTTCGGGACATTGATTGATTGCATTGAGACAGGGTGACAAATTAATTGGAACAGCGAGCCTGCCGCCCAGTAACTCACGAACGGTCATAGCGTCCACAGATTGATGACCCGCTGGGCACGAAAGAACCTTGAGCTCCTTTTCACCCAAGTATTTCGAAGAAAGGACACTATCCCTTGGTTCCTCAAATGAGATGGCCGCATCCGAAATGCCAAGCACAAGTGATTCAAAGCATGTGGCCGTTGGCTGATGCCAAACATCAAGGTGAATCTGGGGGTGCGAGCTTTCAAACGAGTCGTACCAGTTTTCGGCAAAAAGACGCCCCCGCCCGTGAAGACAGGGGGCGTAAAGACGGAAGTGGCCGTCGGGCGATACGCCGCCGTTCCCCGATTGAGCGTACTTTTTGAGATCGTCGACTTGTGCCAGGATCACGCGTGCACGACGCGCAAATTCTCTGCCCGCCGGAGACAAAACAGCCTCCCCCGCCGATCGGTCGAGCAAAGCAATCTGATACTCAGATTCCAACTTTTTGATTGCCGACGAAACGGCCTGTGGGCTCACGTGAACGGCGCGAGCCGCTTTGCGCACGCCGCCGTAGTTCGCTACCGCTTGAAGGTATTCGAGTTGAGAAAGCTGCATAGATTACTCCAAAGGCAGCCAAGGCGACGGGCTGTGCGCCCTCAGATGAGGTCCTCGCCCAGGTTCTTGCCGCCGAGGACGTGCATGTGGAAGTGCATGACGGTCTGGCCGGCATTGACGCCCTTGTTGGAGATGACGCGGAAACCGTCCTCCAGGCCCTTGGCCTTAGCGACCTCCTGGATGGCGTGGGCCATGGCGCCCATGGTCTCGGCAGGCACGTTGTCGGCGATGTCGCTGTAGTGCTTCTTGGGGATCACGAGCGTGTGGACCGGTGCCTGGGGGTTGAGGTCGTCGAACGCGATGACCTGGTCGTCCTCATAGACAACGGTCGAGGGGATCTCGTGGTTGGCGATTTTGCAGAAGATGCAATCACACATAGCTGGTTCCTTTCTTACAGACCAAGGTAATTATATTTGGTCGGGATGGTTAGAACGAGAGGTTGTCGTCGGTGTTGGCGGCCTCGCCGTCGGCGAGCACGTCGTTGCCGTCGACGTCCTTAAGGAGCACCGAGACCTTCTGCTCGGCATCGGACAGGCGGGTGCGCAGGCTCTTGAGGAGCTCGACGCCGCGGGTGTAGCTCTCGAGCGACTCCTCGAGCTCCATATCGCCCGACTCCAGGCTGCGGATGATGAGCTCCAGCTCCTGCGAGGCCTGCTTGTACGTAAGCTGCTCGACCGGGGTCTTCTCTGCCATATCTGTTTCCTTTCCTAAAGGTTTATCGCTATGAAACGCGGTCTACTCGACCGTATCGACCGTTGCCGACACGTTGCCGTCTGCCATGCGCACGCGGATGGCGTCGCCGGGCTTAAAGGTCTTGGCGCTTGTAGCCACACCGTCCTCGCTGTACGCGATGGAGTAACCGCGGGCAAGCACCTTGAGCGGCGACAAGGCATCGAGGGACGCGGCAGCTCGGCCCAGGTCGGACGCGTGTTTACTGAGCATCGTACGTCCCTGATGCTCCAGACGGGAACTCGCAAGCGTGAGCGCATGGCGCTTGCCATCGAGCCCTGAGGTGCTTGCGATCAAGCGCTCGGGCAGACGCTCGAAGTTGGAGCGAAAGGCCCCAACCGAACGCGTTATGGCGCCGGACAGACGATCGGCCGTCAAGGCAAGCTCAGACTCGCGACGCTCGACCATAAACGTTGGATCGTTGAGGCACGGGCGGCACGCGGCCGCATCGAGCGCGTCACCCAGACGAGCCGTATAGGTGTCCCAGGCACGACGACCGCGCTGGTCGAGCATCTCCAGATCGACCTGATCTGACCCGATCATCGAAGCCATCGCAGCACACAGACGCTGATGGCGCGTCTCGAGCACGTCGGCCAACTCCGTCATGGCCGGCGCCACCGATTCTGCCGCTGCCGTTGGCGTGGAGGCGCGACGGTCGCTCACCATGTCGCAGATCGAGGTATCGGGCTCATGCCCAATACCGGTCACCACGGGCACGGGACAGGCTGCCACCGCACGGGCAAGCTCCTCGTCGTTAAAGGTCATGAGGTCCTCGAAGGAACCGCCGCCGCGCACGAGCAAAATGCAATCGGGCGCCGGCGTAATGGCAGCGGCGCGACGCAGGCCTTCAATAAGCTCTGCCGGCGCACCCTCGCCCTGGACCTTTGCGCCCACGCAGACAAGCTCGACAAGCGGGTTGCGACGGCGCAGCGTACGCTTGACGTCGTCGATTACGGCGCCCGAAAGCGAGGTAACGACCGCCACACGTGAGCAAAACACCGGAATGCGACGCTTGCGCGCCTCGTCCATCAGGCCCTCGCGGCGTAGCTTTTCGGCCAACTGAGCCACCTGCTGACGCAGCAAGCCCTCCCCCGCCAGCGAAAACGAACGAGCGACAAAGCTCATGCGGCCCGTGGCCTTATAGAGATTGAAGCTGCCCTTAAAGCTCACCTGCATGCCGTCACGCAGATCGAATGTGCGCTTGAGATAGGCGCCCTTCCAGATGATGCAGTCGACGGCCGCCGAGTCGTCCTTGATCTGGAAGTAGCAGTGGCCGCTTCGGGCGTTGGGACCACGGAAGCCCGTGACCTCGCCCAGAACGCTCAGCTGCGGAATGGCATCGAGCGCACCGGCGGCGATCTCCACCGCTTGGCTCACACTGAGCTCTTTGCGCTCCCGCTCGTCCGATCCGTCGAACTCGGCGGAAACGGTATTGCCGGTCAGATTCCAGCCTGCCACGCAGCCCCCTTTCGTCATCGTGCACATGGGCTCCGGCCCTGCGCAAATTCAAGTCCAACACATAGTACAGCGCCGCGGGGACACAAATCCCCACGGCGCCCGTCGGTCCCATTTGTTATCGGTTGGAGTTTCTGTTATAGCGAGCCATCAGGTAGAGCAGCTGAATAATCGAGGTGAGCGCTGCGGCCACATAGGTAAGCGCGGCTGCCGTCAGTACCTTCTTGGCACCGTTGACCTGCTTGGAGCTCATGCCCGACTGCTCGATATACGCCACGGCGCGGCGACTGGCATCGATCTCGACCGGCAGCGTAACCAGCTGAAACAGCACGCTAAACGAGAAGAAGATCAACGCGAGGGTCGTGAGCCCGGCAATGTTCATAAACAGGCCCAAGAGCAACACGATGGTCCAAGTGTTCTGGGTAAAGTTGACGACCGGGACCAGGGCAGTGCGCACCTTCATCATGGCATAGCCGCTTTGGCGCTGGGCGGCGTGACCCGCCTCGTGGCAGGCGATGGCAACGCTTGCGACCGAACCGCCCGAACGGTTGGCATCCGACAGATACAGGTTGTTATCCTGCGGGTTGTAATGGTCGGTGAGCTCGCCGGCGACACCCTTGATACCCACGGCATTGCAGCCGTTGGCATCGAGCATGCGGCGCGCGACCGCTGCACCCGTGTCACCGTCCGAGCGCACCTTGGACCACGTCCTGTACGTCGAGTTGATATAGCTCTGCGCGGCAAGGCCGAGCACCGTACAAACAAGAACAACCAGCAGGTACAGCGGATCGATGCCAAAGCCGTATCCATAGTAATAGGGCATGCGAATTCCTCCGAATCGAGTTACACGTTGGAGGCATTCTACCCACTCAGCCGACTAGGCTTCCCTACAGAAGCTCGATTTTGCCGTCCTTCACGGTGAGTCCCATGTTGCCCGAGAGCAGATCGTCCAGGCGCGAGCCCACGAGCTCAAAGCGCCAGCCTTCGCGCAGGGGGCTCTGCTCGGGATGCTCAATATAGTCGGCCAGGTCATCGCGCGAGGCAATGACCGAGGTCGCCACGCCCGAGCGCTCGGCAACCAGGCGGATGAGCGCATACATCAGGTCCGTCACGCTCTCCAACTCCGGCGAAATCTGACGGTGCCCGCGCACCATGAGCGGCAGGCGATCATGCGGGCAGCTCGCGCCGCGCTTGATGGCCATGAGCGCGCCGTCCACATCGCGCTCCCCCAGCTGATCGGTGCCGCGGATGCTGCGGAACTCCTCGACGCGCACAGGATTGCGCTTGACGAGCGCCAGCAGCGTATCGTCGGACATGACCCACTTGCGCGGGATGTTGCGGCGCTCGGCGCGGTCCTCGCGCCAAGCGGCAAGCTCGCGCGCGATGCCCAACTGGTGACGGCTACACGAGTTGATGCGCTTGACCTTGCGGAACGCCTCATGGCGGTCGGCGCGGTAGTGCGACTCGTCGGCCAGCGGGCGCAGCTCGTCGAGCACCCAGTCCACGCGGCCCAGCTCACGCAGGCGGCTCATCATCTCGGTATAGGCGACGATCAGGTACTTGACGTCATCGATCGCGTACTCGATCTGTTTGTCGGTCAGCGGGCGGCGCGACCAATCGGTCAGCGACTCGGTCTTGGGCAACGAGACGCCGCAAAACGTCTGCACAAGCGCGCCGTAGGAAATCTGCTGGCGCTCGCCCAAAAAGGCGGCGGCGACCTGCGTGTCAAAAATGGGACGTGGCAGCACGCCCACGGTATGGAGCATGACCTCCATATCCTGCGAGCACGCGTGGAAGACCTTGGTCACGCTCTCATCGGTCATAAGCTCGGCCAGCGGCGATAGGTCGTCGATTACCAGGGGATCGACCGCGACGCTCTCGGCAGGGGTGGCAATCTGGACCAAGCACAGGCGCGGGTGGAACGTGCGCTCGCGCAAAAACTCGGTATCGACGGCAATCGCGTCAAACTCACGGGCGCGCTGGCAAAAGTCGAGCAGAGCCTGATGTGTGGAAATGTACATATCAACCCATCAAATAAGGTTAGGCCCGAAAAACACGGGTAGGATATCGGCATTGCCCTACAACTATACTCGGTTAGTCACAGAACGGGAACGTAAGTATGCGCTGCCTTATCATCCACAACCCGGCATCGGGCCCCAGCTCAGATGAAATCTACGCATTCACGCACGCCCTCGCGCAGAGCGGCGACGAGGTCGTGATGCGTTTTATCGGCGATGGCATGGAACCCGAGGACGCCGTGGCAGACGTGCACGAGTTTGATCGCGTGGTGATTTCAGGCGGCGACGGCACCGTCTCCAACGTGCTCGACCAGATGCGCGGATGCGGCGTCCCCACGCTCGTCTTCCCCTCCGGCACGGCCTGCCTGTTCTTCAACAACATTGGCAATGCCCCCGAGGCCGCGGCGCTCGCCGAGGCCTGCCGCGTCGGCCGTACCGTCAAGGCGGACATGGGCGAGCTCTTTTGGCTCGACGAGAACGGCAACGAAAAGCGCCACGGCTTTATCATCATCGCCGGATCGGGCTACGATGCCGAGATCATGATGAAAGCCGCCCCCGCCAAAAACGACATCGGCGAGATCGCCTATTTCCTGTCGGCGCTCGCCACGCCCAACCCCACGGTGGCGCACTTTACGATTGAGCATGACGGCATTGTCGAGGAGCTCGATGGCATCTGCTGCATGGCCGGCAACACCTCGGTCATTCAAAACGACATCAACCTGTTCCCCGATTGCCGCATGAACGACGGCATGGTCGACATCGCGGTCATCGAGCCCGTAAAAACCGTGCAGCTCCTCCCGACCGTGATCACCGCCGCACTCGACCCCGCCGGCAAGGTGCTCGGCCGCCCGCAGTTCAAGATCATCCAGACCAAAGAAGCCAAGATCACCTGCACGCCGTCGCTGGGCATGCAGTTCGATGGCGAGATCATCTCCAGCAACTCGGGCGTCTTTGGCGCCCGCGCACTTCCGCAATGCCTCGACCTCATCGTCGACGAATTCTCCCCACTCGGAAAATAGGAGGACCCCATGAACGACACTCCCCTGCCCGGCTTTATCGTCATTGTTCTGGCCATGCTCATCGGCTATGCGATCAACGTGATCCACCGCCGGAAGAAGTAATTCCACATTGGTATGATATTCATCCAATTATCATTTCCCCCGTTGTTTATGCATTTGCCAGACAGCGGGGGATTTTTCTTTGCGCCCCGTACAAGGCGCTTTATTCAGGTACAGTAATTGCAGGGTGCCTTTATTTAAGTAAAGCTACATAATGAGTATTCTTATCCGCTCATCGCATATTTTAGGACGCTCATCGAGTATTTCATCGAAATAGATGAATACTATTTAGACTTCCGATAGGCTAATAGATGTATTTATTAGCTGAGATTCCGCACAGTTTTGTGGGGTCTCAACAGTTGGGAGGGATCATGAGGTTTACTCATCCTGTCAACACGCTCAAAAAGCTCGGCTGCGGCCTTGCGTTTGGAGCAGCGGCCATCATGGCCATGCCGACTTCGGCGCTCGCCTGCACCCAGATCTACATGGGTAGCAAGCTCACGGCAGACGGCAACACGTACTACGGCCGTTCCGAGGACTTCGGTCCGCGCTATGTCAAGCACTTTGGCATTGAGCCCGCACACAAGGACGGCAACGAGTACACATCGGTCGAGTCCGGTTTTGAATACAAGTCCAAGGGCGCAACCTACCGCTACACCTTCGTTCGCGACAACCCCTCGCAGTGGGAAGATCGCTACGACGCATATTCCGAAGCCGGCATCAACGAGAAGGGCGTCTCCTGCTCTGCCACGTTGAGCACCTCCTATAACGAGAAGGCCGAAGAAGCCGACCCCATCACCGAGGAGACTGGCATTGGCGAGTACAGCTATGCCAGCGTCATCCTGGGCGAGAGCGCCACGGCCCGCGAGGGCGTCGAGCTCATCGGCAGCCTGATCGACGAGCAGGGCGTCTGCTCCAACGACCAGATCATCATCGCCGACAGCACCGAGACCTGGCTGTTCGCCGCGCTTTCCGGCCATCAGTGGATTGCTATGAAGCTCGCCGACGACATCGCCTCGCTTAACCCCAACATCGGCAACCTCACCTATGACGTCGACCTCGATGACACCGAGAACTGTCTCCATTCCGAGGGCATCGAGTCCATGCCTAAGGAGAAGGGCTTTGCCGAGTACACCGACGGCAAGTTCGACGTCGCCAAGACCTACGGCGAGGAGATCGGCGAGGCCGGTATGCACCAGTGGTCGCGCTATATCCAGGGTCGCGATTACTTCATGGCCCCGCTGGCTGAAGGCACTGACTACGAGATCGTCAAGGACGAGCGTGAAGACGCTCGCGCCACGACCGGCGCCCTGGTCCACGAGATGCAGCCGCTGTTCTTCCAGCCCGGCAAGTCCGACTGGAACACCTTTGAGATGATCCGCAGCTTCGCTGCTCGCGGCGAGAATGTCGCCGGCCTCAACGCCAACACCGACGGCGCCTATGCCATCGGCTCCAACCGCAACACCGAGATCCACACCTTCCAGATCCGTCACGGCATGGATCCCGAGATCGCGACCATTCAGTGGGAGATGCTCTCCAACGCCGAGTTCTCCGTCGCTATCCCCCTCTACTCCGCACTGCTCACCGAGGTCAGCCCCTACTTTAGCGATCAGGATGTCTCCTTCGATCACTGCGAAGAGGAAGATGTCGTGAACAACGAGGGGCCCAAGAACTCCATCAACTACGTCCTCATGGACATCAACACGCTCGCCTATGAGAACCGCGACCACTGCGCTACCGGTGTCCGCGCCTACCTCGACGCCCTGCAGAAGGAGCTCATCGAGCAGAACCTGACCGTCGACGAGGCCATGCAGGCTGCCGAGGGCACCGAGGCCCGCACCGCCCTGGCCAACAAGGCCGGCAAGGCTGCCACCAAAAACACCTACCTCAAGTGCAAGGCCATGCTCGAGGAGATGCGCGACTACCTCAAGGAGGAGGATTTCTCCGAGGAGTTCGTCCCGAGCGACTACGATGCCGACAACGACTGCCTGGTCGAGTCCATCACCTACACCGACGAGGCCCTCTCCGATGAGGACGTAGCCGAGCCCGAGGTCGAGAAGAAAGAGGCCACCGAGGAGAAGTCCGAGGGCAACAACATGGCCGCCATGGCCGTTGGCGCCATCGTCGTCATCGGTGTCTGCGGCTTCGTGCTCTATCGTCGCAAGAAGGCCTAAGGCCCTCACGCTCTAAGGGAGGGCAAGACAGTGCGAGCGGTCTTGCCCTCCTCGCCTGTCATCCGACCGGCGGGAAACATCGCCGAAATCTTTTCAAAAAAGATTCCCTGCACATACTTCGCTGTGCTATAGTGCAGCGCAACAGCAACTAGGTGCGACCGCGCCACGGTATCACGAAAGGAGCCACCAACATGAAGAACACGATGACGTCTCTCAACAACTGGTGGTGGCGTGATGCGAATGCGATCGGTCGACAGTGAGTCCCTCACGCCTGTTTTTGCGCTCTAGGTGATTGGAAGGCCTCCGGTTTCGACCGGGGGCCTTTTTCTATCTCGAGCCCAATCGCATTCGCATCGCGCGCCTCCGCTTTCTTCTCTTGCACTTCCCTTCCGAAAGGATTTTCACCATGTCTCAGAACACCACCACCGCACAGCCCCGCACCGTCCAGACCGCCGACCGCGGCAAACTCGACGTCCGCGCCCTCGTCTTGCTCGCCATCCTGCTTGCTGCCGGCTTCATCCTCAACTTCACCGTCGGCAAGGCCATCTCCGGCATCTCGGGCGGCATGATCAGCCCCGAGTTCATTATCTCGGCCTTCTGCCTCACTATCCTGGTCGTTCGTCCCAACATTAGCCAGGCGCTCGTTATCGGCCTGATCTCGGCCGCCGTGATCCAGATCACCACCACCTCGCCGTTCGTCGATTTTGCCGCCGAGGGCATCGCCGCCATGCTCATGGCCGTCATTGTCAACGCTGCTGCCCAGGACGGCCAGGTCAAACCTGCCGTCGCCATCGTCGCAACCTTCGTGACCACCTTTGTCTCGGGCGTCATCTTCATGGTCATCAAGATGGCCATGCTCGGCGTGGTGGGCGAGCTCGCCGCTGCCATGCTGCCCGTCGTCGCTATGACCGCCGTGTTTAACGCCATCCTGGTCGGCGCCCTCTACCTGCCCATCCAGAAGGCCCTGAAGCTCAACTAACCCGCTCGGCTTTACGAGCCACCCCATCTTGGCGTTCATTCGTCGCTCGCGCACCCAAGTACGCTTCGCTCCTCTTTCGCGCCAACCTGGGCCCCTCGTAAAGCCGTCTCCGTGCTTCACCACCAAAGACTGTCCCAAACAACTAGCTTTTGGGGACGTTCTTAAACGACTAGTCATTTAAGAACGTCCCCAATGACTATGAAAGGTATCCATGGAAACGATCATCAACGTCGACGATGTCTCGTTCTCCTATGGCACGCAGACCGAGCAGGCGCTCAGCCACGTTTCGCTCAGCGTGAACAAGGGAGATTTCATCGGCATCATCGGGCCCTCGGGCGCCGGTAAGTCCACACTTGCCGCCTGTCTGTCGGGCGCTGTGCCTCACCACTACACCGGCGCCTTTTATGGCTCCGTGTTAGTTGACGGCCACGACACCTGCGAGGTCTCGCTCACCGACATATCGCAGATCGTCGGCAGCGTGTTGCAGGACATCGATACCCAGATGGTCGCTTCGGTCGTTGAGGACGAAATGCTCTTTGGTCTCGAGAACTTTGGCGTTCCGCATGACCAGATCGAGCAGCGCTTGTGCGAGACGCTTAAGACCGTCGGCATTAGCGACCTGCGCGACCGCGAGATCGCCACCCTCTCGGGCGGCCAAAAGCAAAAGGTAGCTATCGCCGCCATCCTCGCCATGCGTCCGCGCGTCTTAGTGCTCGATGAGCCAACCGCAGCACTCGACCCCGCCAGTTCCACCTTGGTCTTCGAGACGCTGCGCGAGGCAATCCGCGCGCTCGGCATCACCATCGTCGTCGTTGAGCAAAAGGTCGCTCTGCTTTCGGAGTACTGCAACCGCGTGTTGGTGCTCGATCACGGCCAGATCGCGCTGCAAGGTGAGCCGCATGAGGTCTTCGCGCACACCGACGAGCTCCGCACCATCGGCGTCGATTGCCCGCGCGTCACGCGCATCTTTAACAGCCTCGAGGCCGATGGCCTGGTAAGCGGCACACCCTGTCTGGATGTCGACGAGGCAGAACGCCTGATCACGGGCATCGTCGACCCCGACCGTGCGGCAAGCGATACTCAGGCGCCCGCAGACTCCCCGCACGCGCCGTCGCTGCGCCCGCATGCGAAAGACGCCGAGCCGGTGCTCACCTTTGACCATGTCGAGTTTTCTTACCCCCGTGGCGGCGCCGCCGTCCACGACCTCAACTTGACGCTCTACCCCGGAGAGCTCGTGGGCATTGTCGGCCAAAACGGAGCCGGCAAAACCACGCTCACCAAACTGCTCACGGGTTTGCTCAAGCCCGCATCGGGCAGCGTACGCGTTACGGGCTTGGACACGGCATCGGTTCCCACGAGCCGCATCGCACGCGAAGTGGCAACGCTTTTCCAGAACCCCGACCGCCAAATCTGCAAAGACACCGTACTCGACGAGGTCGCCTTTGGTCTAGAACTTGCCGGCATCGACCGCGCCGAAGCCCTGCGTCGCGCCCAGCTGGTCATCGACCGCTTTGGTCTGCCCGCCGACGAGGCACCGTTCTCACTGTCGCGCGGCCAACGCCAGATGGTGGCGCTGGCCTCCGTTGTGGTGATCGAGCCCAAGATCGTGGTGCTCGACGAACCCACGAGCGGCCTGGACTACCGCGAGTGCATGACCGTGATGGAAACGGTGCGCACCATGGCAGAGCGCGGTTGCGCCGTCATCATGGTCTGTCACGACATGGAAGTCGTTTCCGACTTTGCCGAGCGCATCGTGGTGATGGCCAACGGTCGCATCCTCGACCGCGGCCGCACGCACGAGCTGTTCTCGAACATCGAACTCATGCAGCGTGCCTACGTTGAGCCGCCCCAGGTCATCGAACTCTCGCGCCGTCTGGCATCCACCGTCTCGCCCGCCTTTACGCAGGTGAGTGAGGTCACTGATATCGTTCGCATTACCGAGGAGATGGTCCGCCGTGGTTAACGTCATCGACTACATGCCGGGCGACACGCTGCTACACCGCCTGAACCCCGTCATCAAACTGGGCCTCGCCGCCGCCATCATCATCGGTATCTTCTTGTCCGACACCTATGTGGCACTGCTGGGCTTTCTGGCGCTCACGCTCGCGCTGGGAGCCTACGCCGGCGTCGTCGACCGCCTGCTCGCGCTGCTCAAGCTGCTGATTCCACTCGCGCTTATCATGCTGGTGCTGCAGCTGGCTTTTATGCGCGATGGCAACATCGTGTGGGGCTTCGTTACCGACACGGGTCTCATCACCGGCTCCAAGGCTTGCCTGCGCCTGCTGGGCGTGGCGCTTCCGCTCATCCTGATGCTCATGGTGACCAAGCTCAACGACCTTGCCAACGCCTGCGTCGAGGTGCTGCACGTTCCGTATCGTTATGCCTTCACCTTTACCACGGCGCTGCGCTTTGTGCCAGTGTTTGGCCAGGAGATGAACGCCATCATGGAGGCGCAGACCGCACGCGGCATCGAGTATGACACCAAGAACCCCATCAAGAAGCTTCAGCTCATGCTGCCGTTGTGCGTGCCGCTACTGATCTCGAGCGTGGGTAAAACCGATGCCACGGCCTTGGCGGCCGAGCAGCGCGGCTTCTACCTGCGCACGCGCGCGAGCTCGTACAAGCGCTACCCCATCAAGGGCCAGGACATTGCCATGCTTATTGTTAGCATTGCCCTCATTGTCCTCGGCTTCCTGTTCTAACCCATCGCCACCGGCAACCGATAAATTCAAAAGGCCTCGGCTCGCACCAAACGAGTCGAGGCCTTACTGTTCCCCCAGATAAAACCTACCAAAATAAACCTGTCCCTTTTTGGCAGGTCGAGGGCTAGAGGCGGTAGGGGGCGCCGCTGCGGATGATGGATTCGCGCACCAGGACGTCCATGGCGTCAAGGGTAATCTCGGGCATCTCTCGGTACTTTTTCAGCACCGAGAGCTCGGTGCAGGCCAGAATGACGCGGTCGCAGCCGCTGCGGGCGAACTCCCACATCACGCGGTCAAACTTGTCCATATCGGGCTCGCGTCCGGCCTTCACGTCATCATAAATCAGCGACATCACGTCGGCCTGGCGCTTCTCGCTGGGATAGACGACCTCGACGCCCGCGGCCTCGCACTCGCGCCCGTAGACGCCGGCACCCACGGTGCCGTCGGTGCCCATGATGCCGATCTTGCGCACCGGCTCGGACGGCATGCTCAGGTTGGGATCGAACTCGCACTCCCCCATCACCGCGCCCGCCAGGGCATAGCGCACCGACTCACGCGGCATGTGGATAATCGGCACCTTGGTAAACGACTGAATCTGGTCGTAGAAGTAGTGCGATGTGTTGCAGGGAATGGCAATGTGCGCGCAGCCCAGTGTCTCGAGCGCCTGTGCGCACTCCTTCATGGTCGCCAGCAGCTCGGCATGCTCGCCGGTCTTGATGGCCAGCGTACGGTCGGGCATGGTCGACTTGGAAAGCACCACCATGTCGATATGCTCCTGATCACAGGCAGCAGCCGTATGACGCACGACCTGGTCGTAGTAATACGACGTGGCCTCAGCGCCCATGCCGCCGATAACTCCCAGCTTTTCCATCGCCGCCTCCTTGGTGACGCCCATGCAATTGCTCGTATCATGCCCGCGCCCGTCCGATGCAAACCGGGCGGGCGCCGCGCTCATCTACTTGTAATACGTCTTGAACAGCTTAAAGTGACGCAGCTTGGTGTGCCACATGCGCAACCAGCGGTTAAAGACAAAATCGCCCTTCATAAACGAAGGATCGGCAGCCTTGCCCTCCTTGGCCAGACGATGCGCCTTCGCACGCAGCTCGGGGTCCTTGACATACTTGTCAACGACGCCCATGGGGACGACCATCCACAGCGCCTCGTCCTGCGCCGTCACAAATTCCGGCTCAAACGGACGGTTATAGACGTACTCATCCACCACGTATTTAGCAACGTTAAAGCCGCTGTTGGTGACGTAGTAGTTACTGCGGCCCTGACGCGTGTTGAAGTCGAAGAACTTAAACGAACCATCGCGTTGGTCGTACTTGACGTCGAAGTTGGAGAAGCCCGTGAACTTAAGGTCCTCAAGCAGCTTGCGCACGCCACCCATGAGCTCGTCGTTGGGCTCGGTGATGATGCAGGCGTGGTTGCCGACACCGTGGGGCTGATGCTCCTCGAGCAGCACGTGACCCAGGCACATCATGCGAACCTTGCCGTTGCGGTCGGAATAGCTGGTAAGCACGCGCATGTACTCGTCGTTGCCGGGCACGCGGTCCTGCAAGATGAGATCATCGGTGTAGCCACTGGCGTACACATCGCGAATGACCTGCTCCAGCTCGGCGCGATCGGCAATCTCGTAGGCCTTCTTCTGGCCCTCGAACTCGTGCTCCCACCACATGATGCCGTCAGAAGGCTTCAGAATCATCGGGAAAGGGAAGTCGATCTGGTCGAGCACCTCGGCGGAAGCCTCGCCCTGGGCGTTGAGCATCGCCATGGTAAAGGTAAACGTGTGCGGATAGGGTACACCGTGCTTCTCGCACAGCTCGTAGAAGATCTCCTTCTTCTGGCACTGCTCGAGCATACTGTAGGGCGCATAGGGCGCGATGACGTTGGAGGCAAGCTGGCCGGCATCCTGAGCCTGTGCGGCAAGCGCGACGTAGTTATCGCCGCAGCCCATGAGGATAATCTTCTTATCGGGATTGGCCTGTGCAATGCCGTTGACGGTCTCGATCATGACCGGCATAGTGTCGATATCCACATTGGGCGTATAGTCGATAATCTGGCTGCGGTATGCAGGACCCGTCTGATACTTGCCAAAGACCAGGCTCTTGACCTGATACTCCTCGTAGAAGGCGCGCGCCACCGAATAGGCGTTGATATCGCCGCCGAGCAGCACGGGTATAAACTCGCGCTCTGTAAACTGCAATGCCATGGAAACTTCCTATCATCAACTGCCCGTACGATGGGCGGTCTTTATGCAACTGGTTTATTCTAGCGTGCCAAACTGCCGCTTCCCAAAGTTCCACCATATCTATGGCAAGCAGGCGCTTATGATCGAGCCCGCAGGGTTCCGTAAAGTTAAAGTTGAACTCTATGGTTTCTTAACAATTCACTATAACTGCAGGTCAAGGCCAAAACCTCAAGTTCAACTTGACCCTTTAGAACCTTTAAGGTTCAAGTTGAGGTCGAAAGCAGTAGTAGAATACCTTTCGAACTATAACCTACGATTGATTGCAGAGGGACTGGATGCAGCATTCGAACCATCGCACCGCAGCGCTCATCGCGTCGAAGCCAGCTCGTATCATCACGAGCGCCGCGCTCGCCGTTACACTGACGGCCGCGCCGATGCTCTCCCCCGTCGCAGCCTATGCCGCCTCGCAGGCAACGCAGGATCAGCTTTCCGCTGCCCAGCAGAAAATCGAAACCGCCACGAGTGCCTACAACGAAGCCCGCACCAAGCTCGAGGATCTGCAGAAGCAAATCGACACTAACGAGGCAAGCATCGAGAAGATCGAAGCCGAACTTCCCGATCAACAGGCCAAGGCGAGCTCCGCCATGCGCGATCTGTATAAGTACCAGAAGGGCACCAACCCCATCGTGAGCTTCCTGGTCAACGCGCAGAGCCTGGGCGAGTTCATCACCACCTGCAAGTACACCAACCAGATCACGAGCTCAAGCGTCGACGAGATCGAAGAGCTCAACAAGATGCAGACCGAGCTCGAGCAGAACAAGACCGAGCTCGAGCAGGCCAAGTCCCAACTCGAGACCGAGCAGAAAACCGCCGAGGACGCACTGGCACAGGCCCAGCAGCTTCGCAGCGAAGCCCAGGCAAAGGCCGAGCAGGAGAATGCCGCCGAGCTGGCCAAGCTCGAGGCCGACAAGGCCGCTGCCGCCGAGAAGCTCTCGGGCGAGGGCGTGAGCGGCAACAACTCCAACAGCCAGGCCAATAACGCCAACACCACCATCGACACCACGGTGAACAGCTCCAATACCGGCAACTCCGATTACGACTCGTTTATCAACGAGTGGACGAGTCGCATCGACAACTACCTCGCCGGCTCCCCCATGGCAGGTCAGGGTTACAACTTTGCCGTGGCAGCCTGGAACACCGGTGTTGACCCTCGCTGGTCTCCCGCCATCGCCTGCATCGAGAGCAGCAAGGGCCTCTATTGTGCCGGCTCCTATAACGCCTGGGGCTGGAGCGCTCGCGGCGGCGGCTGGCGGAGCTTTGGTAGCTGGAGCGAGGGCGTCTCTGCCCACGTTGCCTACCTGGGCGCCAACTATGGCTCCACGCTTACCCCGGCAGCCGCCAAAAAGTACTGCCCGCCCACGTGGCAGGACTGGTACAACAAGGTTGCAACCCAGATGAACCGCATCTAAGATCAACGTCAAAGGGCCCCAATTGGGGCCCTTTTTCTTTTACGCGACGGAGATATCGACGACGCCAGTCGCGTTTGCAATGGCAACAATGATAATCATTGCCAACAAGAGCACACCCATAGCCTTGAGCCAGAGCTTTGCAAGCTTTTTACCGCGGTATCTATCGAGTAGCTCAAACCGCCGGCGAAGGCGGCGTTTGTCGAGCATCACAAAATGAATGAGCACTACGAGACCGTCGACGAAGATAAAATACTCAATCGCGAGAAACCACATCGGGTAGTTTTGGTTGGCGCCCGTAGGATGAAAAACGGCAAAATGGCTTCCGGCAAAGAAAACAAGTAGCGAAAGATAGACGAATGCGTTCCAAATGCGCCCAACGGTGTCGGGAATGCGGGAGAGTAAATTCGGGCGCTCAGGCACCAACGGCAATCCACCCTGAGACTGATCCGTGGGGAGCACGGGCACAGGGCACACGGCTCGCCGCTCCGGAGGCTCTTGGAAGGAAGCAGCATTCGGCGCGGACGACGGCGTCGGTGCGGACAACGCATAGGATGCGCGCGCAGCGTGCCCTAGCGCCTTCGCGCTTGCAAAGCGCTTGTCCGGATCGAGCGCCATCGCCATGCAAATAACATCGGCAAGCGAGGCGGGGATATCATATGCCTCGCATTGCTCGCGCATGTTCCGACCCGGCTTGGGGTCGGCCCCCGTCAGACAAAAGAACAGCAGGGCACCGAGCGCATAGACATCGCTGCGCACGCTCGTCTGGCCAAAACCATACTGTTCGGGCGGCGCATAGGGACGCGTGCCAAACTTAACGGTATCGGCATCGGCTCCCTCGCGCCACACGCGAGCGATTCCCAAGTCGATAATCACCAGCGATGAAAACGTCATGCCTGTATCGGGCGTATAGCTCGCGCCCGACACGATGATATTCGAGGGCTTTAGGTCGCGATGGATCACCGGCGCAGCCATCTCCCCCGCCGACGCAAAGCCGGCATGGAGCTCCGCAACTGCATCACAAAGGGCACCAAACAGCTCACAGGCATAATCGGGCGTCGCACCCAAACGCCCCACCAGGGCCCCGAGCGTTTCGCCTTCGATGTATTCCATGACCACGCAAAGCTCGTCGCCCACGCGGCGGCAATCGACAATCCGAGGCAAGTGCTCGTAACGTCGCCCAGCATGCTGGGCCGCAAACAGGCGTTCATACGCCCCGCCAATCTGGGCCGACGCGTCGATGCGCTTGCGAACAAAGGGGCCAAGAGATCCTCCGCCGGAGCCCTCAAAGTACACGAGCTCGGTCGTCTCGACGTCGGAGTGCTTGAGCACACGGTCTACGCGATAGCTGTCATCACGCTCAAGTGACGCCAGGTGTCCGGCGAGCGCAGCGGTCAGCTCATCATCGGAATATGTTGGGCTCTGAGTATCCATAGCGTCCATAATAACGCAGGGCGCGGACGCCCCATGACGCCCGTGCCCTGCACGTTCTAAATATCGTGAACGGCGCTTCCGCCGGCAGCCAACCGTTAGCTCACCGTCTCCTCACCAAAGCGATACAGCTCCTCGTTCACCTTTTGCAGGCTGCAGCCACGATCGATACAGAAAATGATGATGGCGTCACGGCGGTCCTTGCAGTTGAGGACATTGGCGCCCGCCGCCGACAAGGCGCGGTTGGTCTCCTTGAGCGTCAGCGCCATGGCAAAGGCAATCTGCAGCACCTTATTGCGGCTCGGATGCCGCGCACCGGTAAAGATCTGATAGCCAAACGTCTCGTTGAGGTCGGCCATACGCACCACGCGCGAGCGCTCCAGCCCCTTTTCTTCCAAAAGCTGTTTCAGATACTCCGAAAGCGACGGGGCGGCAAAGTCGTGCTCTTTGATATAGCCCTCGATACTCGGAGCATCGAGCAGCTCGTTGAGCAACTCTTCGGTTAGCTTCTTATCGGGCATATGGCCTCACCCCCCAGCTCGCATAGTAACCATGTTTTTAATTCTAGTTAAAAACCGCTCACGTCAGAACGTTCCCAGCTGGCAACCTGGTCGGGAGATACCGTGCTCATCGCTTCGAACTTCCAGGTGCCGCCCGCTTTGAGATGGTTGGTGTTCGCAAGAGCCGTTCCCACCTGATTGCCGTCTGCGTCATACAGAACATACTCAATCTGAATGTAGCTTTGCTCTTTATCCGTATTATTGGTCAACGTGCCCGTGATCTTATACGCGAACTGATTAGACGTATCCCCGGCCTCATCCGAAACCGTATAGGGTTCTTGTGCCTCTTTTTTCTCCTCGACTTGCTGGGTCTGTTCGGCAGGCTTTGCTGCATCACCCGTAGACGAATCAGACGAGTTACCGCCCATAGAACCCACGACGCCGGCAACAACGAGCACCACGATGACGCCCAAAACGATCTTGCCGATCGGCTTCTTTCCCTCTTTTGCCATTATGCATCCTTCCTACGATCCGGCTACCGTGCCGGCACACAGCACATCGTAGGAGGCAGCGAGCTCAAATTCATTAGCTGGGAGCTAATGTCGCAGCACAGCTTGCCACCTGGCACTCATTGAGTCTTTTTTCCTTCACCGAACTCATGCCTTTGTTGTTGACTATTAAACATTTAGACGTAAACTGCTTTGTTACCTTGTCAACATCTGAAAGGAACCTCATTGGGAAAAGACGTACTGGTGCAGCAACTCGTCGACTCATTCGACAGCTGGCCCGCCAAAAATTCCGGTTGCGGATCGTCCCGCATGACACAAGAGCTCTATCCTTTTGACAAGCTCTTCTCTCCCATCAAAATTAACAAGCTCACCGTCAAAAACCGCATTGTCATGGCGCCGATGGGCAATATCGACATGTGCGAGGAAACTGGTCGTCCCAGCGACATGATGCTGCAGTACTTTTTCGCCCGCGCCAAAGGCGGCTGCGGCCTCATCACAACAGGACTCGTACCGGTAAGCCACGGCATCGATACCACGGTCACCGAGCTGGACAAGCTCACCTATTTCCCGCGCATCGATCGAAGCCGAACCGTTATGGCAGGCTGGCGCGACCTTGCCCAAGGTGTCCATGCCTTCGGATCGCGCATTTTTGTCCAGCTTACGGCCGGACTCGGCCGCGTGGGCAACCCGCAATGCCTCATCACGCAAAAAAAGTTTCCGGTCTCGGCGAGTTTCTTGCCTAACTACTACATCCCCGCCATTCCATGCATGCGCCTCTCGGATCAAAAGCTGCGCCGTATCGTAAACAATATCGGCCAAGCGGCGGCCGATGCTCATGCCATGGGCATCGATGGCGTCTATTTGCACGGGCACGAGGGTTATCTTATCGAGCAGCTCGGAAACCCCGCCTTTAACCATCGCAAGCTCGGACGTTATGCCGATTGGCGTCAGTTTGGCCTCGATATGATCAAAGAAATCCGTCGCCGCGTTGGGCCCGACTACCCCATCATGTACCGCATCGACCTTTCGCTTGCACTCGAGGAAACCTATGACGAGCAGGTCATGAATTCGACCTATCTGGGACGCATGCGCGGCGGCCGCACAGTCGAACAGACCCTGGGTTATATGGAAGAGCTCGTGGCGGCGGGAGTAGACATCTTTGACGTCGACCTTGGTTGCTATGACAACTGGTGGATGCCCCACCCGCCTGCGAGCATGCCCGCAGGCTGCTTCGTTCCCGTGGCGCGCGCCGTTCGAGAGCGCTTTGCCGCCGACAATATCCGCTCCAATGCCGGCCTTCCCGTACCCGTTGTCGCGGTGGGTAAGTTGGGCTACCCCGACATTGCCGAACGTGCCCTTCGCAATGGCGACGCCGATATGATCATGCTCGGACGCCCGCTGCTTGCGGATCCCGAGTGGCCCAACAAGGCGTACGCCGGTCGCGTGGCAGATATTCGCCCCTGCATCGGATGCCAGGAAGGATGCCTCAACGAGTTTGTCGAAGGGGGCCATCCGCAGTGTGCCGTCAATCCACGCTGCAGCTTTGAATACCTCATGCCCCAGACACCCGCTCCCGCCAAAGAACCCAAACGCATAGCGGTGATAGGAGCCGGACCCGCCGGGATGGTCTGTGCGCTAATCGCCGCGCGTCGTGGCCACGACGTAAAGCTCATCGATGCCGAAGATGAACTTGGAGGAAAACTCCTCTCCGCCAGCGCCGCCCGGATCAAGTTCGACCTCGATAACTACCGATCATATCTTGTTCGACAGGTGCGCGAGCAGGCAGAAAAACCCAACGGGAACCTGACACTCGAACTTGGACGGGCAGCACGCGCCGAAGATCTTGCAAAAGCAGGCTTCGACGCAATCGTGTGCGCGACAGGCACTTCCAATGCAATACCGCCCATCCCCGGTCTTACGGAGCTTGCAGCATCGGGCCATGCCGTGCTGGCAACGCAGCTACTGCGCCAACCTGCGCTGCTTGGCAACGCCAAAACCGTCACCATCATTGGCGGAGGGGCCGTGGGCTGCGAGGTTGCCCAATGGCTCACCGTCGAACACGGCATACCACAGGTCAGCGTAATTGAAATGCTGCCTCACATGATGCAGGGCGCCTGCACGGCAAATCGCGGCCACCTACTCCATACGCTCAGGGGACGCAATGTGCGGCTCCTCAATATGACACGCGTCGAGCGCGCGGAAGTCGGCGGCAAACGCGAGTCTGGAGCCCCATCGAGGTGTGCGCGTCTCCACTTGAGTCGCAACTGCCACAAAAACGTTCCCGACCCCTACGTCTCGTGGTCACCGGTCTTGCCCGAGAACGTCGAAAACCCGCTTGCACCCAAAATCGGCAACGACTGGAAGTCACTCGAGCTAACCTGCGACTTGGTAATCATTGCCTGCGGCGGACACCCCGACGACGCGCTGTTCTACAAACTGCAGCAGACGCACGCCGCTGACGAGCTGCATAACATCGGCGATGGGTTTGCGCCCGGCCGTGTGCTCGAAGCGGTCCGTGCGGCATACCGACTCGGCACCAATATCTAACACGAAAGGATGGGCTCACAGATGAACCTGACCTCCCAACAACAAGCCCTGCTCGACGGCGCCAAGGGCCCCGCCATGGCCAAAGTGGTCAAGACCCTCGTTATGTACGGCGAATGCTTTGGCGCCGAGCGTATGGTTCCCGTGACCGGCGCAAACGGTCATCTTGTCACAAGTTTTGGCCTCTCCATGCTCGGTCCAGTCTATGACCTTATGGATGAGCTGCTGAAAGACGGCGCCCTGTCCGGTCAGCCATTCTCGGTCGACCCGAGGCCCCTCGACCCCGCCGTCCCGGCCAACCCGCTGCAAAAGCTGCTGTTCAAGATTATGTATTCCAAACAAGACGATTATGAGGCACAGCTGCGCAGCATGGGTCTATTGGACAACGATGCTTTCACCTGCACCTGTTACCAGCCCGAGGTTGGCAATCGACCTCGGCGTGGCGACATCCTAAGCTGGGCAGAAAGCAGCGCCGTGGTCTTTGCCAACTCCGTGCTGGGCGCTCGCTGCAATCGCAACTCCGGCATCATCGAGATGTTCGGCTCAATTGCCGGCTTTGTCCCGGAATTCGGCCTGCTCACCGATGAGGGCCGCAAGGCGACCTGGATCATCGAAGTCGACTGTAAGCGCAAGCCCGAAGCGCAAGTGCTTGGCAGCGCCATTGGCATGAAGGTGATGGAAGACGTCCCTTACATTAAAGGCCTCGACCGCTGGCTTGGCCGCGAACTCACACCCGGCACGCAGGACTACCTTAAGGACATGGGCGCCGCCAGCGCATCGAACGGCGCTGTCGGGCTCTACCACGTGGACGGCATCACGCCCGAGGCCGTCGAACAAGGCGAACACCTCATAGCACTAGACGCCCAAATCTATCGCATTGACGACGCCGAGCTGGAACGCATCCGCTCGAGCTACCCCGTTATGTGGAAGAACCCGGGCGCACGCCCCAAGCTTGCCTTCATCGGCTGCCCCCACCTCTCGTCTGCACAACTCGCCCATTGGGCAGACGCCATCTGCGATGGGCTGAGCGCCTCCGGCAAGTGCCGCGTGCAAGTACCCACCGTACTGACCGCCGCCCCATCCGTGGCAGACGCCTTCCGCAAGACTGCGGCATACAGACGCCTCTCGACTACCGGTGCCGTCGTCTCGAGCATCTGCCCGCTTATGTACACCAACAACCCGCTGTGCGGCAGCATGCCCATCATCACCAACTCCAACAAGTTGCGTACGTACTCGGCATCGCGCTACTACACCGACGACGAAGTGCTCGCCTACGTCACCACCGGAAAACCAATCAAATAGGAAGGCGACTCCTCATGGAAAAAATCTTTCACGGCCGCGTCGTTGTCCCCGGAACTGCCCACGCCAAGGCACTTGTCTCTCACGGAGGGCTCAACACGCTCGCATCGTTTCAGAAGGCACTGATGTTTGGCGACAAAAAGGCCACGTGTTCCGACCAAAACAATCCCGACTTGTACGGCAAACCTTTGGCGGGATGTGCCTTGTGTCTTCCGCAGACTATCGGCTCCACCACAGGCGGCATGGTGCTCTTCTGCGCCACCAAAATGGGGCGCCAACCCGCATGCCTGCTGTTTTCCAAACCCATTGACAGCCTTGCCGCCGCTGGCGCGATCCTCTCGGGTGTATGGACCGACACCCCCATGCCCACCATTGACAACCTGGGCGATGAGTTTCTCGATGCTGTGTCGACGGGAGACGCCATCACCGTGACCGAAGACGGCACGGTCATCGTCGGCTAAGGCTATCCGACCCGCCGCCCGCAGATGAACAACGTGTTTCGCCATTTCCCACGCGCGGTGCGGGCGATAATCTTGACGTATTCGATATACAACACGAAAGGAGTCCCACCATGGGAGCATCGGTATCGGTCGCACAGGGCGCGCCTCTTGATGCAGGCACCTACAAGGCAGACGAGGTAGCCGTCGAGCGCTTTTGCGAATTGCTGCGCATCCCCACCGTTTCGCGTGAGAACATCGCCGAGCGCGACGATGAGCCCTTCAGCCAGTGGATTCCCACGCTTCAGCGACTTTATCCGCATTTCTTTAAAGTCGCCGAGCTCACACGCGTCGACGACTTTGGCATGCTCCTGCGTTGGCCTGGCGCCGATTCCGCCTTGGACCCCATCGTCATGATGGCGCATCAGGACGTCGTGCCCGTCGAGGGCCAAGACTGGAAGCACGATCCCTTTGGAGCCGAGATCTTCGACGGCGAGATCTGGGCCCGCGGATCACTCGACACCAAGTGCATCGTCTCGGCTTTCTTCGAGGCCGCCGAGCATTTGATTGCCCAGGGCTTCGTTCCCCCGCGCGATGTCTGGTTCTTCTCGAGCGATGGCGAGGAAATCGCCGCACCTACTGCAACCCATGCAGTGCAGTGGCTTCGCGAGCATAACATCCATCCCTACATGGTGCTCGATGAGGGTGGCGCCGTGGCAACCGACGCCCCGCTCGGCGTCACCGAACCCGTTGCCATGGTAGGCGTGTCCGAGAAGGGCCACGTCGACCTTACCGTCACGGCGCGCGCCGACGGCGGCCATGCCTCTACGCCTGCGGCAAACGATGCCTGCCGTCTTCTCTGCCGTGTATGCGAGACTATCTCGGCCAACCCCGGCAAGCCGCAGCTCACGCCCGCCGTCGAGGCCACACTGACCGAGTTGGGTGCCCGTAGCAGCGCGACGTATCAGGCAATCTTTGGCAACCTGTGGCTCACGCGCCCCGCGGTTACCAAGATCATGGCCGCCAGCCCCGAGACCTCGGCCATGCTGCGCACAACCTATGCGCTCACGCAGCTCGAAGGCTCCAATGCGCACAATGTGCTGCCACCAGTTGCTCGCGCCAACTTCAACGTGCGCATCGCTCCGTTCGAGACCATCGCCGATGCCGTTGAGCGCGCCCGCAAGCTCGCCGCCCAGCAGTGCCGCGCCTCGGGCGTAAGCCCCGACCATATCACCGTCGAAATCAACGAGGCGATTCCCTACACCGAGCCCGCGCCCATCTCGCCTTACGAAGACGATGCCGCCTTCAACTACATCCATCGCTGCGTGTCGGGTGTCTATCCCGAGGCCGGCTTTGCTCCCTACGTGCAGAACTCCTGTACCGACTCGCGCGAGTTCAACGAGATCTGCGATCGCGTCTACCGCTTCTGCGGCTTTATCTACTCGGGCGAGGCGCGCAAGCTCATCCATGCCGCCAACGAACGCATCGGCGTCGACGTCTACAAGCGCGGCATCGAATTCTATGTGGCGTTTCTCGCCAACCTTGAACAACTGTAGAACGGGGGCCGATAGCACCCCTCCCCGCTTTTACCGACCAGGAGAACCAGCATGACCCAACCAAATCTTAAGCGGGCGGCCCGGCTCGACACCAAGGCCGTCGCCCTCGCCTCCCTACCCTTTATGGGCATGATCAGCTTTTGGCAGGTCTACGACGGCATCGTTCCCAAGATGCTCACAGGGACCTTTGGCCTATCCAACTCGCTCACCGGCGCGATCATGGCCATCGATAATGTCTTTGGCCTGTTCCTGCTTCCGCTCTTTGGCATCCTCTCGGACCACTGCGCAAGCAAACTCGGGCGTCGAACGCCCTTTATCTTGGGCGGCTCCGCGGTGGCAATGCTCTCCGTCCCGCTCATCGCGATCGCCAACAACATGGGCAGCCTACCTCTGCTCATTGGCGCGATTATCCTCACGCTTTTGGCAATATGCGCCTACCGCACCATGACGGTCGCCATCGTGGCAGATATTACGCCTCGCCCACTTCGAACCAAGGCGGACTCAATCGAAAAGATCGTCGGCTATGCGGGAACGGGTCTTATGCTCGTCGCCATCTCGGTCATGGTTCCCAAGGCCGACAAACCTGATTATCTTCCGCTCTTTATCTTGCAGGCCGCCTTTATCCTCGTGTCAGCCGTTGTCTACGGCATCTTTGTCCGTGAGCCCGCCCTCGTCGAAAAGATGCGCGAGAAATCGCTGTCAATGGGCATCGACGAGGATCAGATTGACAAAGACGACTCCCCCGAGGCCGGCGGTAAGGAACGCGTTGCAGACACCGACGTGCGTCGCTCCATCATCATGCTGCTCGCCGCAACGTTTTTCTACTACATGAGCTATAACGCCATGACCACCAATATCAGCCGTTATGCCGATTTGTTCTATGGCATGGAGGGCGGTTCCTATGCCATCATCAATATCGTGACGATTGCAGGCGCGCTGCTAAGCTACGTACCCCTGGCAAACCTTTCGCTCAAAATCGGCCGCAAAAAGGTCGCCCTGGGCACCGCCGTCATCATGGTTTTGTGCCCCACGCTTCTTTGGCTGGCACCCGGCTTCTCGCCCGTGTTGTACGGGGTCTTTTTGTTGATGGGCGTCGCGCTGGGCGGCGTGGACCTGTGCGTGTACACGATGATTCTGGAGTGTTGCAGCTCCCAAAGCGTGGGCCGCTACTCCGGTTACTACTACACCGTGAGCATGGCGGCTCAGGTGGCGACGCCGATTCTCTCCGGCATCGTTATGGACGTGGCGCCGTCGATGCTCTTCGCCTACATCACGGCAATGGGCATGTTTATGGCCGCGAGCATTGCCGCCGCCAAGCACGGCGATGCCATCTTGATCGACGAGGTCGCTCGCCGCGAGGCAGCAAAGTAGGAGACCGAATTAACTACCGTGCGAAAGGGGTCGGATGGGCAAAACGCCCATCCGACCCCTTTTTCGTTTCATCCTCAAGAAGCTTGTCGAAGCCTACCCCACCGTGACGGATTCCCCAGTAAAGGTGCTGATGAGCAGCAGGATAAAGAACGCCAAGTAACTGATGCTCAGCGGGTATGCAATAATCAGGAAGACGACCCAGCCGACATTGGTGTTACCGTCGGCACGGCGTTGCTCGCGATTGCGGCAGAGCCAAATCGTCACGCCAATGGCCACAATCAACAGCACAAGTGCCGCTGCCGCCAGTCCAGCAAGCGCAAACATCACGCCAATGCTCACAGCAATAACCGGGAGCAGCAGCAAGCCGCACCCGCACCCACCAGGACTATACACGGCAGACCATCGGCGTCGTTCCATCGTCACTCCAAGCCAAGCAATCGTTTGTAGACATCGAGTCCTTTGAGCAGGACTTCCTCGTCAAAGAGCATGGTATCGGTGTGAAGGGCACTCATCGCATAGGCTGGGCAGCCATCAGCGTCAATCGGGTTTTCTTGCCCCTCTGGCACGCCCGTGCCCAGCAAGAAGAACACACCCGGCAGATGGCGCTGATAGAAAGCGAAGTCCTCGGCAATCAGCAAAGGCTCATCCACGAGCTGCAGCTCGGACAAGGCAGGCGCAATGCAGGAAAACAGCTCGGGGTCGTTATCGACTGGCGGATAGCCCTCGGCAAAATCGAGATCGTACGTGCAGCCCGTTGCGGCGCAGGCATCGTCCAACACGCGGCGCACGCCCTCGCGCGCACGGTCGAACATACCGTCCGTAAACACGCGCAGACTGCCAGCCACATGGGCCTCCCCTGCCACCGCATTGCAGACGGTGCCGGCCTGAAGCAGGCCGAACTTACCAATACAGGGCTCGTCGGCACCCAACTCGTCCATGAGCTCGCGCTCGGCAACCAAGAACCTGGCAGCCGCCAGTGCCGCATCGTGCGACTCCTCGACTGGAACGCCGTAGGTCTTGGCGATATGGATGCTCGCGCCATGGATATGAATGTGCGTCTCGCTTGAGCGCGCCAACAGCGGACCGGAACAGCTTGCCAACGTGCCGGCGGGCAAATCGGGCCATACGTGGAAGCCAAAAATGCGGTCGACGCCATAGCGCTCGAATACGCCGCTCTCACACACCGTCTTGGCGCCACCGGTCGTTTCCTCGGCCGGCTGGAACACAAAGAGCACGTTGCGCTTGATGACGCCCGGTTGCTCGCGAATCGTGCGGTCGACATGCGTCGCGGCGGCAAGCGCCATGGCCATGTGTCCATCGTGTCCGCACGCATGCATCTTGCCGGGATGGGTCGAGGCGAAGGCCGCACCCGTCGCCTCCGCGATGGGCAGCGCGTCCATATCGGCGCGAATCGCCGTGGCATGCGCGGCGCCCGTGCCAGCGTCGAAGAAAGCGCAAACACAGCTGGGGCAGGGATGGACCACTTCACAGGCAAGCGAGGCGAGCACGCCCTCTATATAGGCTATGGTTTGAGGAAGCTCGAAATCGAGCTCCGGAATGCGATGCAGGTCGCGACGATAGCGACGAAGTTCTTGGAGCTCGGTCATAATGGATCCTTTCATGGGGCATATCCATTCCCACAATATTGTGATGCAGAATTGTGACGCCCTTGTTTCTAGCATATCCCTGCATTTTTTAAACGTTATATACGAATACTCTTGTTTGGTAAAGTGCAACGTGGTAGGGTCGTTACTACTTGATAGAGGCGCGGGCACGAAGAGCCGCGGGCGAGCCGGCAGGCTTTGACCCCGCGGGGAGGCGAAACCCGCCGAACTGGGTTTTCGGGCACGAACAACCTGGTGGGCCTGCGGGAAACACCCGCAGGACTGTCTGCAGCAATGCGGGAGCGCTATCCGGACATGGGGTCCACGCTATGCGGATTCGATGCGCCGATGGCGCCGTCTGGATAGCGAGGTTTACGGGACATGGCATTGACCCCCAACGAAGCATATGCGGCCAAACAGCCGTTTGTGGACAAGGAAACGCTCGAGCATATCGTCGAGCAGTTCCCCACGCCGTTTCACCTATACGACGAGGCGGGCATCCGCCGCAACATGCAAGAGGTGCGCGACGCCTTTGCGTGGAACCCGGGCTTTAAGGAATACTTTGCCGTCAAGGCCAACCCTAACCCGGCACTCATCTCCATCCTCAACGAATACGGCTGCGGCTGCGATTGCTCGAGCTATACCGAGCTCATGATCGCCCGCTCACTGGGCATCACCGGCCACGACATCATGTTCTCGTCCAACGACACGCCGGCAGCGGATTTTGCCCTTGCAGATAAGCTGGGCGCCATCGTCAACTTTGACGACATAAGCCATATCGAGTTCTTTGAGCGCGTTGCGGGGCCCATCCCCAAGACAGTCAGTTGCCGCTTTAATCCGGGCGGCCTGTTCCAGCTCTCCAATGGCATCATGGACAACCCCGGAGACTCCAAATACGGCATGACCACCGAGCAGCTCTTTGAGGCTTTCCGCATGCTCAAGGCCAAGGGTGCCGAGAACTTTGGTATCCACGCCTTCCTTGCCAGTAACACCGTCACTAACGACTACTATCCCAAGCTCGCACGCATCCTCTTTGAACTTGCCGTGCGCCTGGAGCGTGAAACGGGCGCACATGTCGCCTTTATCAATCTGTCCGGCGGCGTCGGCATCCCCTACCTGCCCGAGCAGCAGGCCAACGACATTCACGCCATCGGCGAGGGAGTGCACGCGGCATACGACGAGATCCTGGTTCCCGCCGGCATGGGCGATGTGGCCATCTGCACCGAGATGGGCCGCTTTATGATGGGCCCCTACGGCTGCCTGGTCACCAAGGCCATCCACGAGAAGCAGATCTACAAGGACTATATCGGTGTCGACGCAAGCGCGGTCGACCTGATTCGCCCTGCCATGTATGGCGCCTACCACCACATTACGGTGATGGGTCAGCCGGGCGGCGCCGACAAGGCCACGGCGCCCGTCACGAACACCTATGACATCACGGGCAACCTATGCGAGAACAACGACAAGTTCGCTATCGATCGCAAGCTGCCGCATATCGACATGGGTGACCTGCTTGTAATCCACGATACCGGTGCGCATGGCTACTCCATGGGCTACAACTACAACGGACGGCTGCGCTCGGCCGAGGTCCTGCTGCGCCCCGATGGCGCGGCCGACCTCATCCGCCGCGCCGAGCGCCCGGGCGATTACTTTGCCACGCTCGACGTGCTGCCGTGCGGCCGAGAGCTGCTGGCCAAGTCGCGCGCCGAAAGTGCCCGCCGTCGCGCCGAAGACGAGCGCCTGGCAGTCGCAGCTCAATGGAACAAACGCATCCAGATCGCGGAGGCGAAGGAGAAGAACATGGACATCCGCAATCTCGAGGGCTCAATCGTCGCCCTGGTTACGCCGTTTAAAAAGGACGGCAGTGTCGACTTTGACGCGCTCGAGCGCCTTATCGATTTCCACTTGCAAAATGGCACCGACGCCATTCTCACCCTGGGCACCACCGGCGAGAGCGCCACGATGACCGATGACGAGGACAACTCCGTCGTCGCCGCCGTGGTCAAGCATGTTGCAGGACGCGTCCCCGTCATCGCCGGCTCGGGCTCCAACTCCACGCAGACCATGCTCACCAAGTCGCTTACTTACCAGGGCTTGGGAGCCGACGGCCTGCTGCTCATTACCCCCTACTACAACAAGTCCAACGAAGAGGGTATCTATCAGCACTTTAAGACCGTCGCCGATGCCGTTGACATCCCCTGCATCCTGTACAACATCCCCGGCCGCTGCGGCTGCGGTATCAGCGAGCGCAACGTAGAGCGCCTAGCCGCGCACCCCAACATCATGGGCATCAAGGAGGCCTCGGGCAACGTCGCCTACGCGGCCAAGATCGCCCACCTGCTGTCCGATGACTTCCGCATGTACTCGGGCGAGGATGCACTCACAGTGCCGCTCATGAGCCTGGGCGCTTCGGGCACCATCAGCGTGTGGGCCGACGTGCAGCCGCAGCTCGTACACGACATGTGCCGCGCTTATCTGGACGGCGACGTAGCGCGCGCCCGCGATATCCAGATTGCCGGCCAGCCGCTCATCAACGCCCTCTTTAGCGAGGTCAACCCCATCCCCGTTAAGGAAGCGCTCGCCCAGATGGGCATGATCGAGGCAAACTACCGTATGCCGCTGTGCCCCATGGCAGACGACACGCGATCCGCACTTACCGATGCTCTGAAGGGAGCTGGTCTGCTTGATTAAGACCGTCATTATGGGAACGGGCCGCATGGGCTCGCTCATCCGCACCACCGCCGAAAGCATTGTCGATGCCGCCGGGCAGCCCGTTTTTGATATCGTGGCCCAGATTGGCTTCGATTTGAGCGAGCTCGAGAACGCACCGGCTGCCGATGTGATTATCGACTTCTCGAACGTCGTGACCTTCGATGCCGTCGTCGCCTATGTCGAGCGCACGGGCGCCGCACTCGTTTCCGGCACCACGGGCTATTCACCTGAGCAGATGGACCGCCTGCGCGAGCTGGGTCAGAACGCCCGCGTCATGCACTCGGGCAACTACTCCATCGGCATCGCCGCCCTGCGTCATCTGGTGGCCCAGGCCACACGCGAGCTGCCCGGCTTTGACTGCGAGATCGTCGAGACGCACCACAACCAAAAGGTCGACGCCCCCAGCGGCACTGCCAAGTTGTTGCTCGACGCCGTCGTCGAGGCCGCGCCCGAGGCAGGCTACCACCCCGTCTATGGCCGCGAGGGCATGTGCGGCGCGCGCGACCCCAAGGAAATCGGTATGCACTCGCTGCGCGGCGGCACCGTAGCCGGCGTGCACGAGGTGGGTTTCTTTGGCCAGGACGAGGAAGTCACGCTCACCCACCGCGCCACGAGCCGTCAGATCTTTGTCAACGGCGCCCTGGCAGCCGCGCAGAAGCTCGTCGCCCGCGAACCCGGCTTCTATACGTTCGACCAGGTCATGTTTGCCTAACCAGGTATCAACCGAATCCACCCAAAGGAGAGATAGCAAATGAGCAACGCAGCCGAGATGGATGCACAGGAGATTATCAACTACATCGCCACCGCGCCCAAAAAGACGCCCGTCAAGCTGTACGTGCGCGAGAAGCCGGGCATGAAGGTTGCCTGGGGCGACGCACATGTCTACGGCGGTCGTCGTGGCAAGACCGTCTTTGGCGACTGGAATGAGCTCAAGGCCATCCTCGATGCCAATGCCGATTCCATCGATTACTACGACGTTGAAAACGATTGCCGCAACTCCGCCGTGCCCATGCTCGACCTTAAGGGCATCAACGCCCGCATCGAGCCGGGCGCGATCATCCGCGACCGCGTCGAGATCGGCGACCGTGCCGTCATCATGATGGGCGCCATCATCAACATCGGCTCCGTTATCGGCGAGGGTTCCATGATCGATATGGGCGCCGTGCTGGGCGGTCGCGCCACCGTGGGCAAGAACTGCCACATCGGCGCCGGCACCGTGCTGGCAGGCGTTGTGGAGCCCGCCAGCGCCACGCCCGTCATCATCGAGGACGATGTCATGATCGGCGCAAACGCCGTGGTCCTGGAAGGCGTGCGCGTGGGCAAGGGCGCTGTCGTTGCCGCCGGCGCCGTGTGCGTCGAGGACGTCCCCGCCGGCGCCGTCGTGGCCGGTGTCCCCGCCCGCGTCATCAAGATGCGCGACGAGAAGACCGACAGCAAGACCGGCCTGGAAGAGGGCTTACGTCAACTTTAATAGTTACGCGGTTTTGACAAACCGCGTTTTCGCTGACTTATGCTCAACCTGCGGGGCAATTCATCCCCAAACAAGAAGGCCGAAGCCCCAAAGAGCTTCGGCCTTTGCTTTCTCGCTGTAGACGTAACGCAACTTATCGATTCTCGATGCTGCCGATATTCTTGAGCTCGATGGAGATGAGGCCGTTGGGCTCGTTGACGAACTCGATATACTCGGAGTTCGAACCCATCTCGGCCGGGAAGCTGATCTCGATACCCGTGTCGGTACGAATCTTGTGATTGCGCACCGCCGCGCGCTCGACCTGCTTGCGCTCCACGGGCACACGCTCAGGCACCTTCTCCTCGGTCAGTGCCGCGCGCACGCTCTCCTTGATGACCGGCTCGTCCTCAAAGACCTCGTCGACGATATCCCAAGGCGGCAGCTCCTCGTCATCCTCAACTTTCTCGGCAACAGCAGCCTTAACCTTGGCGAGTGCTACAGCCGTGTTGGCACCGTGCTCCTCGGCGACTTCCTCGACCACACGCGTCACGGTGTCGATGACCTCCTTGCCCGATACCCCCGTGTCGCACTGCAGCAGGCCATCGGGAATGAGCATGCGATCCTCGCCGGCAATCTTGCGCTTCTTATCCACATAGCCGATCTCCATGGTGCTTGCACGCACGATTGCATAGCTCGGCACCTTTTGCGAGGGATTCGGCAGAATGGCGTAGTGGCGCGCAATGTCGTTGCGCACCTCGCCCTCTTCGCGACCCACCTCGTGCATAAAAGCCTGCTTGGAGCCCAGCAGCATCACGGCAAACCAGCGGACATCCTCATCGTCATCAAAGTCCGCCACAAGCACGTCAGTGGACTCGGCTTTCTCGGCCTTGGTAAGTTCGGAAGAGATGAACTCCGCAATCTGCTGAGACAGATCCACGAACTCACGCTCACCAAAGAAATAGCCCTTGAGCTCGCCGCCGAATGCGGAGTTCTCGGCAAACGTGGCGCGTTTGTTGTCGGCCGAGGTACGCGCGCGGCGCAGATGTGTGGTCACGAAGTTGCGCACGGTACGACTCTCGATATCGAGCTCGCGCTGGCTCATGACGTTGACGGCAGAGTCAAAGTCCAGGATATGCAGAATCGCGTGATTGATTTTCATATACGGCATTCCGTTCTAGATCGATTTCGGCACGAACCAGTATAGCGGTCGATCCCGCCCCAGGCGCATCGAAGATTGGTGCATCGGGGACAGGTTGCTTTGCACCAATGGTTAGCGCAGGAGCTCGGACTGCCAAGCCTCGAGCTGTTCTGCCAAGCTCTTGCCGGCAGCGGGCATGTCGATCTGGGGACGTTTGGGCAGAAGCGCACACTTAAGAATCGCAACGATAGTCTGCGAGACAAAGCGTCGCGTATCCTTGTCAAAGCCTTGCGCAGCCTGGAGCATCACGGGCAGGCTCTCGCGCAGATTCCCAGCGATATCCGCAAACCGCTCAGCACCCGTAGCCTCAAGCACGGAGAACAACGCATCTACAAAACGCTCGCGCTCGCTAGGCGACACCGCAAGCAGCATCTCGCGAATGGAGCCATCAACGTATCGAGCACCGGCGGACAGGCGCTCACAGTACACGAAGTCGCGACCATCAACCACCCAGCTAAAGGGATTATGCTGAAGCAGGCTGAACTCGGTGCTCTCAACGATGGCATAGTCCTCCTGTGTCTCGAACATCATGCCAAAGATTGACGACCGAGGTAGCGTCTTGTCGATTCGACCGGATAGGTCGGCGAAGGCGTTGCCGCTCAGAAACTCCTCGACGAAGCCCGGACCATCATGGGAATACGCCCGTTCGATTCGCTCACGGGCGACATCGGGGCACATCGCCGCACCGTACACCGCAAGGTTTCCACCCTTGGAATGACCTCCGCACAAAAGCGGCCCGTCAATCGCATCCGCCGCCTCGTCTACATAACGCGCCGCGGATTCCTGGGCCGGCACAGGACACCGGAACGCCATGTTAAAGTCCTCTTTCCAGCCCACAATCGTGCTGTCGGTCCCCCGGAAGGCAAGATAGCTAAACCCCGCCGGAAATCGGAACGTCATGGCCGCAAACTGCTCCGTTGTCTCGGCATCACTCACGCTACGATAGCCGCAAACACGAACGCCACGGTAGCGAGGGCTTGCTGCCACAGCCTCCAACAGGGCACGGCTCCCCTCCGGATCCCACAGGTCGCCAATCATGTCTTGGTAGCACTCGGCGCGCAGCAGCTCGCGTACGTCTAGGCCCTGCCAGTTCGTCAGCTCCGCCATATCACCCGGCAAACGCAAATAGGACAACCACGCAAAGACCAGGCTATCCACCGCGCAGAACGGCCGTTCCTCAAACGGATCAAACGCCGTCTGGGCATAGGTCAAGAAATTAGGCGAATCCGACATGGCCCTCCCATCAACTATGGTGCATTGGGGTGGTGCAAAGTAACCTGACCCCCTCGCACCAAAAAGGCGCCCGGACCGTGTGGCCCGGACGCCTTTCATTGTAGCCTGTTGCCCAAAAGAGCTTGATTTAGCAGGAGAAGTCGACGCTGTCGATGATGTCCTTGAGGGCCTTTGCGGAGGCGGTGAGCTCATGCTGCTCGTCATCGTTCAGCGGCACGGGGACGCGGCAGACAACGCCATCGCGGCCGACGACGGTCGGCATGGAGATGGCCAGATCGGACAGGCCATACTCGCCCACCATGAGCGAGGAAACGGGCAGAACGGTCTGCTCGTCACGCATAACAGCGGTGCAGATGCGCTTGACAGCCATGGCGACGCCGTAGTAGGTGGCGTGCTTCTTCTCGATGATGGTGTAGGCGGAGTTCTTGACGTCCTCGGCGATGCGCTTCTCGGCAGCCTCATGCTCCAGGTGGCCGTGAAGCTCGCAGAAGGTGTTCAGCGGAACGCCAGCAACCTGAGCGCTGGACCAAGCGACAAACTCGGAGTCACCGTGCTCGCCCATGACATAGGCCTGGACATCGCGCGGGTCAACCTCGACGTGAGCACCAAGCATCTGCTGCAGACGGCCAGTGTCGAGCACGGTGCCGGAGCCGATGACATGGCCCTCGGGCAGGCCGGACATCTTGATGGCAGCATAGGTCAGAACATCAACCGGGTTGGAGACGATTAGCAGAATGCCGTCGAAGCCGGACTTCTTAATCTCGGGGATAATGGACTTAAAGATGTTTACGTTCTTGTTGACCAGGTCCAGGCGGGTCTCACCGGGCTTCTGGGCAGCGCCAGCGGTGACGACGATCATGGCGGCGTCGGCGACATCGGAATAATCGCCGGCGTAGATCTTCATCGGCTCGGCAAACGTCATGCCGTGCGCGATATCCAGAGCCTCACCCTCGGCGCGGTTCTTGTCCACGTCGATGAGGACCATCTCGGAGAACAGACCACTCTGCATCAGTGCGAACGCCGAAGACGAACCGACGAAACCGCAGCCGACAATAGCGACCTTCTTCTCGTTAACCATTAGAAACTCCCATCTCTCTCCACAAACAAGCCGCCCGGGAACGACCCGAGCGGCTTGTCGTAATCCCAATACATCCAATCGGGACTTTGATTATGCTCCTATTCGCAGCCAAAAATCGACCGTTTACCGAAATTGTTTGCAGAATTCGTAAAATAACTGCACGAAATCGGTTTCGAGCTATTGACGAGTCGAAATAGGTTTCTAATACAGGCCCGCCTCGCGAATGGCCTCGACAGCCAAAGCGATCTGATCGGGCGGCAGGACCAGCGCCATGCGCACGTGCCCCTCGCCCGAAGGGCCAAAGCTCGCGCCCGGCGTCACCACAACGCCGGCCTTCTCCATGAGCTCCTCGCAAAACGCCATGGAATCGGTGCGACCACCGGGAAGCTTGGCCCACACAAACATAGAGCCATGCGCGTTGGGACGCTCCCAGCCCAGGCCCTCAAGACCGTCGCACAGGGCATCGCGGCGTTCCTGGTACTTCAGACGCTGCGCCTCGACCTCATCGCGCGGACCGTTCAGGCACGCGATGGCAGCCTTCTGAATCGGGAAGAACATACCAAAGTCGATCTGGCCGCGCAGCTTGGCAAAGGCAGAGACCACATCCTCGCGACCGACCAAAAAGCCGATGCGGGCACCGGTGACGTTAAACGACTTGGAGAGCGAGAAGAACTCAACGCCCACCTCGAGCGCGCCGGGATACTGCAAGAAGCTGCCGCCGGGCTCGCCGTCAAACACGATGTCGGAGTACGCGTTATCATGGACGATCAACAGATCATGCTCGCGGGCAAAGGCGATAATCTCCTCGTAGACCTCGGGCGTGCCCACCGAGCCGACCGGGTTCGCGGGCAGCGACACGATCATGTACTTGGCACGATCGGCAACCTCGGGATCGATACCCGCCACATAGGGCAGGTAATTGTGCTCGGCAACCAGCGGATAGTATTCGAGCTTGGCATCGGCGATCTTGGCACCCGCCTCAAAGACCGGGTAGCACGGATCGGGAACCAAAATGGTGTCACCCGGATCGAGCAGGGCAAGGCCCAAATGGCCCACCCCCTCCTGCGTGCCGTTGCACGACTGCACCATAGACGGCGTAATGCCCGAAACGCCAAAGCGACGCTCATAGTAATCGCACACGGCCTGCTTGAGTTCGGGCAGGTCGCGCAGGGCATACTTCCACATCTCGGGATCTTGGGCTGCCTGCGTGAGCGCCTCGACCACATGGTCGTACGGCTTAAAGTCGGGCGTGCCCACGCTCATGTTGTAAATGGTCTTGCCCTGAGCCTTCAGCGCGAGAAGCTTGTTGTTGAGCGAGGCGAAGACCTCCGCGCCAAAGCGGTCGAGACGCTGCGATGCCTGCATGGTGCCACCTTTCGATATAAAAAACGCGGCGCTCCGACAAGAGCGCCGCGCGATACGGGCCATCAGATTGCAAAAGTGTAACGCTTGCAACCCCCGTATTGGTTCAATTTAGCCAACCTTAGTCAACTGGATTGAGCGCGTCGATCTGCGCAAGCCACAGACGCGAGCTAGCGTCACTCGGCATACGCCAATCGCCGCGCGGGCTGAGCGTCACCGAACCCACCTTGGGACCATCGGGCAGGCAGCTGCGCTTAAACTGCTGGGCAAAGAAGCGACGGTAGAACGTACGTAGCCACGTGTGGACGGTCTTGGCGTCGTAGACGCCCTCGAAGCTCTTGAGCGCCATGCGGTAGATCTTGCCCGGCTCAAAGCCAAAACGCAGCAGGTAGTAGAGGAAGTAGTCGTGCAGCTCATACGGGCCCACCAAATCCTCGGTCTTCTGCGCAATCTCGCCGTCGCCCGTGGGCGGCAGAAGCTCGGGGGACACCGGCGTATCGAGGATGTCGAGCAGCGTCTCGGCAATACGCCCGCCAAACACATCGGCCGCATAGCGCACCAGATGGCGCACAAGCGTCTTAGGCACGCTCGCGTTGACGGCGTACATGCTCATGTGGTCGCCGTTATAGGTAGCCCAGCCGAGCGCCAGCTCCGACAGGTCGCCCGTGCCGATGACAAAACCGCCAGCCTGGTTGGCCAGATCCATCAGAATCTGCGTACGCTCGCGCGCCTGGCTGTTCTCGTAGGTCACGTCCTGCACGGCCGGATCATGCTCGATATCCTTAAAGTGCTGTTCCACGGCAGCATGGATTGAGACCTCGCGGAAGCTCACACCCAAGTCACGAGCGAGCGACTCGGCATTGGACTTAGTGCGGTGCGTCGTGCCAAAGCCGGGCATGGAAACCGCCGTGATACCCGTGCGCGACAGCCCCAGTGCATCGAAGGCACGCACGGTCACAAGCAGCGCTAGCGTGGAGTCCAAGCCGCCCGAAAGGCCGATGACCGCAGCCTTGGTACCTGTGTGGGCGAGGCGGATCTTGAGGCCCGCAGTCTGCAGACCGAGGATCGTCTCGCAGCGCTCGGCCAAGTCGCCGTGGTCGGCCGGCACAAAGGGCGCGCGCGGGAAAACGCGGTCGATATCGCAGGCATCGCGCAGGACAGGTTCTTCGGCCAGCACGCCCTCAAACGAAAACTCAACGGCCGTGGCCTCCGGCGCATCGTCGGTGCGCGTCCACGTCGTCGAGCGACGGCGCTCGGCAACCAGGCGGTCAAGGTCAACGTCGGCGATGGCCATATCGCAGGTAAGCAGTTTGGTCGCGGCGAGCTTGGAGCCGTTTTCGTAGACGAGGTTCTCGCCCGCAAAGACCATGTCGGTCGTGGACTCGCCCTCGCTCGCGTCCGCGTAGGCATAGGCGCAGTACAGGCGCGCGCTCTGGTTGGAGATTAGGCTGCGGCGGTAATCCGCCTTACCGATAATCTCGTCCGAAGCCGACGGATTGAGGATCACCGTCGCACCGGCAAGCGCCATCTCGGTCGAAGGGGGCGCCGGCACCCACAGGTCCTCGCAGACCTCAACGCCCAGCACCATATCCTCGGCACCTTCATCACAGCAGCGGTAGACAAGCCCCGAACCCAGCGGAACCGGACCCTGACCGGCAAACTCGACCCACACGGGATCCGCAGGCGATGGAGCAAACCAGCGACGCTCATAGAACTCGCCATAGTTGGGCAGATACTTCTTGGCCGTAAGACCCAAAAGCTCGCCCGCGCAGCACACGGCAGCGCAGTTGTAGATATTCTCGGCAACTGCAACGGGAAGACCGATGGTAAAGACAATCGGCAGATCGCGGGTTTCATCGAGAATGTGCACAAGTGCCGCCTCGCAGGCATGCAGCAGTGTACGGTTATGGAACAGATCAGCCGCGGTATAGCCAGTCAGATTAAGCTCGGGCAACACCAGCGCGCGAACGCCGCGCTCGGCAGCATCGCGAACAGCCGCCAGCGCAACCTCGGCATTGCCCTCGACATCGGCCACGCGAATCCGCGGCGACGCCGCCGCCACACGCAAAAAGCCATCAGACTGAGAAAGGTGAAGATTCATAAGAATGCCCCCGTGCGTAGACGCCATTCACAACAATTAGCAAGCTCTATTGTAGTTCAACCGCCGGGTGCAACCGCATCCCACCAACTTGGTGAGCTATTGATGAGTTGATGGTATCTGTTAAATGTCACGTACGATTCACATCTGGTGGGTACCCTGATGGCTACACGAAACGAAGCAGATTTACACCGGGAGGACCCCGTATGACAACCAAGTACACCGACGCGCCGCGCACGCGCGTCATGACACCGGCCGCGCTCAACAACGGCGTTCACGAAAACCATTCCATCGGACAGACCATGGCCATCGCACCCAAAAAGGGCCTGTTCGATGACATTTCCATTCCCCAGATCATCGCCGGCGCCGCAGCTGCCGCCACGAGCGTGGCGCTTGCTTCAAAGATCGGCATTGCCGGCTCGGTGATTGGCGCCGCCGTGAGCTCGGTCATCACCGTTGTGTCTTCGCAGGTCTACCGCCACTTTATCTCTGCCAGCGCCGAAGCAATCAAGGGCACGCATGCCGCTGTCGACTACCCTGCCGGCGCCTACGAGCCCGTTAAGCCCGATGTCGAGGAGCACCTAGGTGGCGCCGCGACCACGCAGGAAATGCGCCGGATTGCGGGACGCGCGACCACGGCGCGCGTCGCCCCTAACAGCCTGCGCGCCAAGGCCGCGGCAGAGCGCAGCCAGACGCAAAAGAAGGTCATCGTCTTCTCGATCGCCATCGCCATCGTCGCGGTCATCGCCTGCACCGGCGCCATCCTTATAACCACCGCCGGTGAGGGTCTGGGCGAGCGCCCCGAGCCAATCCTTTCGTCGCGCACGACCGAGAGCGATGCAAATGGCAACACCCAGTCGCAAGATCAGCAGGCACAGGCGGACGGCACGCAAGACAGTTCTACCTCTACCGATTCGTCCTCGAACACCCAAAACCAATCGCAGGGCACCGATTCCTCTACGGCCAACAGTGGCACGCCGTCCGGCACGACCGACTCAAGCCAAACGACTGACGGTTCACAGCCGAGCACGGGCGGCCAGACAAGCGACACCACTTCAGGAACGGGCACAGCAGACAGCAGCAACACCAACAGCTCGAACAGCTCGAGCGGAACCGCGTCTGGCACGGCATCTGACAACTCGAGCCAAGGCACGGCATCGGGCAACTAAGCACATTTGCCTCTCATAGATAACCGACCTGTATAACGGGCGCGAATCGACAGCGGTTCGCGCCCGTTTGCCTTGGGTGCCGAGGTGGCACGTCCCGTGCGATGGTAAGATGCTTTGGTGTGTAAAGAGGAGATTTGCCATGAGCAAGACAATAGTTAGGCCCACGCTTTCGCTGGGCAACCACATCTATCTGTATCGCCTGCTGCGCGACGCGATTGGGTGCGGCAAGCAAACGTTTATGACGCAGGTCGAGGAGGCACTCGCCGCTGGTGACATGGCCGCTTATGACCTGGGCTTCGAGTCCACGCGCGAGCTGCTCGAGGAGCTCAACGACTGCATTAAGCTGACCGTCTTTAAGGGCGGCCGCCTGTATGCCACCGTCATCGCCAACGATGCCTGGGATGCCGCCCTTGCCAAGGGCGAGGACAAGCCCAAGGCTGCCAAGGGCGCCAAGCAGTCCTACAAAAAGAAGAAACGCGGCGAGAAGGACCTCAAGGCCGTGCGTCCCAAGCACGTTAAACGTCCCAAGCCAGAAACCATGGTTGAAGCCGCGCCGGAACCCGAGCCCGAGGCAGAGATCGAAGTCGCTATTGAGGTAACAGCAGAAACCGAAATCGCCGCCACGACCGATTCCGAAGTCATATCCGAGCAGGACGCCACTGCGGAGCTCAACGAGGCTCCCAAGCCGACAACCGAAGAAGCCGCTGACCAACCCGAGACGCCTGCGTTCCAAAACAGCGATGTCTTTGACAACGAGGCCGAGGACGATCAGTCCGCCGAGCCCGCCGATCAAGGCGTTACCGAGTCGGCGCCGGAGCCCGAGACGCCGCAGCCCGCCATCTCGCTCACGGTCGTCTATGACCCCGAAAACGCCAACGCCGGTATCACCACCATGGCTTCCACGCCGGTCGAGACAAAGCCGAGCATCGAGAACGAGAACGCAACGCAGGTTGAGATTGAAACTGCAGCTGCAGACGCGCCCGTCACCGTGAAGCCCGCAGATTCCACAATCAAGCCGGAAGCGACGCCGGAGCCCGCACCCGTCATCGAATCCGTGCCCAACTCTGCTTGCGACCAAATTCCCGCACCGGCACCGGCTCCGGCACCCGCAGCGGCCCCAACCCCCGCACCTGCAGCGCCCGCCATCCCCGAGGACTTCCCCGTCGATTTCGCAACCGAGGTCTTCTGCCCCGGCCCGCTTCTGCACCAGTTGTCGACCTATCTCCCCTACGGCGCCGATACCCTCGGCATCGTCGGCGAGTACTACTGGATCGCCCGCGAGCGCGGTACCATCGAGGCCGCGCGAAACCGCGCAAGCTTCCCCCTGCGCTACACGCAGGCCGGCGAGCGCCGCGAGGTTACCGTGCGCATCCGCCGCAACACCACCGGTGGCCTCGGATCCACCTGGGCCATCGATAAAGTCGAAGAACCCGAGCAGTAACGACAAACGGCTCAAATCCAAATCAGGATTTGAGCCGTTTTTATTTGTTGATGTTGCGTAACCAACAGCGAGCGGACCGCAAGTGCGCCAGGTTGCCGTGAAAGAGGAGCGACGCGTACTTCGGTACGCGAGCGACGGCTTGAACGGCAAGATGGGGTGCTTGCGACCCGCGCAGCGTCGAGCAGTTACGCGGTTTGGAAAACCGCGTAACGATCTAGTCGCGCGTCAGCTTACGGTGAATACGATGCGGCTGGGCTGCGTCCTCACCCAGGCGCTCGATACGGTTGGCCTGATAGGCCTCAAAGTTGCCCTCGAACCAATACCAGTTGCCCGGATTCTCGTCGGTGCCCTCCCACGCCAGAATGTGCGTGGCGACGCGGTCCAGGAACATACGATCGTGGCTAATGACCACCGAGCAGCCCGGGAACTCGAGCAGCGCCGCCTCGAGCGAGGACAGTGTCTCGACGTCGAGGTCGTTCGTGGGCTCGTCGAGGAGCAGCAGGTTGCCGCCCTGCTTGAGCGTGAGCGCCAAGTTCAAACGGTTGCGCTCGCCACCGGAGAGTACGCCGGCGCGCTTCTGCTGGTCCTGGCCCTTAAAGCCAAAGCTCGCCACGTACGCGCGACTCGGAACCTCGGTCTCGCCGACCATCATGTGGTCCAGGCCGTCCGAGACGACCTCCCATAGGTTCTTATCGGGGTCGATGCCGGAACGGTTCTGGTCGACGTAAGAAATCTTGACGGTCTCGCCCACCTCGAGCTCGCCCGAAGTCAGCGGCTCCAAACCCACGATGGTCTTGAACAGCGTGGTCTTGCCCACACCGTTGGGACCGATGACGCCCACGATGCCGTTGCGCGGCAGGGTGAACGAAAGGTCATCGATGAGCACGCGGCCATCGAACTCCTTGTGCAGATGATGGGCCTCGAGCACCTTGTTGCCCAAACGCGGGCCCACAGGGATGCGGATGTCGGTCCAGTCGAGCTTCTGGCTTGCGCGGGCCTCGGCCTCCATCTCCTCGTAGCGAGCCAGACGGGCCTTGTTCTTTGCCTGGCGAGCCTTGGGCGAGCTGCGCACCCACTCGAGCTCGGCCTCCATGCGCTTGGCGAGCTTGGCGTCACGATTGCCCTGTGCCTCGATACGCGCGGCCTTGGTCTCCAGATACGTGGAGTAGTTGCCCTTGTAGGGATAAAGGTGGCCGCGGTCGACCTCGCAGATCCACTCGGCAACGTTATCCAGGAAGTAGCGATCGTGCGTGACGGCAAGCACCGCGCCCTGGTAGTTGTGCAGGAAGTGCTCGAGCCACAGGATCGACTCGGCGTCCAGGTGGTTCGTGGGCTCGTCGAGCAGCAGCAGGTCGGGAGACTCGAGCAGCAGCTTGCACAGGGCCACGCGACGGCGCTCGCCGCCGGAAAGCACGTTGACCGGCATGTCGGAATCGGGCAGCTGCAGGGCGTCCATGGCCTGGCCGAGCTTGGAATCGATATCCCAGCCATCGGCGGCATCGATCTCGTCCTGGAGCTTGCCCATCTCGGCCATGAGGGCGTCCATGTCGCAATCCGGGTCGCACATCTCCTCGCCGATCTTATTGAAGCGATCGACCTTGGCGATCATATCGCCAAACGCCATGCGCACGTTCTCGATGACGGTCTTGTCATCGTCGAGCGGCGGCTCCTGCTGCAGGATGCCCACGGTGTAGCCGGGGGTGAGCCTGGCATCGCCGTTGGAGACCTCCTCGATGCCGGCCATGATCTTGAGCAGGGTCGACTTGCCCATGCCGTTGGGACCCACGACGCCGATCTTGGCACCGGGGTAGAAGCTCAGGGTCACGTCGTCAAGGATCACCTTGTCGCCATGGGCCTTGCGAGCCTGATACATCTGGTAGATAAACTCCGCCATATGTCTGTTCTATCCTTTCTACCTGCTGTTTCCCTATTCTTGATTCGCTTTAGTGGAAACGAAATGAGGGAACCAGCTCTGAAACGTAACGAAAAAGGGGCATGGTTGCCCACACCCCCTAATACTACCTGGGAAAAGTCCCCCGGAACATACTATGAACTGCGTACGCTAGTTTTCCGCAACCTTAACGAGCGGCTCGCTGCGATTTGCGCCACAACAGATACGAGTAGACGTAGACGGCTCCAACCGAACCAAACGCCAGAACCGCAATCACCGCGGCGACGACTTCATTCGAAAGCACGCTGCCTGCCACGCCCATCACAATCAGGCCAATACCTAGCACCATAAAGCAGGCGCCGCCAAAACGCTGCGTACGGCGCCAGTTCTCGGGATCGGCAAGCGCCCAGGGTGTCTTGATACCGAGCGTATAGTTCTGCTTCACACGCGGCAAGTAGTTGCCTACGCCGATGAACAGCAAACCGACAACACCGGAAATCAGCACGTTAACCGAACCGACCGCCGGCACCACGCCCCAGACCGTAAGCTCTCCCAGCCAGCTTATGGCGCACATGAACAAGGTGAAGGCGATTACGAAGCCCTGGTAGAACTTGCCCGAGGTTCGATATGCCTCACCTTTGGGGTCGATGCGCGGCACCACGCAGAACATTGCGAGAAGCGCCAGAGGCAGCACGCCGAGCGCGGAGGCCATCCAGCTAGGACCCCAACCGTCGACGGCGCCGTTCGCGCCCCAGTGCGTGGGAATCTGCGCAGGCAAGCTCGGCATCACCATGAGGTGCGCTACGACATTGGCGACGCACAGAGCGACCAGCGCAATCCACACGCGCGACGATACCCCCGTGGGGTGAATGCCCTTGTTTTCGTTATTCATCCTTATCACCTTCCGTGTTTGTAAAGCCCATAAACCAGCCAATCAAATCCTGCATGACGGTGGTGTTTAAGCTGTATATGATGTTTTGGCCATGGCGCTCGTCGGTCACCAACCCGGCGTTTTTGAGCGTCGCCAAGTGATGGCTCAGCGACGGCTTACTGATATCGAAATGCTCGGCAAGCTCCCCCGCCATGCAATTGC